>DYGW01000014.1:0-10184 GCA_020724485.1 Thermoflexus sp. | reverse complement strand
ATAGCCCATGACAATATAGGGCACCAAGCCAGTGCTATCATCGGCCATCAGCATCAGCAGGCCGGTATCCGCCCCAGTGCGCCGCAGCGCCCAGTCCATAGCCAGGCGCATGACGCGCTCCAGGTTGAGGTGCGCGCTCAGCTCACGGTCCGCCCGGTGGATCATGGACAGTTCTTCGACTTGTTCGGCCAGCGCCTCCGCCGACTGCGATACTCGTGTCAATAGACGGGCATTCTCGATGATATAGGCCGTCTGGACGGCCAGGATGTCCAGCGGCCCCAGCACTTCCGGCGATGGGCGCTCGCCCTCGGCCACCTCCTCCACGTGAAGCAGGCCAACCAGCGGGCCAGGGCCGGCAGTGAGCGGGGCAAACACAACGGTGGCACCACCTTCCCAAAAGGTGCCCGCAGCGCCCTGACGCTCGACGACATACACGCCACCGATCCGGCATGATTCCAGCGCGCCCTCCCGAAACTCCTCCCAGAGGCCGCCCGGCAAAATGGGCACGCCGTCTCCCGCCTGCACAGGCTCCCCGTTGACCAGTCGCATCTCCGGCTCGCCCTCGCCGTCCAGGAGCGTGAGCGTGACCTTGCGCCAGCCCAGCGCCTGTAACGCGCGGATCACCTCGACGAGATTGGTCTCTAGATCGGGCGCGGCCAACATGCGCCGGATCGTGTCCTGGATGATCGCCAGACGCTCGCGCTCGGCCTTGAGCGCCATGCTTAGGTGCTGGAGTTGTTCGTAAGCATCCCTGCTCGGCTGGTTGGCGGTCATGGCCATCGCTTCCTGACTATTCCCCGATAATCTGCACAACGAGCCGGCGCTGGCGCGGCCTGGTATCGAAATCCACATAGACCACGCGCTGCCAGGTGCCCAGCGTCAGCCGCCCATCAGAAAAGGGCACGGTCAGTGACGGCCCCAAGAGGGCCGCGCGAACATGACTGTGCCCGTTGTCGTCGCCGCGCTGTTGATTGTGCAGGTATTCGCCATCTGGTGGCACGATCTCGTCGAACAGGCGCTGGAAGTCACGCACTGCCCCGCTCTCATATTCAATCGTCGTGACCGCGCTGGTGGCGCTGGGGCAGAACACTGTCGCAATCCCGTGCTGCAACTGGGTGCCATAGAGCACGCCCTGCATTGCGTCGGTGATGTCTATCACCTGCCCGTTGCCCGCTGTTGCCAGCTCAAGCGTCGCCGTTCTGATCACTCTGGTTCGCTCCTGAAACGTCGGGGATGTCCGCGAAGTACACAGAGAGCAGCGGGGCACCGTTGCGCCCGTTGTCGTATTGGCGCAATTCTCCGTCGGGAAACAGACTCGTCAGGGTGGGCATCACGTCGTCCAGCCGCCCAGACGCGATCACAAACGCCGTTGGCCCCGGCGCGAGCACATCGCGCCAGCGGCGCAGATCGCTGGTGTACTCCTTACCGGCGTTTTCCGGCGTCAGGTAGCGGAGCAAGCTGGTTCCGTTGAGGTCCAGTTCCAGTGAGGAGAAGCGCCACACAGCATAGCGGCCCTCGAACGTGTCCAGTATCTCGACCACGTCATTGAGCTGGCGCGTCGCTTCGCCATATAGAATGTCCGGCGTCTTGGGCAGATACCCGTAGCTGAACGAAAGCTGGTTGGCCACCGCCAGCGCCAGCGCCAGGCTGACTGGCAGCGTGTAGCGCGCCAGTGCGCCGCGCTCAGCCCGCGCCTCTCGCCCAAACAACGTCCACAACGCGGCGGCGCTGTCAGCCACTCTCTGCGCGAACCACACCATGCCCAGCCCTGCGACCGCTGCCAGAGCGGGGATAGTATTGACGTAGCGCGGGAAATGCGGCGGGTCTACCAGCAGAAGCCCGCCCAGAAAGGCCGTGCCCACGATCCACCCCGCCAGCAGCAGAAAGCGCGGATCGCGCCCCATCCGCACCACCACCGCTACGCCGACCAGGAAAGGCACCCCCGCATACCAGCCCAGCAGCGGGTGGTAGCGGCCATACACGTCGCTTTCGTCGTGAAAGTGCACATAGCCGAGCAGCGCGCGCTGCGACTGGTCTATCAGGTATTCCTTTAGCTCGCCCCGGTCAACTGCCGCGTCAAGATCGCCGGTCGCCCAAATGCTGACATGGGCTAGGCGTGGATTCAGCGGGCGCTCCTTGTCGTCGTACACCGCGTACAGGTTGGGGAACACCACACCTGCCGCCACAACCGCCATAGTCAGGACAACGCCCCACCTCTGCCACATGCCGCGCCAGTTGTGCAGCGCGTAAACCACCAGCCAGCCGAGCACAACCAGCGCCGCGATCCGCCCCGCGAAGTAGAAGTACTGTGACAATCCCAGGCACAGGCCGGCCAACGCCGCTTCCAAGGGGTCATTCTCGCGCAACGCCCGCGCCAGAAACGCGAACGTCAGCGCCATGAATAGCCCGTCCCCGGTCATGTCCATTGCCGTGCGGCTGAACAGCAGATGCACCGGTAGCGTTGCCACAATCAGCGCCGCACACCACCCCACGCGCGCATCGAACAGACGCCGCGCCAGCAAATACGCCACTGGCACGGTCAGCGCGCCGAGGATCGCCCAGGGCAGGCGCGCCGCCGCGATAGTCTGCCCGAAGACCTCAATGCTCAACGCCATCAGCGTGTGCACGATGCGCGGATGGTGCCACAGCCCCATGTGGAACGGGTTATATACCCAGCCGCGCTCGTCTTTGAGATACACCGCCTCGTGAGCGAACTGCGCGTCATCGCTGGACATGATGTAGGGCACCGTCTCCAGGTCAATCGTCCGGACAGCCAGGCTCACCAGGAACAACAGCCCGATCAGCACCCACGTCCGGCGCTCGTCGCGCCAGCTTGCGCGCACCATCACCCCCCAGGCGTACATCGCCTGCCAGGGCACGCAGCCGGCAATGATCAGCCCGATGCCCCCGGCCCACATCGCCAGCAAAGCCCAGGCACTCAACGTCTCCTCGACCGCGCGCAGTCCCGTGTAGACGCACACCCCCAGCCCCAGCACGGCCAGCAGCGTCCGCCGCCCCAGCAGCCGGCCCGCGTGCACCCCTTCTCTGAGCGGGGGAAGCGCCGCGAGACCTGGCGCTCCCTTGCGCATACTGATCAGCAGTAGCCCAATGCCGACCAGCACCGGAACCCCTCCGGGACGCACCGTGTCCAGATGCTCGAACCACAGCCACTGCCCGCGCACAATGAGGTAGAGACCCGCCACAGGCAGCAGCGGCACAGCCTGAGCTGCGCGCCACACGCGCCGCCACCCTCTCACGGTCTCGTCAGCCATCACCTGCCCTCCTCGTGCAGCCTGGCCTCGGTTGCCGCGGCTGAGATAGCGATGAACACGCTCGGTACATGGACAGGACATCAGGCAGGACATAGGCGTAGTCTACGCCGATTCGCGCCCTGGCGACAGTGGAGGCCACCGTACCAGCCCGCTACGCCGCATACAACAAGAGACCGCCTGTGAGTGCCCACAGACGGTCCCAGAAACCTGAGTGGAAACTACCGGCTGGATAGCAAGATTACTGGAGCGCCTGCTCGGTCTCAGCGTCAAACAGGTGCATCACCGCCATGTTCAGCACTGCGCCGGTACGCTGGCCCACATGCAGGTCCGCGCGCGGGTCCATGCGCGCCAGGAATGACTTGCCGCCCTCTTCCAGATAGACGATCTTCTCGTGGCCCATCTCCTCCACGACGTCAACATTCGCCTGGATGAGTGACGGGATGATGCCCGGCGGTGCAAAGTCCGGGTGCGCGACATTCTCAGGGCGGATGCCAAAGACGATCCGCTTGCCGAGATGTGGCCGGTACATCTCGTAACGCTCTTTGGGCACCTCCGCCTGGAAGTAGCCCGTATCAACCACCATCTTGCCGTTCTGCTCGATCAGCTTGCTATTGTCGAAGAAGTTCATGGACGGGCTGCCGATGAAGCCGGCCACAAAGACGTTGTCAGGGTGGTCATACAGGGCTGTCGGCGTGTCAATCTGCATCAGACGCCCGGCATTCAACACCGCGATGCGCTCGCCCATGGTCATGGCTTCCACCTGGTCGTGCGTCACGTAGATGAAGGTAGTACCCAGCCGCTGGTGCAGCTTACTGATGAACGTGCGCGCTTCAACGCGCAGCTTGGCGTCCAGGTTGGAGAGCGGCTCGTCCAGCAAGAAGACTGCCGGCTCGCGCACAATCGCGCGGCCCACCGCCACGCGCTGGCGCTGCCCACCCGACAACTGGCGCGGACGGCGGTCGAGGAGTTGCTCGATGCCCAGGCTGGCCGCTGTTTGGCGCACACGCTCGTCAATGACCTGCTTGGGCGTGCGGCGCAACCGCAAGCCGAAGGCCATGTTGTCGTACACCGTCATGTGCGGGTACAGAGCATAACTCTGGAACACCATGGCGATATCGCGATCTTTGGGCGCGACATTGTTGACGACGCGGTCCCCGATCAAGATCTCGCCCTCGGTGATCTCCTCCAGGCCAGCCAGCATACGCAAGCTCGTTGACTTGCCACAGCCGGACGGCCCAACGAATACCAGGAACTCACCGTCAGGGATTTCGATATTGAGGTCTTTTACGGCCTCAATATCGCCCCAACGCTTCGTCACATTGCGGTAGGTCACACTCGCCACGGGGTTCCTCCCATATGTTCACTGACTCATGAAAACGCCTAGGTGCTGCAAATAATGCACTTTAATGTCCTCTATTATGGCACCACCTGCGCCAGGAGACAAGTCATTTCCTCAGCTTCGGGCGTGTCATCTCTCACATTTGCCAGCAGGACTTTTCGCCGCGCTAGGGGCCACCTGAACACGCCACCATCCGTCCACCCCTACAATACCACATCTTGGGCTTCGACTGCCAGCAAGTCGCACATATGGTGCGCGCGTTATCGGCTACGTCAATGCCGCAGAACTGACCTCGCTTCTCTATGCCGAAACTGCCCGACCACAGGGGCCTATCCGCCGATCAATGACGGAAATGGCGCACGCCCGTGAACACCATGGCCATGCCCGCCGCGTTCACCACCTCAACGACCTCTTGATCGCGCACCGAGCCGCCCGGCTGCACAATACAGGTCACCCCCGCCTCAGCGGCAATCTGCACTGCGTCCGGGAACGGGAAAAAAGCATCGGAGGCCAGCGCCGCCCCGCGCGCCCGCTCCCCCGCCTTGATCACAGCCAGCCGCGTCGCGTCCACCCGGCTGGGCAGCCCGCCGCCAATCCCCACCGTTGCCGACGCTGTCGCCAGCACGATGGCGTTACTCTTGACGTGCTGCACCGCCTTCCAGGCAAAGCGCATCGCCTGCAACTCGCCGGACGTGGGGCGGCGCGCCGACACGACCTGCCACGCTGTGTCGGGGGGGTCTCCCTGGTCAGCTTCCTGAACCAGCAGCCCCGCGGTGATGCTGCGTATTTCCAGGCGCGGCCCCGGCCTATGCTCCGGGATGCGCACCAGCCGGCAGTTGCGCCGGCCTTCCGCCAATACCTGTTGAGCAACCGGGGTGAAATCGGGCGCAGCGATGGCTTCCACAAATAGCGATCCCAGCGCCTCCACAAAAGCCTCATCCACCGCGCGATTGGCCGCCAGCACCCCGCCAAAGGCCGACACCGGGTCGGACTCCAGGGCCAGCGGAAAGGCGTCCGCAATCGTCTCAGCCATGGCGATGCCCGTTGGAGTCAGGTGCTTGACGATGACGACCGCCGGGGTATCGAACATAATCACCGCCCGCCACGCCGAGTCCAGGTCTAGCAGATTGTTGTACGACAGCGCCTTGCCGCCGAGCACCTCGCCCCCCAACGGCGAGCCATCCGGCTCGACCGCGTACAGGCCCGCTCGCTGGTGAGCGTTCTCGCCGTAGCGCAACTCCTGGATGCGCGTCAACCCCAGCGACAGCACATCGGGGAGCGGCTCAGTCTCCGCCGGGCCAAGCTCGCGCGCCAGGTGAGCGTGAATCGCTGTGTCGTAGTCGCGCGTCAACCGAAACGCCTTGACCGCCAGCCATTGGCGCATCGGCTCGCTCACGCGCCCGGTCTCGCGCAGCATAGCCAGCACGCTCGTGTAATCACCAGGATCGGTCATCACCGCCACCCGCGCGAAGTTCTTCGCCGCCGCGCGCACCAGCGTCACCCCGCCAATGTCAATCTGCTCGATGGCGTCCTCCAGCGCGATCCCGTGCTGGGCAACCGTGCGCTGGAACGGGTACAGGCTGCACACCACCATGTCAATGGGGGCGTAACCGTGCCGGCGCAGCACCTCCATGTCTTCCGTCGTATCCCGCGCCAGAATCCCCGCGTGGATGGCCGGGTGCAGCGTCTTGACCCGTCCGGCCAGCATCTCCGGTGCCTGCGTCACCCGTTCCACCGGCGTTGTCGGCACGCCGGCGATTTCCAACGCCCGCGCGGTGCCTCCGCTGGCTACCAGGTCCCAACCCAGGTCGGCCAGGCCCCGCGCGAAGTCCACCAGGCCCGTCTTGTCGTAGACGCTGATCAGTGCTCGTGGCATGAGCCTCTCATTCCTCTTGGATGCGGTGAGCCGGGGTCACTCCCCTGCGCTGCGCCGGCGCTGCTCCAGCCGCGCGCGGATCAAGTGCGCCAAGCGGCGCGCCCATTCCGGCGCGTCGCCGACATGCAGGGTAACATCCATCAGCTCGCCAATACGTGCCGCTCCAATATACCGCGTGATCGCCTCATCCTGGCACAGCATTTCGCACAAAGTGTCGCGCCCCGTCCGGCTCATCTCCGCCCAGGCTGCCAGGCTATGCCGCCGCAACCGCTCGTGCATCTCCTGCCGGTCAGCGCCTGCGCTGACCAGCGCCATCAGCACGCGCTCGACGGCGGCGAATGCGCCAAAGGCAGCGAGATTGCGCGCGATCGCGTCCGGGAACAGGCGCAGATCGCGCAGCACGCCGGTGCTCGCCTCCACGATTTCGTCAACGGCCAGAAAGGCCTCCGCCAGCATCACCCGCCGGTTGGCCGAGTCATCGAGTGTCCTCTCCAGAATCGCCAGCGCCGCGTTGTCCCACGCCACGCGCGGCAAGGCCGCAACCCATCGCGCCAGGCTGCCAACCTTCTCCGCTGTGATGGGATTGCGCTTGAAGGGCATAGCCGACGAGCCAACTTGCCTCTCGCGGAACGGCTCCGCCCACTCCCCTACTGCAGGAGACTGGAGGATGCGCAGATCGAGCATCAGCTTGTGCAGGCTGCCCGCCAGTCCGGCCAGCGCATTGAGCACCAGCCAATCTTGTTTGCGCGGGTACGTCTGCGTAGCGACCGGGAAGGAGGCCAGTCCCAGGCGGGCCATCACCCGTTCCTCCAGGTCAGCCACCGAGTACCCCGATCCGCGCAGCAGTTCGGCATATGACGCGCCCGTGCCCACCGCCCCCTTGATTCCCTTGCCGCGTATGCCCCCTCGGACGCGGCGTAGTTCCTCCCAGTCGGTCAGCAAGTCCTGGGCGTATTGTGCCAGCCGGTAGCCAACGGTCGTCGGCTCTGCCGGCTGGATGTGCGTATAGCCCATGCAGATCGTGTCCGCCCACCGCTCGACGGAGCCGGACAGGGTTTCTAACAGGTGTTCGAGTTTCTCAATCACCAGGTCAAGCGCCACGCCAACCCGTAGCGCGTCGGCATTGTCCTGGATGTCCGCGCTTGTCGCGCCCAAGTGCAGGATGCCGCCGCCTAATGGACATTGCTCAGCGAATGTGCGCAGTTCGGCCATCAGGTCGTGGTGAACCTCCGCCTCAATCGCCCACGCCCGCTCCAGGTCAATCGCGTCGGCGTGCGCCGCCAGGTCCGCCGCTGCCTCCGGCGACACGATGCCTAGCTCCGCCTGAGCCTCAGCCAGCGCCACCCACACCCGCCGCCACAGCCGCCGCTGGTACAGCAGGCTCCACACGCGCCGCATGGCCTCCGAGCCGTAACGCCATGTGAACGGCGAGAGATACACGGTGTGATCAAAGCTGGAAGACTCGCTCATTGGCTCACCTTGTAGCTGTGCTCCCACCTGCCCGACAGGCTCCCGCCAACATTATACAGAGCGCCACCCCCCTGGGCGAAACACAGAAACTCGACTTGACTCAGAACGCCCGGTAGTGTTTCAATAAGGTTAGCGAAGGGTCCGGCTGCGCACCGGATCACCGACTCTGCCACTGCCCGTCAAACCCGTTCACCGCACAGGGGATCGATCGTTACAGCATGGCATATGCCGAGAGGAGACGAGCGACCATGCAGACGGCACACGAGCAGATCGGTCGCGTCATCCGTGTCGGACGCGGCTGGGCCGATGTCAGCGTCGAGCGCCGCATTGTGCGCGTCATTACCAGCCCTGGACTTCTTGTCCAGCCAGGCGTCCAGCTCAAGATTGCTGGCAACCGGATTATCTCACTGGCGGAAACCGAGCAACGCGGACCAGCGAGCGCCGCGCACTGACCCGCGAAACCGTCCACTCTTGGGAGCATTCCGCCCCATGCCGCGCACCTGTCGCAAGGACAGGTGCGTTTTTGTGCGCTACGACTACCCTAACCGCCGCCTGGTGAGTACAATAGGGGCCACTATCTGGGGGCACACCGTCAAGCGAGGTTGCTGATGAATAATCCCGATGAGCGTATCCGGCGTATGCGCGAGCTACGCGACGCTAAAGCGATCCCTCACCTGCAGCAGTACGCGCCCGTGTGGTTGGTCAGCGAGACGCCCCTGCTCAAGGACGACGCGCTCCAGTTCAACGTCGTCTTCTACCATCCGTACTACGGCTGGGTGAACCGTCGCTACCGTTTTGACGCCTTCAACAACGTCCTCTACCACCAGGGACAAACCGTCCTCAGCGAGGACGAGGCGCTGCTAAATCTCGAAGAGAAAAAGCCCTACATCAGCGCCGAGACGATCAACACCGTTGATTCCTACGGCGGGTAGGACGGGCCACGCGCGCCTGCCGCTACCTCTGGCTTCAATTCGCCGCCGGGCGCGGTGATCATCAGCTGGTATACGCCGGTGTCGCGCCCGCCCATGTCGTACTTGTACGGCTCGTCACCGCGCAGAAAGTCGAACGTGTGGTAGCCCTGCTCGATCGCGTGCTCAATCAGGCGGCTGAGCAGCACGATACCTGGGCTGAGATGACCGTACGCCGTCGGAGCCAGCCCGGAGTTGTACACGAGCACGCGCTGGTCGTAGACGAAATTGAGGTACGCTGCCGCACGCTCGCCCCGCACCGTCAGAAAAGCGAGCTGTAGCCAGCCACACTCGGCCATCAGCGGCACCATTAGCTCAAAGAACCGCTGGTTATTAGCGTCCTGGAGGAAGAATGCCTTTTCTCTGCTGCTGGCCGCCATCAGCGTCATGAAGTGCGCCAACTCTGCGTCCAGATCGTGCTCCGGCCCCACGATATACCACCCCACTTCGTCAGCCGCCCGCCGTAGCTTGCGGCGTAGCTCATGCCGGTTCTTCTTGTCCAGGCCGTTCACGTAGTCCGCGAAGGTCTCTGGCAGCCTGACGATCGGGCAGACTTCCTGCAAGCGCACGGTGCTCGCCAGCCCCTGCGCTTCAGCTGCCTGGGACATCCCCTTGAGCGCGAGCGAGGTCTCCGGGATGTTGCACAGCATGATCTCGTCGAAGGCGCCCGTATGCGCCGCCACCCAGCCAGCAAGAGCCTCGAAGACGGCCATCTCGTGCCCGCGCCGGGCCACAATATCCAGGTAATCGGTAACGTCCACACAGCCGACCGTGCGCACCGTCCGCTGTCCATCGGGGCCCACATCAATGAACCAGGGTGCGATGCCCATCCAACGTCCTGCTTCGTCGCGCACGACCAGCACGCACAACTGGCCCGGATGGTACGCTTCCCACCAGGTGCTTTGCCATTCGCTCGTCAAGAAAATCTGGTTGGCTGCGCTGTCCGCCAGCAGTTCGTTCCACTCCGCCCGATACTCGCGCAGGACATCTCCATGCTCGTACAGCGTGATCCTCAAAATAGCTTGCTCCCCAGCAACGTAGCCGAAACACATCCTCGATTATACAGAGCGCCCCCTCAATTACCCAGTCGCAGCGCGTCAGATTCGCGCTAGAACTCCGCCGCCAACCTGGCCGGCACATGCGTGCGCATCTTCACCCATTTGGGAGTGCGTGCAAAGGTTGTCACCGAATCGCTTGACGCGAGGGCATTGACCTCACCCCCAGCCTCGCTGCGCTCGGCTTGCCCCCTCTCCGCCGGC
>DYGW01000256.1 GCA_020724485.1 Thermoflexus sp. | reverse complement strand
GAGAAGATTCGGGCTGCTTTCGTGGCGCTCAAGAAAGAGCACCCGGAGCGGCTCACGACGCGCCTGACCCTCTCGTGGAGCAACTGGGGGTTTGGCATCGAGTCGCTGGCCGACTCCGCCGCCCGCCTGGAGCGTGCGGGCATCCGCTGGATCGAGCTACACGGCAATCACTACGGCCCTGCTCTCGGTTACAAGGTGGACGAGACGCTCAAGATTCTCGGCGATCACGGGATCAGAGTCGGGGGCGTGTGCGGCATGTTCTCCGCCGACAACGACCTGGCCAGCAACCGTGCGGTGCAGCGCCAGGCGGCGGTAGACTACATCAGGCGCGAAGTCCCCTTCACGGCGGCGGTCGGCGGGTCGTACCTGCTGGTCGTGCCGGGCGCGGTGGGTCGCCCCAAAGCTTACGACAACGTCGAGTTTGAGCGCAGCGTCGAGACGCTGCAACTGGTGGCCGACCTCTTCGTGCAGCACAACGTCAAGGCGGCCATCGAGCCGATCCGCTCGGCGGAAGTCAGCTTCGTCCACACTATTGCCGACGCCCAACGCTACATTGCCGCGGTGAATCACCCCGGCGTGCGCCATATCAACGGCGATGTCTACCATATGCAGTCGGAAGAGGCGCACATCGGCGAGGCGATCCTGGCTGCGGGCGATCAGCTTGTCAACCTGCACATGGCCGACAGCAATCGCTGCGCGCTGGGCCTGGGGGCGCTGGACCTCGACACGATCATCATGGCGCTCTACCTGATCGGCTTCAACACGGCGGGCCGCTTCGTCACGCCGGAGCCGCTCGGTCCGGGCGGCGATCCCTACCCGGCCATGTACGGCAAGCCGGACAAGCAGCAGCTTGACGAGATGGTGATGCAGACTGCGACCTACTTCCGCGAGCGCGAAGAAGCGCTGCTCGCCTAGCGCGCAGGAGCGAGACACATGTTGAAGGGCATTCCCAGGATCATCCCGCCGGAACTGCTGAAAGTGCTGGCCGAAATGGAATTCGGCCATCGCGGCGTGGCTGGAGGGGGATGACCTGTGAGAGGGCGCCCGGTACCCTAAGACCTCACCTGTCCGTCTGCCCGCATCCCCCGTCAAGAGGCCCGCCGCCCCCTGGCGCACAACTGCCGGAGAGCCCTGAGACTCTCCGGCCTGCCCCCTCCCCCACCAGAACCCGTTCGCCTTGCAGGCAGGTGCGACACAGCATGACTCGTTCTATCGGACGGAACCTGCGCTGGGGCAGCGATCGCTGCAGCAGACCGCCCGCCCCGCCTGTGCGAACTACTGGAAGCCGATCGTCTCGTAGGCGATACCAGGGAACTGCACAGCATCGGGCGCGAGCGCGGCGGTGGCCTCGGCATCATCCTTCGGCACCGCCAGCAGGAACGCCGCGGTGAAGTGATCGATCAGGTCGTGGGCGCGATCCACGTCCCACACCGGGTCGGAGCAGCAGACGAAGCACATCTCGCGCCACGCCTCCGAACAGCCAGTGCTGGCCAGCAGGTGATTCGCACCTTGGAAGGTCACCCGCGTCTTGCTCGCGCTTCCCACGTCCGCCCAGACCACATCGCCGCAGAACTCGTTATTGCCCATTGTGTCTTCCGAAGCCTGGAACAGCAGCATCGGGACGGTGACGCTGGCCAGGCCCTCGCCCCCCAGTAGGGGATAGACAGGCCCCGGCATGATCGGCACGATGGCGTCAACGCGCGGATCGCCGAATGCGGGGAACTGATCGCCCGGCTGAATGTCCGCGCCAGCCAGCCCGATCAAACGGCTCTCCAGCGGGCTGGTGTCTTCGCCATACATTGCACACAGCACCATCAACGACTCAGTCCCGGTGTTGGAGACCTCCAGCTCGCACCAGTCTGCCACCGGGCTGAAGTCCAGCCGGGCACCGGCAGCCAGCAGAGCCGTATTGCCTCCCGTCGAATGGCCCATCACGGCGACACGATCCACGTCGATCACCCCCGCCAGCGGCCCATCACCCGCCGTCAGAGTTCCGGCGTGGTCAATGGCGCGGGTGATATCGCCTTGACGGGTGAAGAAGCTATCGAAGAAGCCGTCCCACCAGATCGCGCCTTCCTCTTCAGACTGGACCATCAGTTGATCCGGCCACGACGTGCCGGGATGGTAGAAGGCCATCACCACGAAGCCGTGGGAGGCCAGGTGCTCGAGCAGGTAGGTGGAGAGCTGCCAGACCCACCCGCCCCCGTGCGACCAGATGACTAGCGGATAGGGGCCGTTCTCGGCGTCAGCGGCAGCGTCCAGAATAGCGCGGCCCGGAGGGTTGTTGAGCTCTGGCGGGAAGATCTCGCCCAGCCCAAAATCGTAAACGATGGCCTCTTCGACCCCATTGGGATTGAGTGCGGGATACCAGATCATCCCTACGAGCGCCCGCTCGGCCTCGCCTGTCGAGAAGGCCATGGCGCCGACGGGATGTGGGCCGCGCACGCCGTAAGGTGGCGCATCGGGCCGGAAGCCCATGGGCTGAGGCGCTTCCTCCTGGGCGCTCACCCACAGCGCACCCGGCACGGTCAAGGTTACGACGATCAGCAGGACAAGGAATCTGCGCAACATGATCTTCTCCTCCTCATGCGAACTGGCTTGCATCGTCAGTCATACAAGGTATAAGAAACACAAGAACTGGGTTACAATGAGGGTGAGCGTGGGCCGAGACTGACGGCCTGGCTCACCAGAACGCACAAAGCTCGGATCGCGAAGTCGGGACATCCGGATGCCCAGCCCCGCGTTCGCCCGCCGCCAACCCTGCCGGCGAACCCGGTCTGATTGCATGGTAGCAGCCAGGCGTACCGCGAAACGTTCCGCGATCGTTCCCGACACTCTCTTGGAAGAGCGGTCATGCGCGATCACCTGGCGATTCGCACGCTGGGCACCGCCGCCATGTGGATTGGCTCACAGCCCGTCCACGAGTTGATCCCGCTCAAGGCCCAGGCGCTCCTGATCTACCTCGCGTGCACGCGCGAAATCTACGCCCGCGAGGTGCTGGCCGAATTCTTCTGGGAAGGACGCTCGCAGAGCCAGTCACTTGCCAACCTTCGCAAGGCGCTGAGCAGTCTGCGCCGCGCGGTAGGCCCCGCTTTGACCATCACACGCCGCACAGCCGGGATCGATCCCTCCAGCGGCTATAGCCTGGATGCAGACGACTTCGAGGCAGAGCTTGCCGCCGCCGAACAGGTGGCAGCCCGCGACGAGGCGCGCCTGATCGAGCACCTCAAAGCTGCCGCTGCCCTCTACAAAGGGGACTTCCTCAGTGGCTTCTACGTGGACAGCCAGGCGTTCGAGGACTGGGCGCTGCTGGAACGCGAGCGGCTGCGCTTCCGCGCGACTTTCGCCCTGGACCAACTGGTGGAGCAATGCATCCAGCGGCGGGAGTACGACACCGCCCAGTCCTACATCTCACGGCTGCTGCAGATCGATCCGCTGCGCGAGAAGACCTACCGCCAGGGCATGCGCCTGCTCGCCCACTCCGGCCAGCGCGAAAGCGCGATCGCCCAGTTCCAGGCGTGCCAGCGCGTGTTGGAGCAGGAGATGGGCATCGCCCCAAACGCCGAGACCATCGCGCTGTACCAGAGAATCCGTGAGGGGGATAGGCTGGAGCACTCCTTCCCCCAGGATGCATCTGGCTGGGCCACTCGTCCAAAGATGAACCTGCCCCCCCAGGCTACTTCCTTCGTCGGTCGGGAGACTCAGGTCAGCGAACTGCTAGGTCACCTTGAGGCCCCCGGCTGTCAGCTTGTGACCATTGTGGGGCCGGGAGGCATTGGCAAGACCCGACTGGCCCTCGAAGTGGCCCGCAAAGCCGCTTTCTTGTTCCCGGATGGAGTCTTCTTTGTGGCTCTAGCTTCAGTACAAACGCCTCAGGCCATCGTGCCCGCGATCCTGGCGGCCCTGTCCCTCGAACTGCCCGAAGGTGAGCGCGATCCACAGGCCTTCTTGCTCAAACACCTGGCCGGAAAGGCCCTGCTGCTCGTGCTTGACAATCTGGAACATCTGTTGGGCGATCTGGGTCTGGTCCGCGCCATCCTGTCCGCTGCGCCAGAAGTCAAGCTGCTGGTCACTTCGCGACAGGTTTTGAACTTGAGTGAGGAATGGCAGTATCCCCTCGCGGGGCTGGAGGTGCCCGGCAGTGTTGTGAGCGAGCGGGCCGACACATACAGCAGCATACGGCTCTTCGTAGAGCGAGCGCGCCACGTCAGCCGCTCCTTCTCATTCGCTGACGATCCGGAGGGCGTGGTTCGCGTCTGCCAACTCGTGGAAGGAATGCCGCTGGGCATTGAGCTGGCCGCTGCCTGGCTGCGCGTTCTTTCCACAGATGCCATCGCCAACAGCCTGT
Source organism: Thermoflexus sp. (assembly GCA_020724485.1). GTDB lineage: Bacteria > Chloroflexota > Anaerolineae > Aggregatilineales > Aggregatilineaceae > UBA2029. The sequence continues at coordinate 214 of DYGW01000256.1, read as the reverse complement.
TCGACCTGGAAGCGCTGCATGAGCCAGCCGAAGAGCGGCACCGCAGCCTGCGCGCGCTCTTCGAGAACACATGGCAGCGCCTATCGGAGCCGGAGCAGCGGGCGCTGATGCGCCTGTCGGTCTTCCAGGGAGGCTTTCGGGTAGAAGCAGCGGTCGCCGTGGCCGAACTGACTCTGCCGCTGCTGGCCGCTCTGGTTCACAAGTCCCTGCTCAG
>DYGW01000255.1 GCA_020724485.1 Thermoflexus sp. | reverse complement strand
CTCGTGGGGGAAGGGCCGGGGATGGGGGGACAAACACGTTCACGACTTGTTCGTGAGACCCTTTTCTACCAGTGGCGCTAGGCTTGCCCCCGGATTGTGTTATACTACCTGGTCTTCGCCCGCATGAAGTACCTGAGGAGCCATCGTCATGAAGGCGGAAATCGTCACCATTGGCACCGAGTTGCTGCTGGGCGAGATCGTGGACACGAACTCAGCCTATCTCACCCGCCAACTGCGTGACATTGGCGTGAACATCTATTACCTGACCACCGTCGGCGACAACACCGAGCGCATCGCCGACGCCATTCGCACCGCGCTGGCCCGCTCCGATGTCGTCATCACCACCGGCGGCCTCGGCCCCACCGTGGACGACATGACTCGCCAGGGTGTCGCCCTCGCCACCAACCGCGAGTTGGAGTTCCGCCCGGAGCTGTTCGAGCAGATTCGCGAGCGGTTCGAGCAGCTTGGCTCGCAAATGAGCGACAACAACCGCGTGCAGGCTTTCATCCCCGCCGGATCGATCCCCATCACCAACCGGCTGGGCACCGCGCCCTGCTTCATCGTCGAGACCGGGCAAGGCTCCGTGATCAGCCTGCCCGGCGTGCCGCGCGAGATGAAAAACATCCTCGCCCAGACGGTGATCCCCTATCTGCGCGAGCGCATGGGCGGCAAGGGCATCATCAAGGCGCGCGTGCTGCGCACCGCCGGCATCGGCGAAAGCCTCATTGACACTCAGATCGCCGACCTGGAGACGTGGAGCAATCCCACCGTTGGCCTGGCCGCTCACACCGGCCAGACGGACATCCGCATCACCGCCCGCGCCGACACCGAGGCCGAAGCCGACGCGCTGATCGCCCAGGCTGAGACGATCATCCGCGCGCGGCTGGGCAGCTACATCTTCGGCGTGGACAAAACCGAGCTTGACGACGCTCTGGTCGCCCTGCTCCGCCAGCGCCAGCTCACGCTGGCCGTCAGCTACGCTGGGCCTGAAGACGATTCGTTCACCCGCCGCTTCGGCCACGAGGACGTAGTCGTCGCCCGCGTCCACGAGTCAGACCTGCGCGCGCTGATCGCCCGGCTCGGTGAGGTCTCCGCGCCGCTCGACTACGGCCAGATCGCCCGCCACGAAGCGCGTCGCCTGCTGGACGACACCGGCGCGGCTGTCGCCATCGCCTATGTGACCGACAACGAAGGCACCGGCATCGCCGCCCTCACGCGCGACAAGGAACGTATCCGGCGCTACAAATTCGGCGGCGCCGATGTCGAGTCTCCCGTCTGGGCGGGGACGTGGGCGATTGGCATGGCCTGGCAGCTTGTACGCGAGATGGACGCATGAGTCCGCCCGGCCAGCTGCCCGCTGCCGGCGCGCTGACGCTGGCCCTCAAGCTGGCCGAGGCGGGGCTGATCCAGTTCGGTAGATTCACCCGCCCGGACGGGGCAACCTGGCCGGTGTTGGTGCGCCTGCGCTGGCTGCCCTCGTACCCGGCCCTGCTACACGACGTGGCCGCTGCGCTAGCCCGCGCATTGGAGGGCGCGCTCGCCGACCGCGTCCTCACCACGCAGGACGCCATCCCGCTTGGCGTCGCGCTCAGCCTGCGCACCGGCCTGCCGATGACCTATCCTTATGGGGAAGTGCGCGACTACACCGCCGCCTTCGCCATCGAAGGCGCTTACGATGTCGGCCACCCTACCCTGCTGCTGGCCGATGTCCTGGAGGACGCAGACCAGGCTCAGCGCCTGACCGCGCTGGCCCGCCGCGTGGGGTTGGATGTCGGGGATGTGCTCGTCGTGCTCGACCTGGGACTCGGCGCCAGCGCCCAATTGGCAGCGAACGGCTACCGTGTGGGGACTCTGTTCGCCCTGCGCAATTTGCTCGGCCCGTTCGTCGAGGCCGGCGTCCTGACCCAGGCCATGAGCGCGACCGTCGCCCGCTGGCTGGACGGAGCCTCGCCGAGCAGGTGATAGCCCTAGAGAATGAGGTCGCCGCTTTAGCGACGCAGCCCAGCCTCGACCTCGGCCTGGCGCAGCCTGTGCAATTCGAATGCCGCCCGCGAGAGGAACAGCGTCTGGAACATGCCGTTGGCCCACACATGCTCCACTGCGAAGCCGACCTTCTGCGCCATGCGCATGGCGCGGACATTGTCCACGCGCATGTCCATGCGCATCGCCTCGCACAACCCCGACGCAAACAGCGCCTCGGCATAAGCGCCCAGCGCCTCGCTGCCGTAGCCGTTGCCCCACAGGTCGGTCTCGCCGATGATCAGCGCACATTCCACACAGCCGGGCCGGTCATCGCTGGCGATGTAGAACTCACCGATCGGGCGCTCGTTGTCCTCGCGCAAGCAAATGACGAAGTGCGTGCTACAGTCGCGACCGTCCACATAACGCTGGAACCAGTCTTCCATGTCCTCGTCATCGTACTGCATCCCGGCGACGTTACCGCCGGGGCCAGTCACTTGCGGATCATTCCACCACTTTTTCAGATACGGCGCGTCACCGCGCGCTGAGGGGCGGATCACCAGACGCTCACTCTGGACCACTTGGGGCACGGGCGGGAAATCGGGCCTGCAATGGTTAGTCGTCATCGTCATCTAGCCTCAGCACAGCCATAAATGCTTCCTGGGGGACTTCGACGTTACCGATCATCTTCAGGCGCTTCTTGCCCTTCTTCTGTTTTTCCAGCAGCTTCTTCTTGCGGGTGACATCGCCTCCATAGCACTTCGCCAGCACATCTTTGCGCAGCGCCTTGACATTGGCCCGGCTGACCACGCGCTTGCCCACCGCCGCCTGGATCGGCACCTCGTACAGTTGGCGCGGGATCAGCCGCTTGAGCTTAGAGACAAGCCGCTGCCCTTTGTGAAATGCCTCGTCCTCGTGCACGATCAGCGCCAGCGCGTCAACGGGCGTCTTATTCACCAGCACGTCCAGCTTGACCAGCTTCTCGGCGCGGTACTCGTCGAAGTGGTAGTCCAGGCTGGCGTAGCCGCGCGTGGCGGATTTCAGCCGGTCGTAGAAATCCACGATCAATTCAGCCAGGGGAATCTTATACTTGAGCTGCACGCGCTTGGCGTCCAGGTACTCCATGCTCAGGTACTCGCCGCGCTTGCTGGTCACCAGGTCCATGATCGGCCCGATGAACTCCTCCGGCGTGAAGATCTCGATGGTCATCCAGGGTTCGCGGATCTCGGCGATGGTGCTCTCGTCTGGCAATTCGGACGGGCTGTGAATGGTGAGTATCTCGCCGTTGTGCAGCACGACCTGGTATTCCACGCTGGGCGACGTGGCGACCAGGTCCAGGTCATATTCGCGCTCCAGCCGCTCCTGGACGATGTCCATGTGGAACAGCCCCAGGAAGCCCACCCGGAAGCCGAAGTTGAGCGCCAGCGATGTCTCCGGCTCGTAGACCAGGGACGCATCGTTAAGCTGAAGCTTTTCCAGGGCGTCGCGCAGGTCATCGTAATCGTCGTTGTCGGACGGGTAGAACCCGGCGAAGACCATCGGTTTGGCCTGCTTGTAGCCCGGCAGCGGCGCTTCGGCGCCGCCCTGCGCCAGCGTGACGGTGTCACCGACGCGGCACTCACGCACGGTCTTCAGGCCGGTGGCGATGTAGCCCACCTCGCCCGCCGTCAGGCTGTCCACCGGCTTCATGCCGGGGCTGAACACGCCGATCTCGACCGGGTCAGCGGTCACGCCCGTCGCCATCATGCGCAAGCTATCCGTCCTGCGGATCGTGCCCTCGAAGACGCGCACGTAAGCGATAACGCCCTTGTAGGCGTCGTAGTGACTGTCGAAGATCAGCGCGCGCGCTGGCACATCCACGCTGCCTTTGGGAGGTGGAATGTGGCGCACAATAGCTTCCAGCACCTGCTCCACGTTTCGCCCGGTCTTGGCGCTCACTTGCAACACGTCGGCGGCGTCAATACCAATCAGGTCTTCGATCTCCTGCGCGATCTCGTCGGGCCGCGCGGCGGGCAGGTCGGTCTTGTTGACCACTGCCACGATCTCCAGGTCTTGTTCGAGGGCCATGTATAGGTTGGCCAGCGTCTGCGCCTCGATGCCCTGTGTGCTGTCCACGACGAGGACGGCGCCCTCGCACGCCTGCAGCGCCCGGCTGACCTCGTAGGAAAAGTCCACATGGCCGGGCGTGTCAATCAAGTTCATCTCGTATGTCTCGCCATCGCTGGCGGTGTAGTCCATGCGCACCGCCGACGCCTTGATCATCACGCCGCGCTCACGTTCCAATTCCATGTCATCCAGCACCTGCTCGTGCATGTCGCGCTCGGAGATGGTGCCGGTTAGCTGGAGCATCCGGTCGGCCAGCGTGCTCTTGCCGTGATCAATATGGGCGATGATCGAGAAGTTACGAATCCTGGCTTTGTCCATGAGTCGGCGCGTTTCTGTGTCGGCGATGTCGCATCGTGAGAACTGCCCCCCAACTCCAAGTATAACGTACCTGGGTGGGGTTGGACAGGCATTCGCAGCAGGCGGGTTCACGAACAACCTGTTAGGGCCGGGCACTTGGGCGCTGGGATTGCCCCCCATTCCCCAACCCCTTCCCCCACGCTGC
>DYGW01000013.1:20805-33961 GCA_020724485.1 Thermoflexus sp. | reverse complement strand
GGGAAAGGCCGAGCGCAGCGAGGCCAGGGGGTGAGGTTGATGGCTCAGCGTCAAGCGAGTCGCTGACAACCTTTGCACGCACCCGCCCCGCCAGACTATTCGACACGCGCCCGCACTTCGCAGTAGAATGCTCGCTGCGCCGCGCTGCCGGACTCTACCGGGACATTCACCACCCTGCGGAGGACTCCTCGATGACCATGATCTACCGCGAGCCGGACGCTGATCTCGCGCTGCTGATGCCGCGCACCCTCGCCGTGCTCGGCTATGGTCACATGGGCCGGGCGTTCGCCCTCAACCTGCGCGACAGCGCCTTCGCCGTGCTGATCGGCAACCGCGATGATGAATACGCCGAGCGTGCCTACCGCGAAGGGTTCGAGGTGACTTCCCTGGCCGACGCCGCCGCGCGCGCCGACCTGCTCTTCCTCACGCTGCCCGACGAGATCGCGCCCCAGGTCTACTTGCAGGACATCGCGCTCAACCTGCGGGTGGGAGACACACTGGCTTTCGCTTCCGGGTATAACATTGCCTTTGGGTTCATCGAGCCGCCCCCATTTGTGGATGTCGTGCTCGTCGCCCCACAAGCACTGGGCAGCCGGGTGCGCGAGAGCTACGTAGACGGGCCGGGTTTCCCCAGCATTGTGGGCGTGGCGCAGGATGCATCCGGCGAGGCCTGGCCGCGCGTCCTGGCCCTGGCCAAAGCCCTCGGCGCGCTGCGCCAGGGCGCTGTTGAGCTGACTTTTCAGCAGGAAGCCGAGCTAGACCTGTTCACTCACCAGGCGATCCTGCCGGCGCTGTTTGCCATCCTGCAAACGGCGGTCGAGGTGCTCAACCGCGAGGGCTTCCCCCCCGAAGCAGTGAGCATGAGCCTGTACTTGTCTGGCGAGCTTGGCGACATCCTCACCCGTTGGGGCGAGCAGGGCGTCCTGCCCACGCTCGAACAGCACTCGCGCACCGCCGAATACGGGATGCTCTCGCGCCTCGAACGCTTCCGCGAGGTCAAGCACCATCGCCAGATGGAGTCCATCCTCGACGCCATCCGGCGCGGCGCTTTCGCCCAGGAATGGGCCGCCGAATTCGCCGACGGCTACCCGCGCCTGGAGGCGCTGCGTCGCCAGATCGCCGGGTCGATCATTGTGCGGCAGGAAGAGCGCGTCCTGCACGTCCTCAAACCGGGCATCGAGAGCACCTCCGCCGAGCCGGAATGACGCGCGCCCGGCGCGCCTAGATCGGCTCGATGTGTGCCTCAGTCCAGGCGTCGTAACGCGCGCGCAGGGCGGTGACGACTGGCCCCACCTGCTCGTCGCCGACCGGCTGGCCGTCAATGCGCGTGATGGGCACCACGCCGCGCCCGCTGCTGGTCAGCATAGCTTCCGTCAGGCGCGGCACCTCCGAGAGATGCACCGCCAGTGGCTCGACCGGCAGCACCTCCGGCGCGATGGTCAGGATCGCCTTGCGGGTGATGCCCGCCAGCACGCCGTCGAGCGCCGTGCGCAACACCCCATCGAGCACGCCGTAGAAATTGCTGGAGAATCCTTCCAGCAGCCGCCCGTCCTGCCCCACCAGAATCGCCTCGTACACGCCTGGCGGCAGGCTGTCCCAGGCTGGCTGGCGCACGACCATCCAATCGGTCGTCTTGACCACTGGGTTCTCACGCACCAGCAGTGTGGTGATCACATGAGCGCCCTGCCGCATGATCTCCTCTGGCACAGGGCAGAACGGTTCCAGCGCGAAATACAGCCAGTCCGGGTGCTCGTAGGAGACGGTGATGCGGAACTTGGCGTCGGGGTAGCTCGCCTGGTGCAGCAACTCGCGCAGCGCCGCCCGCAGACGCCCGCGATCCAGCCGCAGCGGGATATGGACCAGATGCGCCGACTGTTCCAGCCGGTCGAGGTGCGCGTCGAGCAGCAGGGCGTGGTCGCCGTGAAATGTCCGGGCGACCGTGTAGACGCCGCGCGGCTCGTGCCTGACCGCCTCGGTCAGCGACCGCGCCTGATAGGGCGTGGACGTCAGGCCAGCGGGCGTGAGGATGTATGTCGGAATAGTCTCAATCGTTTCGGTCATCAAGGCTGTCTATCCGGTCTGTAGCGCAGTGCGGTGCCAAGCCAACCTGCCTATCATACCCCAGAATTCACGGGGCATACACGACCACGACCGACGGCAAGCGGTCGAAGGCCGGGTAGCTCTCCTGGTGAGACGGAGTCTGGATGACCATGCCGGTTGAGCGCCCCCCGTCCAGGGCGAACGCCACCTCCAGGTCGAGATCAGACGCGAGCAACCACGCCTGCAAGTCAGCCAGGGTGATCAGGTTATGAGTCACGCCGAGGATGATGCGCCCGGCGCGATCCTGGCCGATCCACGTGCGCCGCGAGCGCTGGTCGAAGCCGTCGCCCTGCGGGGCGAGCACGCCGCCCTGCTCGATCAGCACGGGAAACGCCTGCACCGCCTGCCACAGCCGCTCGCCCTGGTAGGGGCTGTTCACCAGCGAGCGCACGTGCGCGCCGGAAGCGTCCACTTGCAGCATCCCGCCGAATCCAACGAACGACTCGCCATACCCCTGGCCATCGCTGATGACCAGGCCCAGGGCGCGATCCGCCTCGTCGAAGAACGCGCCGTTGACGATGACCTGCGCATCGGGCAGCGCGCGCTGCCACTCGCCGAGCGTGCGCGCCGCGCCGGGGCTATATTGCACGCCGAGCGTCGCCACCGTCGAGTCCACGCGCACGAGCAGCGCCGTCCCCTGCGCTGACACCGAGGCGACCGGCAGCGCCATCTCGCGCCGCTCGATGCCCGGCGCGATGGTCGTCCAGCCGCTCGCTGGTGTGCTGGACGCGGGCGGATCGCCTGCTGGCGGGCCGTCCACGCGGGCCAGGTTGCAGCCCAGCAGCGCTACCACAGCAGCCAGGCAAGCGCCAAGCCTGCTGGCCAGGCCAGGCCATGTGTCGTAACCACGTCTCATGGCTTACCTGTCGTCTTCGTCGCGGTGAGTGCGCCGCCGCTCCAGCAAGCGCGAGGCGAGAGTTTCCTCCTGGCGTGCGCGCTCGGCAGGAGGCTTGGGGATTGGGCGGGGGCCGCGCGCAGGGCGCGACGCAGTGGGCACGTCAGCGGACGGCGGGCGCATTGGCGTAGGCGCAGCGGTTTCGGGCGGCGGAGCGACGGTTTCAGCGGGCGGTGGCTGCGGGCGGGCGATCCGCGCGCGCCCCTTCGCGTCGAGCAAACGCTCGAAGCGTTCCCCCGCCGCGCCGAGATCGGGCTGAGCGCGCCGCAGGCGCAGCCGCTCGCGCGCCCGGGCCACGTCCCCGCGCGTGATGACCAGCCGCCGCACGGCCACGTCCAGCGGCAGCAGGCACAGCGCCGCCAGCACCAGGTACGACCACACCGGTTGTGCAGCCCGCTCCTGATCCAGGTTGTGGGCGAACGCGCCCGCCGGATTCTCCTGCAGCGATCCCCCACCGGTGATCCCGGCCAGACCGCGCAGGAAGTCAGCGGGCGTCTGATCCTGTGCCCCGATGCCGTTGATCGCGTACTCCGCCGAATAGCCGAGCACCCAGCCTGTCGTCTGCATGACCGATTGCGAGGTCAGGGAATCGGTGCCGGGCGCAGTGTTGCCCGCCACGGTGATGAAATAAGCGCCCTCTCGCGCCAGGCTGAGGCTGGTCTCGTAGCGGCCCGGCGCCGTCTGCTGGAGGGTGAGCGTGGTCGTCAGCAGGTCGCTGTCCACGACCGCCGCCTGCATCGCCAGGCCGTTGAGGAAACCGCCCCGGCTGTCGCGCGCATCAACGGTCAGCACGGCCTCTTCGCCGCGCTCGACGACACGCGCCTCAACGGTGCCGGTGCCGCTCTCGGTGATCGTCCAGCGCACGGCCTGGTTCCAGAAATCGGCATAGCCGTCCCAAGTGACCCAGTTTGCCGCCCAGCGCGAGCTGGCGTCTGACGTGAAAGCCAGCGCGCGCCCCAGGCCGTATTGCCACGCGGCCAGGATCGGGTCATCTTGCGGGCCGCGCAGGATGACGGTGGCCGTGTCTTTCTCGGTCGTGGCGACGTACCCGCGCAACTCTGGCGCGCTGGTCAGGGTGCCGACGATCGGGTGCCGCGCCGTGATCGCCGGGACGAACAGCTCCTCGGAGATGTAGGAACGGGTCGCCAGCAGCGTCTCCGCGGTGAAGATGGCGGGAATGGAGGCCACGTCGTGGGCCAGGTGGAACAATCCGCCGCCAGCTTGGGCTACATCTTCAAGCCAGCGGGCATAGTCGCGCCCCACCGCCACCACCGATAGGGTGATGCCGTAGTTCTGGTACATGCGCTCGACCGCGTCCACGATCCCGGTAGGGTCCGCGCCACCATCCGTCAGCAGAATGACATGCTTCAACTCGGACGGGTCGCCGCGCAGCAGTTGATCCGCCGAGAGCACGCCCTGGTAGATGTTGGTGCCGCCGCCCGGTCGCAGCGAGCCGACCAGGTCGCGTATCCGCTGGCGGTTGGCCGCGTCGCCCACTTCCTGGATGTCCACCACGTAGTAGGCACTGACATCGAAGGACAGCACGCCCGTCCGGTCGTTGTCGTTGAGCAGGTCAAATGAACGCACCACCGCTTCTTTAGCCAATTCCAGGTTCGAGACGCCACTCGCGCTGGAAAGCTCCATGCTGCCCGACCGGTCAATGACGAAGAGCAGCGTGAGTTGCGGCACGCGCTCCTGGTCGCGCAGGCGCATCTCAACCGGCAGCGTCGTCTCCAGCGGCGTCTCGAAGTAGCCGCCCACGCCGTAGCTGTTCGGCCCGCCGATCACGGCCAACCCGCCGCCCACGTCACGCACGTAGGTTTGCAGAGTTTCCATGCGCTCTAAGGAAAGCTCAGTGGCCGACACGTTGGCCAGCACGACGCTGTCGTAGCTGCTCAGCGCGGCCAGGCCGATTGGCAGATCGCGCGGCCCCTGCACGTCCACCTGCAAGCCGGATTCGGCCAGGACGGTGCGCAGCGCGGCGATCTCGCGCTCGTCGGAGGTCACCAGCAGCACGCGCGGCGGCCCGCTGACCTGGGTGAAGGCGGCCAGGTGGTTGTTCTGGTAGAACGTGTCCGCGCCGCGCGGCTCGACCACCACCTCGAAGTCAATGAACCCGGCTTCTGGAGCCAGCACGTCAAAGACCTCATTGGTGACGCCAGGCTGCAACACGACTTCGCGCTGGTGGACGATCTGCCCGCGCGAGAGCACGCGCACTTCCGCCGCCGTGTCCGCGCGGTTGGTCGCCAGCGACGCCGTCAGGCTGAAACGCTCGCCTTGGTTGACCGTCGCCGGCACGTCCACGCCGGCCACCAGCACTTCGGGGCTGGCGGTCTGCTGAGCCGAGCCGTCGGGGGCGAGCAGCACCGTGTCCACCTGGACATTGGACGCCGCCGCCAGCCGCGCCACTTCTTCGGCGTCGCCCACCGTCGGCTTGCCGTCGCTCAGAATCACCATGCGCCTGGCCGTGTCGGCGGGGAACAGGGCCAGCCCCAGGCGCATCGCCTCAGCCAAGTCCGTGTTCAGGCGCACCGGGTCCGAGCCGATTTGAACCAGCTCCAGCCGCTCAGTGATCGGCACCTCAACCAGCGCGTCCGCGCCGAAGACGATCACCGCCGCCTGATCCTCCGCGCCCATCGCAGCGGCGGCCTGGCGGACATACTCCACCGCCGCGCTCTGCTGGGCGGGTGATACGCTGTCCGACACGTCAATGAGGAAGACGACCGCCAGCTTGTCCGCCGCGCGGTGCACCTGAGCGCCAGCCAGGGCCAGCACGAGCAGCGTCGCCAGGAGCAGGCGCAGGAGCAGGCTGGCCGCGTCGCGCCGCCGGCGGTAGGCCAGGCGCGGCCAACCGATGGCCGCCAGCGCGGGCAGCAGGGGCAGGAGCAGGAGCGCGTAGGGGTTGGTGAAGCTCATCAGACCTGCCTCAGCCGTCACAGCCTGCGCCTCGCCGGCGCGCGCCGGAAGCGATCCGCCAACGCCCGCCAGCCGCCGTGCCAGCCAGACCCCGGCCCGGCCAGCGTCAGGCGCGGGCTGCGGCGCAGCGCGCGGTGATAGGCCCACCATTCGACGGCCAGCAGCGCCAGCCCTCCACCGACCGCCCAGGGCCAATACTCGCGGCGTCCGGTCTCCTCGCGGGCGTCGCGGCTGACCTCGACCGTGCCCACCATGATACTCTCGCGCGGCGCGATCGCGCTTTCCGCCGCATCGAACAGGTTGACGGCAAAGAACTCGCTCCTTATCGCCACGCCTCCTTTGCGCAGCGTGACTTCGTACAGTCCCGGCGTCAGCGTGTCGGCGAAGACAGCGGTGCTCGTGCTCGCCTCCAACGTCACGCTGTCCCCGTCCGGCAGGCGGACAGTCGCTCCGTCCGCGCCCTCGATGAAGCGCACCGTCATCGGCGACCCCGGCGGTAGGCTGGCCGGGGCGTCGGTGACGCGCGGCGGCGAAAACCAGGCCGCCAGCTCTGCGATCAGGATCGGCCAGGCGGGTTGCAGTACCATGTCTGTGTTGGGATAGCGCGCGTCAAAGGGCAGGATCGCCACCTGGCGCGCGCTCACTTCCCCGGCGACGACCAGCGGGAAGCCGTCCACGCTGACCAGCGTCGTGGCCCAGGGAATCCCGCTCAGCTCGCGGAACTTGGCCACGCGCACCGTCTCCATGTAGACGCCCAGGTTGCGCGTGCGCGGGTCGTCGGGGTGCACGGCAATCGTCCCGGCCTGCGCCCGCTCCGCTCCGATCTGGAAGAAGGCCGCTCCCTCCGGCGGGTTGACCAGCAGCAGGTCAGCATCGGGTAGCGCGGCGGGCAGCACGCCGTCGAGCACCACCAGATCGAACGGCTCAGCGGGCAGCGCATCCGCCGGAGCCATCTTGAACAATTCAACACCACGTAGGCTGCGGAAGATCTGCTCCAGGAACAGATTCCCTTCCGTGACCAGCAGCACCCGGCCCGCGCCGGCACGGTCGCGCACAGCATAGGCGCGGTTGTCGGCGGCCAGATAGTCACGTCCGGCGGCGCGCGCGGGCATGGTCAACTGGGCAGTCAGCGTCACGAAGTCCGGCGGCAGCTCAATGTCGAAGATGTCCACGTAGCCGCGCGCGGGGACGGCGTAGCGGCGCGCCGTGTAGAGCACGTCGCTGCCGTCCAGGCGCACGTCGAGGATCACGTCGCTGTCCTGCTCGCCGTAGTTGCTGATCCGCGCGAAAAGCTGCGGCGGGCGTCCCGGCAAGGGGGCCGTCGCCAGGGCGGAGATCGCCAGGTTGCCCGCCTCCGCGCCGACGGGCACGTAACGCACGTCGCCCGGCACGGGCGGCAAGTCGGGGGGCAGGCCGCCGTCCGAGACGATGACGACCTTTAGCTCGCTGACGCCCACCGCGCCTGCCGCCGCCAGGGTCAGCACGGCCAGCCAATCGGCGCTGGCGTCGCTCGGTTCAGCGTCCTGAATCGCCTCGCGCAGCACCATCTTGTCGCGCGACGCCGCCGCCAGCACTTCCGGCACGGCGGCCATGCGAATGACCGTCATTGTGTCGTCCGCGTCGAGCGCGTCCACCATGTCCAGCGCCACCTGGCGGGCCTGGGCGAAGCGGCTCGGCGCCACGTCGGTCGCCTGCATACTGGCCGAGGCATCGAGCAGCAGCACCATGCGCCCGCCGGTGATCGTGCTGATCGCCTGGAAGGGGCGAGCCAGGGCCATCACCAGCGCCGCCAGCGCCAGCAGTTGCAGCAGCAACAGCCAATTGAAGCGCAGCCGCTGCCAGGGCGCGTTGGCCTCGCGGTCGCGCACAAGCTGTTGCCAGAGAAACGTGCTGGAGATCGGCTGCTCGACCCGGCGCAGGCGCAGCATATACAACGCGATGATCGGCAGCGCCAGTGCGCCAAGCGCGAATGCCAGCGGTGTGAGAAACGACACTGCCCTACCTGATCACAATCTCGGCCGGCAGTATGACGTGATCCGCCCCGCCCGCCGTTAGGACGCGCGCCCCCGTCTGCGGGTCGTAGAAGCCCACTTCCAGGCGCGCTGGGCCGCGATAGGCGCGCCCTTCGTCGTTGAAGACGAGCGCATACGGGTCGGCGAGATACTCGCCCGCCACCCAACTCGTTGTGGGGCGCGCGCCCTGCCCTGGCACGTCATCATGCTGGGCGATGACTCGCCCGGCGTCGTTGAGCAGGTGCGTGAACACGCGGTACGACACATCCGGCGTCTCCATGACGCGCCAGACCAGCGTCAGGCCCAGCGGCTCGTCCGGCGAAATCTCCGTCCGTGCCACGCTGAATCCTTCCAACACGGCCACGCCCTGGAACTCGGTCAGCAGCGCCGTGTCGAACGGTGGTGGCACGAACAGGCGCTCCGTCCGCTCGACGGTGTATTCGGCCAGCGTCACTAGCTCCGCACCCGGCGCTTCCAGGACGAGCGCCGCCACACCCTCCGCCTCGGCGGGCACGACGAGCGCGTGCCAGTCCAGGCTGTAAGCCGGGTAAGCCGCGACCGGCTCGGCAACACCCCACCCTTCCCCGCGCAACGCCAGCGTTGCGCCCGTCCAAGGGCCTGCGGCGCAGCAATCTGCCGGAGCCTGCCAGCGCAGAGTGATGCGTAGCTCCTGCCCGGCGGCGAGCGCACCCCCACGTGCGTCGTGGCCCACAAGAGTCACGTCATCGTCCAACACCACCAGCGGCGCGGCATCATCAGGCGGCAGAGCGCTCGCGCTCTCCGGCGGCCCGACCGTGGCCAGGGTCATCGTCTTGCCCGCTGGGACGCCGTTCACCAGCCAGTCTAGCCCGTCCAGCCGTCCGGCGCTGAAGACAATCGCCTGCAGCGCGTACTCGCCAGGCGGCGCGCCGGTCGGGAAGCGCAGCAAGCTGAATGCTTCGCCGCGCTCGCCCGCCGTCCACAGCGATGTGGGAGCCTGCTCGTCGCTGCGAATGTCGGTGTCGCTGCGGGCGAGCACCCAGCCCGGCGGATCGGTCGTCAGCAGCCGCCCCGAAACGCGCCAATCTTCGCTCGTCTCGGCGGGCAGCGCCCACTCCGTGCGCAGGCAGACGGTCTGCCCGCCGCCGTGCGCGGCGCTCACCAGGTCGAGCGCGCCGAAGGAGTCCTCGCGCGGGGCGCTCGTGCTCAGCGCCAGCGGGCGGGCGACCATGTAGGTCGTCGTGTTGATACCCTGCACGGTGAGCGTGTCGCCCCGCCTCCCGGCGGACTCCAGCAGGCACGGCAACATCCCGCGCAAGTCGGCAGGAAGCTGGAACCACGTCAGCAACTCGACGTGCACGGGGCCTTCGCGCGAAGCCAGCGCCTCGTTGAGAATGCGCATCGTCTCCTCGGCGCTGCTGTGCAGTTCCACGCCGACGAACTCCGCCGCGATCCCCAGCCGGTCGGCGTAGTACACGTCCAGCGCAGGTTCCCAGCCGTAGGGAATGACGACAAGAGCCTCGTCCGGCAGCGCGGCGTAGTGCTCGGCCACCGCGCGAAAATCGTCGTGCTGGTAGGCCGGTTTGTCAAAGAGCGCCACGAAGCTCGCGGCTCCCGTCCCCGCCGCCAGCGCCAGCACGCCCACGCTCGCCAGCCGTCGCACTTCGGCGTGGACTGGCAGGCTGTGCGCGGCTGCCGCGATCAACATCAGCGCCGCCGGGACGCCCGCCACATAATAACGCGGGTGAAAGTCAATGCTCGCCGCGTGCAGCATAACCGTCGCCAGGACGGGCAGCAGCGCCGCCTGCGAGAGCAGCAGCAGCGCATAGCGCCGCCGGTTCCACAGCAAAGTCGCGGCGATGGCCAGCAGCAGCATCACGCCGAGCGCAGCGCTGCCGACCTCCACCGCCGTCTCCGCGCCGATCATCACCGGCAACGGGGCGAAGTACCCGCGCCAGATGTCCCAGGCCAGTCCCGGCGAGGGGCGCGGCGGCGTGTTGAGCGGCGTGCCGCTCGGCGCCTGCCCCAGCAGCCAGGGCAGATAGGCCAGCAGCAACGCGCCCTGCCCCGCCGCCCACAGCGCCAGCCGCCGCCACTGCCGCCCGGCCAGCCAGACCGCGCCCACGACCAGGTTCAGCCAGGCCACGACGGTGACGCCGAGATTATGCGTGTAGAGCAGCAGCAATTCGGCGGCCAGCAGCGCGATCCACGCGCGCCGGGCGGTCGGATCGCCCAACAGCCGCTCGGCCAGGGCCAGGATCAGCACGGCCAGCAGCGGCACGGCGACATACGCGCGAATCTCGCGGGCGTAGGCCCACAGCAGCGGCGACAGCGCCAGCAGCAGCGCGGTCAGAGCACCCGCACCCCACCCGGCCCAGCGGCGCATCACCCGCGCCGCTAGCGCGACGGTGATCACGTCCAGCAGCACGGACCCGTAGCGCAGCGCCAGCGGGGAGTCCCCTGCTCCGCGCCACAGCACGTGCACCAGCGCGTAGTAGGCGACCGGCGTCTTGTCGTCCGGCGTGTGGACCGGATCGCGGATGGCGCGGATAGACCAGCCTTCGTCGTGCCAGATGCTCGGCTCGCCCACGTCCCACAGCCGCAGGGCGAACGCGCCGAGCAGGATCGCCGCCAGCACCGCCAGACGCGGATACGCGCGAACAGCACGGACCATCACTGCACCACGCGCGCCTGGCGAAGCTGCGTCAGGATGACCTGTTCCCAGGGGGCGCTGGTCACCAGCGGAACATAGTGAATGCCGCGCCGCGTGCAGAGCGCGCCAATCTCGGCCTGCCATGCCCCCAGCCGCCGCACGTAGAGTTCCTTCATCGCCGCGTCAACCGTCACCTCTTGCGGCGCGCCCGTCTCAACATCAACCAGCTTCAGGTCGCCGCTGATCACCGGATCAACCTCGTCCGGCGACAAAACCTGGATCACGGTGAGTTCGTGCCCGCGCCTTTGCAGTGCGCGCAGGCCGTCGGCGAACCCTTCGGGGGCCATCAGGTCAGACAGGACAATGCACACGCCCGCGCGGGCCGCGCGCCGCGCGTAGCCGGCCAGCGCGTCGTTAAGCCGGATCGCGCCCCCTGGCTGGCGCTCCTCCAGCCAGCCGAGCAGGCTGAGCGCCCGCCCGCGCCCGCGCAGCGGCCCCCACGTCTCGACGCCGTCGCCGCGCAGGGCGGCAATGGTCACCTGGTCGCCGCCGCTCAGGGCGATGGTCGCCAGACCCGCCGCCAGCCGCCGGGCGTAGAGGAATTTGTGCTGGTCGCGCTCACCGCCGCGCGGCCAGTCCATGCTCGCCGATGAGTCTACGATCAGGTGCACGGCGAGGTCTTCCTCGTCCTCCACCAGCTTGACGAAAGCGCGCCCCAGACGGGCGTAGATGTTCCAGTCCACGCGGCGCAGGTCGTCGCCGCGCGCGTAGTTGCGGTAGTCGGCGAACTCGATGCTCGTGCCGCGCTTGGTCGAGCGGCGCTCGCCCTTGATCGCGCCCGCGCGCACCTGGCTGGCGATGATCGTCAGCCGTTCCAGCTTGCGCAGCGTTTTCTCGTCGAAGATACGTTCGGCCATCGGGCACCCGCTCCGCGCGTCCAACCCCCTCACCAGGTGCTACGAGGTGATGTCCTGCCGCCGGAAGAGCAGTCCGGTCAGCAAGACCAGGCTGACCACCCAGACCGCCAGCACCAGCACCGAGAACTCCAGACTGTCGGACAGCACAATTTCGGAATACGTCCCGTCTTCGTAGGGGCGCACGACGCCGGGGGCCTTTTCGCTGATCCAGCTCGCCACGTTGAGCAGGTTGTAGCCTGGCGTGAAGCGGTACACGAGCACAGCTTTGGGTATTTCCAGGGACCAACCGATCAGCAGCAGCGCGACGATGGACAGGTTCTCGGCGAACGTCACGGCAAAGCCGACGATCACGCCGCCCAGGATGGACCGGGTGAGCATCCCCGCCAGCGCCGCGTAGCCCGCCGCGATGATCGTTGACGTGAAAGCCAGCGACGCGGCCAGCGCGTAGTCACCGGCGAAATCGCGGATCACCTCTGCTGTGATGTGCGGCCCATAGGAGGCCCCGGCAATCTGGGTCAACACCCACCAGCCGGACGCCCACAGCACCGACATCAACGCAAAGGCCAGCACGACGAACACGCCCAGCGCGACGAACTTGACCACCACCAGCGAGAAGCGGCGGTTGCGCGGCACGATGTTCTTCCAGGTGCCCCACTGGTACTCGCCGGCGAACACAACGGCGGTGAAGCCGAGCAGGATCAGGCGGCCAATCGGATTGTTGGGGAAGCTCCAGACGCCGATAGCCTGCTCCGTCCACAGCGCCGCTTCGTCCTGGCGAAAGCCCTGGCGCGCCGCCGACGACAGCAACAGGATCGTCCCAGCGATCAGGATGAAAGCCACCGTCCCGATCGGGAAAATCCACACCATGCACCCGGCCACCCAGCGGTTGCCCGCAATCTTGAGCCATTCGGCGCGGAACAGGTCACGCATGGGCGAGACTCTCCTGCACCACCGCGAGAAAATACTCTTCGAGCGTCTGGCGCTGGCCCGTCACCTGGTACACGTCCACGCCCGCCGCGACAAGCTGGCGGATGACCTGCGGCGACTCGTCGCGGCGCGCGCTGACAGTCAGCCAGGTCTCGTTGACAGCCACCGGCCAGTGGGCGCGCAACACTTCCGCCGCGCGCTGCAAGGGCTGAGCCTCCACGCGCAGGGTGCTCTTGCCGGCCAGCAACTCCTCGACCGCGCCCTCGCGCACGATCTCGCCCAGGTTGATGATGGCTACCCGGTCGCAGACCTGCTCAACCTCGCCCAACAGGTGACTGGACAGAAACACCGTCTTGCCGTGCCTGTCAGCAAGCTCGCGGATGAAGGTGCGTACCTCGTGCATCCCGCTGGGATCGAGGCCATTGGTCGGCTCGTCGAGAATCAGCAGATCGGGGTCGCCGAGCAGCGCCGCCGCCAACCCCAGACGCTGCTTCATGCCAGTCGAGTACCCCTTGACGCGCTGAGTGGCCCGCTCGGCCAGCCCCACCTGGGCCAGCAGCATCTCGATGCGCGCCGGATCGTAGCAGTTGGCCGTGCGCGCCAGCACTTCGAGGTTCTTGCGCCCGCTCAAGAAGGGATAGAAGGCGGCCCCCTCGACCAGGGCGCCGACTCGCCGCAGGACGCCGTGCTGCCGGCGGACGTGCTGGCCGTAGATGTAGGCGTCGCCGGAAGTTGGGTGAATCAGGCCCAGCAGCAT
>DYGW01000013.1:0-20795 GCA_020724485.1 Thermoflexus sp. | reverse complement strand
GACCGGTCAACATCCGGATGGTGGTGGACTTGCCCGCCCCGTTCGGCCCCAGGAAGCCGTAGACCTGGCCCGCCTGTACTTCCAGGTTCAGGTCTTTGACGGCCTGGATACGCTTTCTGGCACGGCGCCCGAACGTTTTGCCCAGGCCGCGCGTCTGGATGGCGACCGTCTGGTTCATGCGGACAGCGCCTCTCGCTCACGCAGCTTCTCCAGCAGAGGAGCCACGCGAATCGCCAGCAATACCTGGAACAGGCGGACCACGACCGCCACGCGCGCGCCTGCTTCAAGCTGTGCGCCCCGTACCACTGCCAGCAAGCCGTCAATCAGCGCGCGCCGCCGCGCAAAGGGCAGTTCAGGCTGCGCCTCGCACGAAAGTTCCCACAGCAGGCGGTACAGGTGCCAGACGGCCTCCTCGTGCACAGAGGCGAACTCGCGCTCCCATGCCTTGACGTGCTGAAACGTGGAGAGCGTCTCCAACGTCGCCGCCAGCCCGCCTGAGAGCAGATTGCTTATCGCGCGCTGGCGATCGTCGGAGGCCAGCGCCTCTAGCACGTCGTGCAGCACAATGACGCCCACCGACCCGGCGGCCAGGTGCGCTGCCGAGGAACTATGCTCCTTTGAGGTGAGCTTGCCGGTCACACAGCTCAAGTAGCAGTAGAACAGGCGCGCCACGTCGCGGGCGGCCTCGGCCTCCGGCCCTTCTAGCGCCAGCAGGTGCGGGTGCAGCGCCCACAGATCAGCCGGGTTCGGCGCGGTGAGGATGCGCTCCAGAAGCTGCTCTGCGCTCATCGCGTCACGCTCCCACCGGCACGGGCACGCGCGCCAGCAAGTCGTCAATCACGTCGTCGGTGCGAATCCCTTCCGCCAGCCCCTCGAAGTTGAGCAGCAGACGGTGACGCAACGCAGCGTGAGCCACTGCCTGCACGTCCTCGAAGGCCACGTTGTAGCGTCCGGCCAGCAGGGCGTTGACCTTCGCGCCGAGCACCAGCGCCTGCGCACCGCGCGGGCTGGCCCCATAGCGCACGTACTGCCGCACCAGGCCGTCCGCCGCGCCGCTTTCCTCAGGGTGCGTGGCGACGACAAGCTGGGCGATGTACTGGCTGACGTGCGAGGCAACCGGCACTTGCCGCGCCAGATCGCCCATGGCCAGGATGCGCGCGCCGTCGGCCACTTTCTCCGGGTGCGGCGCGAACACTCCCGTCGTCCGCCCCATGATCTCGACCAGGTCGCCAGCCGACGGGAACAGCACATCCACTTTGAACAGGAAGCGGTCAAGCTGCGCTTCGGGCAGCGGATAGGTGCCCTCCATTTCGATCGGGTTCTGCGTGGCCAGCACGAAGAAGGGAGGAGCCAGCGGGTAGCGGGCGTTGGCGACCGTGACCGTCTTCTCCTGCATCGCTTCCAGCAGCGCCGATTGCGTCTTGGGCGTGGCCCGGTTGATCTCGTCGGCGAGCACCAGGTTGGCGAAGACCGGCCCGGCCTCGAAGCGGAAGGCGCGCCGCCCGTCCTCGCTCTCCTCCATGATGTTCGTGCCGATGATGTCGGCGGGCATCAGGTCGGGCGTGAACTGGATGCGCGAGAACTTCAAATCCAGCACCTCGGCCAGCGTGCGGATCAGCATCGTCTTGCCCAGGCCGGGCACGCCTTCGAGCAGCGCGTGGCCGCCGCTGACGATGCACATCAACACCTGCTGCACCACTGTCTGCTGGCCGACGATCACTTTGCCCACTTCGCGCAAGATCGCCTGGGCGGTCTGGTGAAACTCGTCCACACTGATCGGTTCGGGAACGTTGGCGTCGGTCATGTGTCATTGCCCTTCTATGCGCCGGGTTGTTGGTTGGTTATTGGTTTTTGGTCATTGGTTTTTGGTAGGAACAGGTTTTTGAGCACATGTTGCATCAGGTAAATATTCGCTAGTCAGAACCGCCAGTCACAACCACCGGCCACAAGCCAATCACCAACGACCAATAACCAACTACCCTCACCAATCATGCGCAGCGACGGCGGAGCCTCCATCAGACGGGAGACTGCGGGATATTGGGGAAGACGGTGTTGCCTTCGGCATTGATGGCGGTGATCACGTTAGCGCCCGCTACGCCGGGCCTCACCAGCAGGAAGCCGCCCGCCTGGGGCGTCGCCTGCTGGCTGTTGCCGTCGCTGAACTGGACGGCGATGGCCGTCACGGTTGGATCGAGCACGCGCCCGAAGACGATGGTATACGCCTGCTGATCCGACGTGAGAAAGAACGTGACAGCAGCCAGGGCCTCGGCAGCGGGCGACTCGGCGCAGACCAGCGCGCCGTTGTTCGGCTGCCACACGCCGTTGAGCAGAGCGGTCAGCAGGAACCCCGCGCATGGCACGCCGCCTGCTCCTGTATACGAGAAACCTTGCAGCCGGTCTGGTTCGCGCGGCTGGTCATACCAGATTTGCAGGCTGGCGGGCGTCTGGCCCCGGCTGGCAATGAACTGCCCCACCAGCGCATCCGGCGCGGGCGTCGCCACCACTCCGCCCGCCTCCCGCGCCGCCCCGGTAGGCGTGGCGAAGGCCGCGTAGGGGGCCAGCGCAGTCTGAGTCAGGTCGGCGTTGCTCACCGGCTGGATGCAGCCAGCCAGCAGGCCACCTCCCAGCAGAGCCACCGCCAGCCACCCCCACAGTGATTTTCGCGTCTTCACCGCGACCTTTTCCTTTGCTGCTGCCCAATACCTCATCGCTGCAGCGACGAGAAGTAATCGTGGATCACGTCGCGCTGGTCGAGTGGGATGCGCCCGCTCTCCAGCGCGTTGCTCACCACGTTGCGGAATGCGCCCAGCACCCCCGTATAGGTGAGCGCAGACTCCCCGGCGGGGTTCGGCCCGAATTCCCCGCCCTGGGTAGGCGGACTCTCACCGTTCTCTGCCTGACCGCCCACGTCGAGCATGTCCCCCACCGGCCCGCCAATCGTGGACGGAGCATTCTCAGGAGTATACTCCTGAAGGCCGCCTGCGGGCACCTGGCCCGGTGTCTGCGCGCCGGGGCCTTCGCCTGGGACGCCTTCGGTCGTGTCCGCGCCCGCCCCGCCTTCGCCAGCGCCCGCACCCAGCGCGTTCTCCCCTGCGGACTCGGCGCTACCCGTCACCTGACCCTGCGCCGCCGACTCCTGACCACTGCTCGCCTCCGATTCTCCGCCCTCGCCGGAAGGCGCGGGCATATCCTGCGCCTCACCTTCCCCGTCACCTGCCCCCGTGCCCGTCTCGTCGCCGGAGGGTGCTCCACCGCTGGCATCCGGTTGCGCAGCCTCAGCGCCGGGCGGCGACGACGAATCGCTGGGCGCTCCCGCCCCCTGCTCGGCCTCGATCTCGGCGGAGAAAGTGGCGTCCTGCTCAGGGACGGGCTGATCGTGCCCGGCCCGGGCCATCTCGTGCTGGCTGGCCGCCGTTTGTTGCTCGGCGGTGCGCGCTGCGTCAGCCAGGGGTGATTTCTCAAACTGTTCCTGCTGGTCGCGCAGCAGATCGCCAGCCTCACGCAAGGACTCCTGTGCCCCTTCCAGGTCGCCACTGCGCAGCGCGTCCGCCGTTTCGCGTAGTTTTCCCGCCAGGACTGGATTCTGCTCCTCCACCGCGTCAGCGGCCTGTTCCAGCCGCTCGGCCAGGTTTTGCTGCTCCTGCTCGTCGAGGCTCTCTGCGGCCAGGTCATCAGCCAGATCGTCGAGCGCGTCGGCGGTCTCGCCCAGGTCGGGCTTGGCCAGCGCGTCGGCTACATCCGCCGTCTGCGCCGAATCCGCCAGCGGGCGCGCCGCCTGCTGGTAAGGTGCCTCATCCTGGGGAGTCATGCTGTCGGCCATCTCGCCGAGCGATTGCGACGCTTCGGCCAGCGCCGCCACCGCTTCCTCCTGCGAAACGCCGGGCTGCTCCAGGATGTCGCGCGCTTCTTCCAGCGGGCGTGTCAGCGCGTCCTGCTCCGCCTGAGTGAGCGCGGGATCGCGCTCAATGGTCTGTATGGCATCTTCCAGCGCGGCGACTTGCGCGGCGATGGCGCTCTCTAGCTCGCGCTCGGCGCGCAGCCTGCCGGCCTGGGGATTATCGCGGAGCAGCAGCGCCAGCAGCAGCACCAGCAGCGCCAGCGCCGCAATCTCGCGCCAGTTGACGCGCAAGGGCAGTCGCGCCCTGGCCCGCACGCGCCCGGCGGTCGCCGCGGCGTCGGCGAGCTGAAGCTCGGCCAGCGGCCCCGGAACCGCGATGCGGCCCGCCGCCAGCTCCAGCGCCGTGCTGACGCGCTCCTTGAGGTCGAAGCGGCGGTCGAAGTAGCGCGCGCTGTGGGCGACCGAGCGCGGCCAGGCCCACACGACCGCCAGCCCTGCCAGCGCCAGCCCCGCCGAGATCGCTCCCGTGATGGTCAGCACTTCCTCCGGTAGCAGCCACGCCCTTTGGCGCGACACCAGCGCCAGGACGACGCCAATGCCCAGGCCGAGCATCAGCCCGCGCGGCAACCACACGACCAGCAGCGCCAGGCGACGCCGCCGATCCCAGCGCCGGACACTGCGCGTCAGGGTCGTCGCCGTCTGCTGAGCGACTGCGCGGTTCATAGTCACGAACCCTCTCCGGCTGCCCACAGTCTCCGGGCAACCGATCTACTCGACGTGCTGGCGCACGCGGCGGACCGCAAGAATGAGGAACACGAGCGTCAGCAGTGCGTACATCGCGGTGAACGGTATCCAGGGCGAGATCAGCGTAACGTCATCGCCATTCAGCAGTGTATACGAGAATAACCCGGTCGTGCGTTGGTTGACGAGCAAGTACTGGGTGATGACCGCCGTCGCCGCCGGGTTGAGGCTCAGCGCCGCCCCTGTGCCATAGAGCAGCCCGATCTCGGTAGACGTGGCCCCAGCATTGTCCAGCGAGAAATCGGCCAGCACCATGACCACGCCCACCAGGAGGGGGATGCCGAACATGAAAAACATGGCCGTCGCATAGGTCAGCAAGCTGGCCGACAGCGTGCGCCGGGCGCGCGCCGAGAAGAACACGCCAATGCTGCTGAAGAGCAGCGCCGTCGCCGCCAGCACCACAAACGCCAGGATCAGCTCTGTCTCAGTGACCCCACCGAAGAAAAAGGCGATGCTTTGCAGCGGAATCGCCGCCAGCAGCAGGAGCACCACGTACAACATGGACGATAGCAGCTTGCCCAGGACTAACGAGTGCGCCGGCAGCAGCGTGGTGCGCAACAGCTCGAACGTCTGGTGCTCGCGCTCGCCGCTGATCGCGCCCGCCGTAAACGCCGGAGCGATGAAGGCCACCAGCAGCATCTCAATGGCGACCACGCCGCCAAACAGCGTGCGGCCAATCTCGCCCACCGCCGCCTGCCCGCTGACGCTCGTCGAAGACTCGGTCACGGTGACGTAGATGAGCACGGCGAACACGCCCAACAACACCAGGTAGACGGTGAGCACGGTGAACGCGCGCGCGCCGCGCATCCGCCCGCGCAGTTCCTTGAACACCACCGGGTTGCGAATGAGCAGGCGCGCAAAGTCGCGCCACAGCCGGGAGATGACCTGCATCACGCTCGTTCCGTCCTTCTCACCCCACCCGATCCTGCCGCTGTCGTAGGGGCGTTGCAATACGCCCCTACGACACAATGCCCTTGGTGGCGCGCATGAAGACCGACTCCAGGTCGCGCGTCTCCTCAGAAAAGCCCACCACCGGCACGCCGCGCGCGGCCAACGCCGACAGCAGCGCGCTGATCGCCGCGTCGTCGCCGCCGAACTCGATGCGCAGCCGCTTGCGCCCGTGCTCGTCGGGCAGGTCGCGCAGGTTGCTCACGTCGGCGAAATGGGCGAGCACTTCCTTTGCCTCATCCACCCGGTCGAGCAGCGTGATCGTGATCTCGCGTGTGGGCAGCAGCCGCCGCCGGATTTCGGCGACGGTGCCCTGAGCGACCATCGCCCCGCTCTCGATGATGCCCAAGTGCGTACAAATCTCGGCCACGTCGGCCAGGATGTGCGACGAGAAGAAGATCGTCTTGCCCATGCGCGCCATCTCAACCAGTAGCTCGCGCACTTCAATGCGCGCGCGCGGGTCGAGTCCCGACGCTGGCTCGTCCAAAATGAGCACATCCGGGTCATGGGCCAGCGTGCGGGCCAGGCTCAGCCGCTGTTTCATGCCGCGACTCAGCTTCTCAACCATGTCGTCGCGGCGATGAGTCAGGTCTACCAGCGCCAGCAGGTCGCTGATCAGCACGGGCCGGTCGCGCTCCGGGATTTCATAGCAGGCGGCGAAGAAGTCCAGGTATTCCCACACCTTCATGTCATCGTAGACGCCGAAGA
The DNA here is from genome assembly GCA_020724485.1 of Thermoflexus sp. Taxonomy (GTDB): domain Bacteria; phylum Chloroflexota; class Anaerolineae; order Aggregatilineales; family Aggregatilineaceae; genus UBA2029. The sequence continues at coordinate 14,500 of DYGW01000013.1, read as the reverse complement.
AATCGGGCATGTAGCCAATCGCGCGGCGGACTTCGCGCGGGTGCTCCGTGACCGAATACCCGGCGACGAAGGCATCGCCCGCCGTTGGCGTGATCAGTGTGGTCAGGATGCGCATGGTCGTCGTCTTGCCCGCGCCATTCGGCCCCACAAACCCGTAGATGGCACCGCGCGGCACCTGCACCCAGAGGTCATCCACGGCCGTGAGCTTGCCATAGCGTTTGACCAAGCCGTGCGTCTCGATGATGTTCTCGTCCGCTGCCATGTCTCGCACCTCAGTTGCCGCGCGCCCGGCTAGGGGGCCAACTGCCCGCGATAGCCGACCCGCACGTACTCCACGTTATTGTATGCCAAACCGTCCGCCGGCGAGATGCGCACCTTGACCGCGTTCTCCGGCCCGACGAAACGCTCCGCCGGAGAGATGGTCGTCGTAGCGGATTGTTCGTCCAGCCTCACCTCGACCCAGTCCTGCGCAGGCCAGTCCCACAGCTCGACGCGCAGCGCGCCCCGCCCCTCGAACAGGATGTCCAGCGCGTCCACGCGACCCAGCCGCGCCCCCGGCATGGGCATGAACTGGAAGACGGCGAACATCTCCGGGTACACTTCGAAGGAGTCCGGCGTGATGTCAATCTGCGTCCGGGGATCATCGGTGCCCGCCACTGTCCACGTGGTCAGGCCGGGCGGCACTTCGATGACATCGCTCGCCGCCTCGACGGTGACGGGCAGCTCGACGATCACCAGGACGGTATCCTCGAATTTCGCCGAGACGCCGGGCATCTCCACGCCCACTAACGGCGTGTCCGTCCAGGCGAACAGGTAAGCGCCCATGTCGCGCCCGCCGCTCAGATCGTAGTCCACCGCCAGCGACGCCAGCAGCCGGTAACGCCGCCGGATCTCCTGCTGGCGATCGGATACGCCCGTCGAGGCGCAGGCGAACGGCTCGCCGCGCATGACATCGGCCAGCGTCAGCGGAATGCCGCGATAGTCGAAGCACCAGCCCGGCACGCTGCGCGCGAACTGCCAGGGAGGCATCATGAACAGGGCTTGCTGCGGCAGCGGGCTGCCCAAGACCAGCGGGCCGGGGTCTTGCGGGCCGATGGCAATGTCGAAGGGCGTCGTGCTGCCGGGAGCGAGATCGCCCAGGAAGCGCGACTCGCCCTTGATCAGGAGCACGGCGTCGCGCAGCGTCTCCCCGCTCTGGTTGGTCACAGTGCCGGCGATGCGCGGTGCCTGCCCGCTGGCCAGAGTCCACGTGGCTGCCCCGCTCACCTGGGGCGCGGTCGTGAAGCCGTCAACGGCGAAGCTGGCAATCGTCCCGGCGTCAATGAGCACGGAACTGGCGCTGTAGCGCGTCTCCTGGTTGAGCGCAGCGGCGACATCCAGCCCCAGGCCCACTTCAGGCAGCGTGCGCAGCGCGTAACCGCGCTCCACAGCCAGATCGTAGGTGTCGCGCCGCGACGACTGCACGCCGATCAGCCCCCTGACCTGCGCCTGCTCCGCGCCCGGCCAGACGCGCACCACAGCCAGCCGGTTGACGGTCGGCTCGCTGCCGCGCAGGTTGAAGCCCAGGTTATAGGCCAGCACGCTGAACAGCAGAACCAGCCCCGGAATCGTCACCCAGGCCCATTCGCGCCTGTTCAGCCGCCGTAGCACCAGGTAATTGACCGGGCCGATGAGCACAATATAGGCCAGCAAGAACAGGCTCATCTGCCCGAAGCCCGGCAGCACCGTGCGGAAAAGGGTCAGCGTGGCCTCGCGGGCCGTCGTCCAGTTGCGAAAGCCGGACGACCAGCTTGGCTGCTGCCCGATGGACGCGACCAGCGTATACCATAGCTCGCCCTTGCCGGCCCACGAGCGCAGCGGCTCGGCGTTCGGGTCAACGACCAGGAAGTCCACCACGCCCGCGCCGACTTCGCGGCGGGCCAGCAGCGGCACGTCTCCCCGTGCGACCAGCGCCCGCGCGTCCGGCTTGAGCGCGCCGGTGACAGCAGTGATGCGCGCGGCCAGCGGGCCGGGGGGCAGCCGCAGATACTCGGCCAGCGGAGCGAGGGACTCCAGAACCAGCGTGCCGCGCGGCTCGACCGGCAGCAGCGCGCCCAGTCCTGCTGTAGTGCGCTGCCAGGCGTCGCCCCCGGCTACGATCAGATGCCCGCCCGCCAACACCCACCGCTCGATGGCCGCCGTCTGCTCGGCGCTCAACGCCCCGGTATCGGCGTCATGCACCAGCAGCACATCCACCCCGAAAAGGGCTTCGGCCATCGCCGGAATGTGCTCCACGCGCCAGCTTGCCTGGTAGACAGCACCAGTGCCGGGAGTCCGGGCGGTCATGTCCACCGTGCCCAGCGCCGATTCGGTCACGACGACATAGACCAAATCCTCGCGCCCCGCCATGCGCAAAGAGGCACTGCGGCGGGCGACAACCTGCCCGGCGCGATCAACTAGCTCCACATACAGCGCCCGCGAATACGTCTCCAGCGAGATGTAGACGAACACCTGCTTGCGCGAGCCGCGCGGCAATTCCAGCGGCGTGCGATACTCCGTCTCGGCGACCCCGCTTGCGCTGTCCGCCCGCACGCGGATCACGCCGGAGAAGTCGTCGCCGGGGTTCGCCACGCTCACCCGGAGGGGCGTCCACTGCTCGCGCCGGTAGTACCCGCCATAACCGGCGCTGACCGCCAGATCGATCTCGAACGCCGCCTGGCGCTCAGGGGAGAAAGCGGTCAGCAGCGGCGCGAGCAGCACCAGCAGCAATGTCAGGAGGGTCAGACGGCGGCTCACGGCATTCCTCATGCGGCTCCCAGACCATCACCAGGCCGCTAGTAAGACGTTGGATCGTGCTGGCGGGTTCCGGCCCCGCCCAGAGGCACCAGCGTACTGATTATGTATGCCTACTCCTATTGTACGCGATTAGGGGCATGTTTTCGCAACGCGCGGACGCGCTGGGCGTATCTCACAATGGGGGCAGAAATCGGTCTTGTAGGGGCGGGTTTGCAAACCCGCCCCTATGATGGATCGTCGCGCCCCGAATCCGGAATACACGCACGCGCGGTTGTCTCCCTGCCCGTGCCACAGACACAGCCGCTGCGCTCATCCGCCGGGCACAGGACTCGCTGTCGCACTAGTGGGCACGGTCGGCAGGATCGCGCTGGTTGGCGTAGCGGTCGCGGGCCGGGCGGTCGGCGATGGTGTTGGCGTAGGTAGCAAGGGGTAGTCCGTCGTCGTCACCAGGCGCTGCGGGTCGAAATTCGTGCAGGCGAAGTCGGTCAGCGGCACCCAGCCCAGCCGCCCCTCAACATCTACCTCCACCTGCAGCCAGGCTCCCGAAGGGTCGCGCGCCACCGGCGAATAGGACAGCGTGCCCTGGGGCGAGCCTTCTAACGGCTGGGGAGGCAGGATCGCCGGGTAGTGCTGGCCGGGGCCGCTGCGCACAATGGTCTTCTCGACGCGCAATTCGCACACCGGATAGCCGATGGGCACCTTCTGAGTCACGCTGGTGCTGACCCCGTCGTGGCCCTGCGCGTGCAGCGTCACCAGCCATTCCGCCTGGTTGCCATCGGGCGTCACGGCGACGCGCTGCTGCCCGTTGAGGGGCATGGGGGCCACCAGCAGATTGCCAGCAACATCCGGGCTGGTCGCCCAGATGAGATAACCGCCTTCGTAGGGCTGCGCGCCGCTGACCGTCCAGGTAAGCTGCACCTCTTGGGCAACATGGCGCACCAACTCTGCGCCGCCCACCACTTCGATGGCGAGCGCCACTGCCGGGCGCACGCTGATCTCGGCGGCTGCGCTGACGACGCTCTCCTCGCCATGCCGGGCTTCCAGGGTGACGGTATAGCGCCCGCTCGACTCCAGGGCCAGGGTGTAGGCAGAAACGTCAGTGGGCAGCGCGATCCGCTGTTCCTCTCCAGCGCCGGTCACGCGCAGCAGCAGCGACTCGGCGTCGGCTGCCGCCCAGGTCACCGTGACCGCCTCGCCCAGCACGATCTCGTTGGCGGAGACTGTGTAGGCGCTGATCACCGGCTGCACGGGCGTCTCGTCGTCGGCGCGATCCAGCACAAACAGCGCCACCATCACCGCCGCCAGCGCGCCAATCACCACCAGCGGCAGCAACAGCACAGGTAACCAGCCCGGCAGCGCCCCACGCTCAACGTAGGTGCCCGGCACCGACGCTGTGAAGCCCGATGGGTCGCGCGAGCGCGCGATCACGGCGAACTCGCGAACCGACGACGCCCCGAATAACCGCCGCCGGCCACAAACAGTGCCGGTCACCGTCTGCCGCTCGCCAGGCATGAGCGCCACGTGCGCCGCCGACAGTTCGACGACGAGCGCATTGCCCCGGTCTGCCCCGCTGAGGTCAATGGGCAGCGGGGCGTTGCCCTGGTTGTGCAAGAAGACCTTGAGCCGCTCTCCGTTGAGCAGGCGCTCGCTGCCCAACGCCATGCCGAACCCGCTGAAGGGCAGCACCGCCAGCACCGCCGGCGCGTCCACTGTCTCGGCGGGGGTGGACTTGGCCCGCACGCGCACAACAAAGGGATAGTCTCCGGGCCGCGTCTCGCTGCGCCGCAGCGGCTTGAAGCTGACCACCGCCTGGCCCATCTCGCCCGCCGATAGCTCCATCTCGGCTCGATCCACGCGCACCCAGCCTTTGGGCAGGCCGTCTATCTCGATGAAATAGCGATCGGTCTCTTCGCCGATGTTCTCGACCTTGAGCACCGCCTGGACGTGCGCCCCCGGCGCAACGGCCATATCCGGCCCTTCCAGGGCCACGCGATAGGTCGTGCGCGCGAGCACAACGCGCTGGGTGATCTCTTCGGCTCCGCTGCTGTCCAGCGCGGCGGGGGGGTGGTAGATCAAGCGGATGTCGCCAATCTGTATCTCCTCACCGCCGCGCAGCACGTAGGGTTCGTGAGGGGGCAGCCGCACGCCGTCCACATACGTGCCGTTCGCCGAGTCCAGGTCTTCTAGCCGCGCCTGGTGCTCGTTGAAAGTGAACTTGATGTGATAGCGCGAAATCCCGGTCGTATCGAGCACAATGTCATTGCCCGTCGAGCGCCCCACGGCCACCGCTGTCTTGTTGAGGCGGTAGCTTTCGATGGGGCCGCTGGGCCAGTAGACATCAATTCTGCCGTAGAACATGGCGGCTGTCCCTCGTCACAACGCGGCGCAGCGGGAGGGTGAAGCCCGCGCGCAGGAGTCCCTCAATTGTAACGGCCCGCCTCGAAACGACAACCTACGCCCGCTCTGCGCTCCTGTTGGCAAGGCGGTGGTGTAGGGGTGGTGTTATGAGCATATGCGTGGGGAAAACAGGGGGTCGGAAGAGGCTCGGCAGGACGAACAGGCGGTGACTTGCTGACCTCACCCCCTGGCCTCGTTACGCTCGGCCTCTCTCCCTCTCCGCAGCGGAGAGGGGGAGGCGAGGCGCGTCAGCGCCGAGCGGGGGTGAGGTGAACAACCAGCACACAAGATGAGTTACTGCGCCAGAACAGCGGCCCCTTAACTGACCCGATGGCAGGCCACCCAGTGACCGGGCAGCGCCTCGACCAGCGCCGGGTCTTCGTCGTAGCACACGTCTATCGAGACAGGGCAGCGCGTGTTGAAATGGCAGCCCTTCGGCGGGTTGACCGGGCTGGGCACGTCGCCCTTCAAGATGATGCGCTGGCGCTTCTCCTCAACCACCGGGTCCGGCACCGGCACCGCCGACAGCAGCGCCTGGGTGTAGGGATGCAGCGGGTTGGTGTAAAGCTCCTCGCTGTCGGCAATCTCGACGATCTTGCCCAGGTACATGACCGCGACGCGGTTGCACAGGTGGCGCACCATGCTCAGGTCGTGGGCGATGAACAGATAGGTCAGGCCCAGGTCTTCTTGCAGCTTTTGCAGCAGGTTGACCACCTGCGCCTGAATGGACACGTCGAGCGCCGAGATCGGCTCGTCGGCGACGATGAAGCTGGGATTGAGGGCGAGCGCGCGCGCCAGCCCAATGCGCTGGCGCTGTCCGCCGGAGAACTCGTGCGGATAGCGACGCACAAAATACGGGTTCAGGCCCACTAGGTCAAGCAGTTCGGCGACGCGCTCTTCGCGCTCCTTCTTGGTGCCGATGTTGTGCACCACGAGCGGCTCGGCCACAATACGCCCCACCGACATACGCGGGTTCAGTGACGCATAGGGGTCCTGGAAGATCATCTGCATACGGCGGCGCATCTTGCGCAGCGACTCGCCCTTGAGCGTGGTCAATTCCTCGCCTTCGAATTTCACGCTGCCTTCGGTAGCGCGGTAAAGCTGGAGGATCGTGCGTCCGGTGGTGGACTTGCCGCAACCGCTCTCACCGACCAGGCCCAACGTCTCGCCTTCATAGATGTCAAACGAGACGCCGTCCACAGCCTTCACCGACGCGACTTCGCGCTGGAACACGATCCCCGACTTGATCGGGAAATACTTCTTCAGCCCCTGTACCCGGACCAGTACGCGCTTTCCGTCCTTCGAGGACGACGGGCCAGCAGCACGCTGGGTCAAGGTCTCAGACGACCTTGCTTCGCTCATAACCGCCCTCCTTTTCCTTACGCACATCCACCCAGCACGCCATCACGTGGTCAGGCCGGCCATCGGGGACGGGTTGCAGGGTCGGATTCTCCTCATCACACTTGGCAATTTTGAAGGGGCAGCGCGGCGCAAACGGGCAGCCCTTGGGTAGGAAGCGCATATCGGGCGGCGCCCCCTCAATCGAGAACAGGCGCTCGCTCTTGCGATCCAGGCGCGGCAGCGAGCCGAGCAAGCCCACAGTGTACGGGTGGCGGGAATCGCCGTACACATCTTTGGCGATGCCACGTTCGACGATATACCCGGCATACATCACCTGGACGTTATCCGCCAGGCCCGCGACGACCCCCAGATCGTGCGAAATCCAGATCATGGCCATGCCGATCTTGTCGCGCAGCCGGCGCACCAGGTCGAGAATCTGGGCCTGGATGGTCACGTCGAGGGCCGTCGTCGGCTCGTCAGCGATGAGAAGCTGCGGGTTGCACGACAGGCCCATCGCGATCATGGCACGCTGGCGCATGCCGCCGGAGAACTGGTGCGGGTAGTCGTCGAGACGGTCTTTGGCCGAGGGAATGCCCACTATCGCCAGCAGCTCTGCCGCGCGCTCGCGGGCCTGCTTGTTGTCCATGCCCAGGTGCAGCCGTAGCGCCTCGGTAATCTGGCGGCCAATGGTCAACACCGGGTTGAGCGAGGTCATGGGGTCCTGGAACACCATGGCGATCTCGGCCCCGCGCACCAGGCGTTGCTTGCTCGGCGGCAGCTTGAGCAAGTCACGCCCCCGGAAGATCACCTCACCCTTCGGAATCTCGCCGGGCGGCTTGGGGATCAAGCCCATAATCGAGAGCGCGTGCACGCTCTTGCCGCAGCCGCTTTCGCCCACGACCCCCAGGGTTTCCCCCTCATGGAGCGTGTACGAAATGCCGTTCACGGCGTAGACGGTCCCCTCGTCTGTATGGAATCGCGTTGTGAGGTCTTTGACCTCCATCAGGACTGTCAAAAGTCACTCTCCTCTTCTACCGTTGGCCGCGGCCAAAGCGCACACCCCAACGACGCTGGCTTGGCGAGCAGCAGTGTGCCTTGTGGCGAAACTTGCTCCAAGACTGCTAATAATAGCGAGAGACATGATTCTGCACAATGATTTCCTGCATGTTTCACCAGGCCAGATGAGACCCAAGCCGCGCGCCGGTCGGCACGCGGAGCATTGCCACCGGCCAGCCACGCTCCGCCGCCTGTTTTCAGACCTTGACAACCGCCTGGCCCGCCGCTAGAATGTGGGCTGTTAACAAAGCACATAGTGCCAACAGCGTTGAACGGAAGCAGTAGGCCATCGTCGCAGAGAGCCGGGGACAGTGGAAACCCGGCGCGGCGCAGCGACGAGCGCCCAGGCCGAACTCGTCCGGGAGCTGCGCAGTCGAAGACCAGTAGGCTGCGCCGGGATGCCCGTTACGCATAGTGAGTGGATGGCACACCACGCAATCAAGGGCCCATAGCTCAGCTTGGGAGAGCGCCACAATGGCATTGTGGAGGTCAAGGGTTCGAGCCCCTTTGGGTCCACTTTTCGTCTTTTGCGTCGTTCGAGTTCTTGCCATCAACCAGGGTGGTACCGCGGAGTCCTCTTCGTCCCTGAGCAGTCTTCAGGGTTTCGGAGGGGATTTCTTCATTTCTGGCGATGGCCGGGAGCCTGCCACCTGGTACAGGCGGCACCGATCAAGATTCTCCGCACCATGCTTTGGAGTGAGAGCACACAAACATGGCCGACAAGTATGTGCCACAGGAAATTGAGGCGCGTTGGGCCGAACGCTGGGAGCGCGACGGGCTGTACCGCTCGCGGGTTGACCCCAGCCGCCCCAAGTTCTACGCGCTGACCATGCTGCCCTACCCCAGCGGTGACCTGCACATCGGGCATTGGTACGCCATGGCCCCGTCCGACGCGCGGGCGCGCTGGCTGCGTATGCGCGGCTACAACGTGCTGTTCCCGATGGGCTTCGATGCGTTCGGCCTCAACGCCGAGAACGCCGCCATCAAGCGCAACATCCACCCCAAGACGTGGACGGAGCGCAACATGGCCAACATGCGCCGCCAACTGCGCACGATGGGCGCCATCTTCGACTGGGAGCGCGAGGCGGTCACCAGCCACCCGGCGTACTACCGCTGGACGCAGTGGTTCTTCTTGCAGTTCTTCAAGAAGGGCCTGGCCTATCGCAAGAACGCGGCGGTGGACTTCTGCCCGCAGTGCAACACGACCCTGGCCCGTGAGCAGGTCTGGGGCGAAGACCGCCACTGCGAGCGTTGCGGCACGCCGGTGATCAAGAAGGAACTGGAACAGTGGTTCTTCCGCACGACCGACTACGCCGAAGAACTGCTGGATCACAGCAAGATTGACTGGCCGGAGCGCGTCAAGACCATGCAGACCAACTGGATCGGGCGCAGCGAAGGCGCGCACGTCACCTTCCGCACGGAAGACGGCGATCCGATCGAGGTCTTCACCACGCGGCCCGACACCCTGTGGGGCGCGACTTTCATGGTCCTGGCTCCGGAACATCCGCTGGTGGATAAGGTGACGACGGCGGAGTACCGCGCCGAGGTCGCCGCCTACATCGCGGCGGCGGCGCGCAAGAGCGAGATTGACCGCACTGCCGAAGGCAAAGAGAAGACCGGCGTCTTCACCGGCGGCTATGCCATCAACCCGGTCAACGGCGAGCGTATCCCGATCTGGATCGCCGACTATGTGCTGATCAGCTATGGCAGCGGCGCGATCATGGCCGTGCCTGCCCATGACCAGCGCGACTTCGAGTTCGCCCGCAAGTTCGGCCTGCCGATCCGTATCGTCATCCAGCCGGAAGGCATGGACGATCTCGACCCGGACAAGATGACCGAAGCCTGGCCCGGCGAAGGCGTCATGGTCAACAGCGCCCAGTTCGACGGCACGCCCGCCACCGCCAGCCATGACGGGGCCAAGAACGAGGCCGTCCGCGTGGTGACGCGCTGGCTGGAGGCACAGAGCATCGGGCGCGCGGCGATCAACTACCGCCTGCGCGACTGGCTGATCAGCCGCCAGCGTTACTGGGGCGCGCCGATCCCCATCGTCTACTGCCCGGCGTGCGGTATCGTCCCCGTGCCGGAGAGCGACCTGCCCATCCTGCTGCCGGACGATGTGGACTTCATGCCCACCGGCGAGAGTCCGCTGCGCTACCACGAGGGATTCCTGCACACGACCTGCCCGCAGTGCGGTGGCCCGGCCACGCGCGAGACGGACACGATGGACACCTTCATGTGCTCGTCGTGGTACCAGTACCGCTACCTGAGTCCGGCCTACGACGGCGGCCCGTTCGACCCCGCCGAGGGCGCGTACTGGCTGCCCGTTGACCAGTACACGGGCGGCATCGAGCACGCGACGATGCACCTGATGTACACCCGCTTCTTCACGAAGGCCATGCGCGACTGCGGCATTTTCGAGCCTACCGCAGAAGCGGCCAAAGCCGTCGGGCGCGACACGACCGGCATGTTCGACGAGCCGATGCTGCGCCTGTTCAACCAGGGCATGATCCTGGGCGAGCCGCGCGACGGCGACCTGGTCATCGCGCAAGGCGCGTTCGCCGGCGGCAAGTTCGACGCGGCCAGCGTTCGCGTCGTCGAGTCGCTGGACGGCGTGCCGGTCACCGAGACGCAGGTCGCGGGCGAAGTGCTGAACCGCGTCGAGACGACGCTGCACGTGCGCACCCCCGACGGGCGCGATGTCGTGGTGGACACGGACAAGGACACGACTTTCACCATCCCCGGCTTCGGCCCGGACGCGACGATCAACCAGATCAGGCACCACCTGGACGTGGAGAAGATGTCCAAGACGCAGGGCAACGTCGTCGCGCCGGATGAACTGGTCGCCGAGTTCGGCGCGGACACGGTGCGCGCCTACCTGATGTTCGCCTTCCGCTGGGATCAGGGCGGTCCCTGGGACAGCAAGGGCATCTACGGCGTGGTGCGCTGGCTGCACGACGTATGGGCGCTGGTCAACGAGGGCGCCCCCTCCGGCACGCCCGATCCCGCCGCCGAGCGCGACCTGCGCCGCAAGGTGCACCAGACGATCAAGAAGGTCTCCGACGGGCTGGAAGGCTTCAGCTTCAACACGGCGATGGCCGGGCTGATGGAACTGAAGAACAGCCTGCAAAGGGCCGCCCGCGAAGGCAAGGTGAGCCGGGCGGTGTGGGATGAAGCCGTTGAGACGATGCTGCGGCTGATGGCCCCCTTCACGCCGTTCGTGGCCGAGGAATTGTGGGCGCGCGTCGGGCAGCCGTACAGCATCCACAATCAGGCGTGGCCCGCCTACGATGCGGCGATTGCCGCCGAGGAAGAGATCACGCTGGTGGTGCAGGTCAACGGCAAGGTGCGCGACCGCATCCAGGTGCCCGCCGGCATCGCCGAGGAGGACGCCAAGCGCCTGGCGCTGGAGTCCGACGGGGCGAAGCGGCACATGGACGGCAAGCCCGCGCGCAAGGTGATCTTCGTCGCCGACCGGGGCATGGTGAGCATCGTGGTGTAGCGACGGCTTCCTCTGTCAGACACAGAGCCGCCAGGGTGTGCACGAAGCGCCCTGGCGGTCTTCGTTTGCGATTCAAGCTCCAGGTTGGAGCGCTCCGCCTACCCCAGGCTGAACGTGCTCCCCGCCGGGTAGTCGTCAAGCTGCGTCGCACTGCGGTAGACGCACGCGCCGCCCTGCCCCACCACCTGAAACGTGTCGTCGGGATGGGCGATCAGCGTCGCCGCCTGGTCAACGCCGATCAGCGTCACGCCGTCCGGCAGGCCATGCAGCAGCCGGTCGGGGGGCAGGCGCATACGGAACAGGTCATGGTGGGCCAGGATCGCCAGGTGCGGGGCGAGGCCCAGGCCGGGCAGCCACTCGTGGGCGAACCAGATCACCCCGCCGAGGGCCATCGCGCTGGCCCCCGTGCCCATGACAGCGGCTTTGCGCAGCAGGGCGCGGTGCAGCGCGGCTTCGGCGTGCGTGCCCTGCAATCGCTCAACCATGTCGAGCGGGCTGCCGTCGGGCAGCACAATCGCCTCGACCTTGTCAAGGATGGCGTACTCGGTCTCGGTGTTGGCCGTGCGCTGGTCGGTGATCAGCACGTGCTCGGCGAAGGTGTTCAGACGGCTGAAATAGCGCGCCGCCTGCTCGGCAACGCGCTTGTGCTTCTCCATCGCCGCCACCGGCACCACCACCAGGCGCGGGCTGTGCGTGCCGCGCAGCAGCTTGAGCCAGGCGCGGTCAGCTTCCTTGCTCTCCGGCACGAACGCCTGCCCGCCGTTGAAGACGAGATAGCCCTTCTGCATGACCGTCATTCTCCCATGTGGGCGAGACCCAAGCCGACCTGTAAGCCGCGTTCTGTGCCCGCCGGAGCGGGCGGTGATCATCTCTCTAGGACGCCAGTTACCCGGCGCCTCCAGCAACCTACCCGGAACTGATCGCGGGACGGGCCGCCCCTCGTTCCTGCTTGGTTTTGCTCCCGGTGGGGTTTGCCTGGCCGCCTGTGTCGCCACAGACGCCGGTGCGCTCTTACCGCACCGTTTCACCCTCACCCCTCACGCGGAGGGGCACTCTGCCTCTCTGTTGCACTTTGCCGTCGGGTCACCCCGCCTGGCCGTTAGCCAGCACCGTGCCCTGTGGAGCGCGGACTTTCCTCATCCCGCCGCCCCTAGGGGGGCGGGACGCGATCACCCGGCCTGCTTGGGTCTCGCCCCTATTATACCATTCCTGCTCGCGCGTTCGAAGGTGGGGATGGACAAACCGAAGACTTCGGAAGTCTGTGGAGACTTCCGAAGTCTGGCAGCGAGACACCTGCGCGCCGGGGGCAGCAGAGCCGCGCCCCTACGCAATAACCTTACCCCACCCTCAGCGCGGCGGCTCGATCACTTCCAGCCCGCCCATGTACGGGCGCAGCACGTCCGGCACGACCACGCTGCCATCCGCCTGCTGGTAGTTCTCCAGCACAGCGATCAGCGTGCGGGTCATGCCCAGGCCGGAGCCGTTGAGCGTGTGCACGAAGCGCGGGCGGCCTCCGTCTGCCGGGCGGTAGCGCACATTGGCGCGGCGGGCCTGGAAGTCCTCAGTATTGCTGCACGAGCTAACTTCCAGCCACTCCCCGCAGCCAGGTGCCCACAACTCCACATCGTACTTCTTGGACGCGGCGAAACCCAGGTCGCCGGTGGCCATTTCCACGCGGCGGTAGGGGATTTCGAGCAGGCTGCACACGCGCTCCGCCGCCTCGGTGAGTGACTCTAGCTCGGCGTAGCTCGTCTCCGACGTGGTGAACTTGTATAGCTCGACCTTCTCGAACTGGTGCACGCGCTTGATGCCGCGCACGTCGCGCCCGGCGCTCATTTTCTCGCGACGGAAGCAAGGCGTATGCGCGACGAAATAGAGCGGAAGCCGCGCCTCGTCCAGAATCTCATCGCGGAACATGTTGGTCAGCGCCACCTCCGCCGTCGGCAGCATGTATAGCTCCGACTCGGCGTCGAAATAGACCACATCGCGGAACTTGGGGAACTGCGCCGAGCCGAACATCGCCTCTTCGCGCACCATGAACGGCGGGTAAATCTCTGTGTAGCCGTGCTCGGTCGTGTGCAGGTCGAGCAGCCAGCTAATCATCGCCCGGTACAGGCGCGCGCCCATTGCCTTGAGCAGGTAAAAGCGCGTGCCGGACAGTTTGACGCCACGCTCGAAGTCAATGATGTCCAGCGCCGGGCCAAGCTCCCAATGGGGCAGCGGGGTGAAGTCGAAGGTGCGCGGGGTGCCCTGTGCCTCCCAGATGCGGTTGTCGGCGTCGCTCTGCCCGACGGGCACGCTCTCGTGGGGCATGTTGGGAATCCACAGCATGTGCTCGTCAAGTTCCGCCTCGACCTGGCGAATCTCCTCATCTAGCGCAGTCACCCGGTCGCCGAGCGCCTTCAATGCCCCAGCTAATTCGTCGAACGCCGCCGCGACCGCCTCGACCGTCGGCTCAGCGGCGTCCGCTGGCGGTTGTGGGGCCTCCAGGGCGGCCAGGAAGCCGTCAATGTCGCCATTACTCAGCGCTTCCACGGCGCGCCGCGCCCCGCCGACGATCTGCGCCGGGCTGAGCTGCTTGTTGACGCGGAAGTGGCCCATCTGCTTGTTGAGCCTGTTGCGATTGGCCTTGATCGCCTCGGCTTCGGTCAGCAGGGCGCGACGCCGCTTGTCCAACGCCAGAATCGAGTCAATACGCGCGATGGCCGGCTCGTCGTTCAGGTGACGAAGTTGCTGCTTCACCCAGTCGGGCTTTTCACGGATCAGGGCGATGTCGTGCATGGGATTCCTCCTGTCAACGTTGTGATGCGCATCTGCTCGTGTAGCATTCAAGACTTATCGTGGTCACTCGGGCGGCGGCGGTCTCCGTCGAGCGAGCGCTCGCGCCGGCGCGCGTCCTGGTATGCCGTCCAGTCGCGCAACAGGCGCAGGGCCGCGAAAGCCAGTCCGATCAGAATGGTGCCGATCACCAGGCCATTCCAGACATCGGGCGTCAGAAAATCGAGTTGCATCGCCGGTCTCTCCCCAAACAAAAAGCCCCCCGCCTGGATACGATCCAGGACGAGGGGACTCGTGGTGCCACCTGGGTTCGCCAGCGCCTTGCAGCGCCAGCCTCAGCGAGTCTAAGGACTCGCGCGCGTTAACGGGCGCACCCGGCCCGCCTTAAGACATCTATCGTCGTTCGGCAGGCGACGTGCTCAGGAGTGGATTTCCGCTGCTTGCGGGCCGTCTCGCACCATCCGGCGGCTCTCTGCGCGCGCAGTCCAGCGTACTTGGCTCCGTCAGAGTCGTTATGATGGGCAGTGTAGCAGGGGCACAGCGGGCTGTCAAGGGGAGTGTCCGCATCGGGTCCACGAACAACCTGTAGGGCTGGGCACTTGGGCGCTGGGATTGCCCCCCCTTCCCCAACCCCTTCCCCCACGCTGCGCGGAG
>DYGW01000254.1 GCA_020724485.1 Thermoflexus sp. | reverse complement strand
AGAGGGGGAAGCGAGGCGCGCCAGCGCCGAGCGGGGGTGAGGTAAACCAGGGCGCGGTAGACTGATCGACAGATGCACACACTCCCCATTTGGTGCGGACGCGCGCCCGCTGCTATACTGATACCCGGCCCGGCGGCACACATGCCTGCCGGGTGCAGGATTGCACCACGCGACGAGGATGAGCCCCGTGAGCACCAACACCCGGTTGATCGCCTATCACCTGGCCCGCCTGGAAGACAAGAATCCAGAGATTCGGCTGCGCTCTATCGCCGAGCTTGTGCAGCTCGAAGCCACAGACGCGCTCCCCGTCCTCGAAACGCTCTATTTCAACGACCCCGATGCGCAAGTCCGCCGCGAAGCGAAGCGCGCGGGCCGCGCGCTGTTCCTGCTGAAAACCCAGCGCCCGCCTGAGTCCTGAGCGCGGCACCGGCCAGCCACAAAGAAGCGCGGGCATCTCCCGCTGTGCAGAGATACCCGCGCCGTGCTGACAGTGCGGTGTCGCCCAGGCTCTCAGGCCCCCAGCGCCCCCAACCGTTCTTCGACCGCGCGCCGGCTGGCAGCCAGCGTCTCCAGCTTGTCACGCTCGCGCTGGACGACCTCTGGCTTGGCCTTGCTGGCGAAGCTCTCGTTGCTCAACAGCGCCGTTGTGCGCGCGATCTGCTGGTCGAGGTTTTCCAGCTCCCGCCGCAGACGCTCGCGCTCGGCTTCCAGGTCCACCAGGTCGGCCAGCGGCAGGTACACGGTCACATTCGCCGCGACGACGGTCGCCGCCTGGCCGGGCGCGCCCGCTCCGGAGTCGAGCAGCGTCACGCTGCCCACGTTGCACAGCCGCGCGAAAAGATCGGTGTGCGCGCCGATCAGCGCCCGCTGGCTTCCCGCGTCAATCAGGGCGCTGATGCGCTGCGCTGGCTCGACCTTGTATTCGGCGCGCGCGTTGCGGATGCCGCGCACCAGGTCCATCAGGATGGCGAACTGCCCCTCCGCTTCGGCGTCCAGCAGAGCGGGATTTGCGGCGGGCCACTCAGCGAGGATCAGTGGACCTTCGCCGGTTGGCAGGTAGCCCCAGATCTCCTCGGTGATATAGGGCATGTACGGGTGCAGCAGCCGCAAACCGGTGTTCAGGACATACACCAGCACGTCCAGCGTCTGCTCCCGCCGCGCCGCGTCCCCGCCATACAGCGCGTTCTTGCTGATCTCCACATACCAGTCGGCGAACTCGCTCCACAGGAAGTCGAGCACCTGCCGCCCCGCCTCCCCATACTGGTAGGTGTCGAACAGGCGCTGCACATTGCTCACCAGGCCAGTCAGCCGGCTGAGAATCCAGCGGCTCGCCAGGTCCAGCCCGGCCCGTTGCGGCTCAGGGCGCGGCACGTACCTGTCCAGGTTCGACCACACGAAGCGCGACATCTGCCACAGCTTGTTGCCGAAGTTGCGGTGATACTCGATGCGGCTCTCGGCCAGGTTCATGTCGTTGCCCGGCGAGCTGCCCGTCAGCAGCGTGAAGCGCAGGGCGTCCGTGCCGTACCGGGCCACAATGTCGAGCGGGTCTTCGACATTGCCGTAGGACTTGCTCATTTTCTTGCCGCCCTCGGATCTGACCAGCCCGTGCAGGTAGACCGTGTGGAAGGGGATGTCGCCTGTGAACCACAACCCCATCATGATCATGCGCGCCACCCAGAAGAACAGGATGTCGTAACCCGTTTCCATGATGTCGGTCGGGTAGTAGCGGCGCAGATCGGGCGTATCATCCGGCCAGCCCAGCGTGCTGAATGGCCACAGCCCGCTGCTGAACCACGTATCCAGCACGTCCGGGTCTTGCTCGATGGCCGCACTGCCGCAATGCGCGCAGACGGTCGGGTCTTCGCGGGCCACGGTGATCTCGCCGCAGTCGGCGCAATGCCAGGCCGGGATGCGGTGCCCCCACCACAACTGGCGGCTGATGCACCAGTCTTCAATGTTCTCCAGCCAGTTGAAGTACACGCGCTCGAAGTAGGCTGGCACGATCGTGATCCGCCTGTCGCGCACCGCCTCAATGGCTTTCTCGGCCAGCGGCTGAATCTTCACGAACCACTGCCTGCTGACCAGCGGCTCGACCACTTCGCCGCCGCGCTGCGAGCGCGGCACGGCATGCCGGTAGGGTTCCACGCGCAGGGTCATCCCCGCCCGTTCCATATCGGCCCACAGCCTTTGGCGTGCCACGAAACGGTCTAGCCCGGCATAGGGGCCAGCGTTCTCGTTGAGCGTCGCGTCCTTGTTCATGATGTTGACCAGTTCCAGGCCGTGCCGCTGGCCAATCTCGTAGTCAGCAGGGTCGTGCCCTGGCGTGATCTTCAGCGCGCCGGTGCCGAACTCGCGATCCACATATTCGTCGGCGATGACCGGGATGGGCCGGTTGAGCATGGGCACCAGCGCCCGCCGCCCGATGAAGTGCCGGTAGCGGTCGTCGTCCGGGTGCACGGCCACCGCCGTATCGCCCAGGATCGTCTCCGGGCGCGTCGTCGCCACGGGGATGCTGCCGCCGCCTTCCAGCGGGTAGTTGAAGTAGTACAGGTGCCCCTGCTCTTCTTCGCGCTCCACTTCCAGGTCGCTGACGGCTGTTTGCAGGCCCGGTGACCAGTTGATCAGGCGCAGCCCGCGATAGATCAGCCCCTGCTCCCACAGGGTGACGAATGCCTCGCGCACTGCGCGCGAAAGCCCGTCATCAAGCGTGAAACGCTCGCGATCCCAGTCGCAGCTTGCCCCCAGCCGCCGCAGTTGCTCGGCGATCCGCCCGCCGTACTTGCGCTTCCACTCCCACGTGCGGTGCAGAAACTCCTCGCGGCCCACTGCCTCGCGGCTGGTGCCTTGCTGGCGCAGCAAGTTCTCGACCTGAAGCTGCGTGGCGATGCCCGCGTGATCGGAGCCGGGCACCCACAGCGCCGCCCGCCCGCGCATCCGCTCGTAGCGGATCATCAGGTCTTCCAGGCTGACGAACATGGCATGGCCGTTGTGCAGCGCGCCGGTCACGTTGGGCGGCGGGATGCTGATCACGAACGGCTCGGCGTCGGGATGCACCTCCGGCTTGAACCAGCCGTTCTCCTCCCACCAACGGTATAGCCGAGGCTCAGCCTCGGCAAAATCAAACGTCTTGGGCATTTCTGTGGTCATGGTGTCCTCTGTGTTCAGTACCAGGAATTACCGGCTGAGCCAGTAGGGTGCGCGAGAGCATCGCACCGTGTTCGTATCCAGCGCGCGCCAGCCTCCAACGACGCCAGCGCCATTTTCAGTGGCAACCAGTGACACGGTGGATCACCCCCTTTCACTGCTCCTCTACACACCCAACCAACACATCGGCCCGTCTACTCCGGCTTGATAGCCGTCATGATCACTTCCCAGCGGTCGCGCTGAGCGCTGAATCGCTCGAAGCCGAGTTCTGACAGCACGACCTCGACTTCCTCTGCCGTCAGCGCCCGGTACTTGACGGGGTGCTTGCTGACGCGGTAGGCCGTGCCCTCGCCGCGCACGATGAACCGGTTGTACGTGACAGTAACCGGCGGCCCATCGTCCCAGTCCCACACGTCGAAGGTGATTACCTGCTCGTCCGGGCCGTCGTGCACCTGCCCCGGCAGCAAGCGGGGACGGTCATCCAGCAGCGGCTCAAAGTCGTGCATCCCAATGAGCAGCAGCCCGCCGGGGCGCAGCAACTCGTAGAAGGTGAGCAGCGTCTCCTCAATCTGCTCGTCGCGCAGCAGGTGCGAAATCGCGTTCCCCTTCGTAATCACCGCGTCGAACGGCCCGCTCATGTGGTTGAGCAGGTTTTGAAAGTCCGACTGCACGAATGTAATCCGGTCATCCACGCCGTGCTCGGCAGCATTCTGCCGGGCGCGGGCCAACAGCCCGGCGCTGGGATCCGCCGCCGTCACGATGAAGCCCAGGCGGGCCAGTGCCACGCTCTGTGTGCCTGGCCCGCACGATGCGTCGAGCACCGTCTGCACGCCGTGCTCGCGGAAGTAGCGCCGCAGGTGCAGCCCTTCGCGCTCTAGCTCGGTCTCCCAGTCGCGGTACCACAAGTGATAGTCATCGGCAACGGCATCATAGAACGCGCTCGTATCATTGTTCTCGCTCATCATGTCCCCAACAATGCAAAACGCTCTTTCGCCACAGCAAGGACGAAAGAGCGCTCTTCCGCGGTACCACCTTGTTTCCCGGCGCTCGGCGCGCCAGGCTCTCTCACATGCGCAGTAACGGGCGCACCCGGACGGGCCTACTGGTCTCCAGACCGTGTTCAGCCTGCCGGCTCAGGAGCGACCTTCTGCGGGCGGCCACTGTGTGGGCTTGCAGCCTGCGACCCACACTCTCTGCCAGCGCCGGACCGCGTACTCCTCTCCGTCGCAGCCATTCGGTATGCTGGCAAGTATATCATGCCGCTCACGTGAGCGTCAACGGTCGGTTGGCCGCGGGTGCGTGCAAAACCCTTCAGGCAGTAGGAGCGTTGCTCTGCTGTGCCCTGGCTTGACCTCACCCCCGCTCGGCGCTGGCGCGCCTCGCCGCCCCCTCTCCGTAGCGGAGGGCCGGACATATTAGACAGTGTTGATATAGCGTAATGACAAGCGATCA
>DYGW01000253.1 GCA_020724485.1 Thermoflexus sp. | reverse complement strand
CTTGACACCTCCGATTATACTCTTAATCTATACCTTTCCATATGGTCTCTTACTTCAATCGGGCTGCGTTGATCAGAACCCACTCGTCACGACGTGGCTGCCAGTCGAGACGGTTGTTCAACCCGTAGTAATCGGGTTGCATGTACAGGATGATCCAGGGCGGATCGTTGTAGAAGACTTCGAGCATTTCGTTGACGATGCGCTTCTCCTCGACTGGGTCGTGCACATCACCCAGGCTGCGCCACCGGTCGAACCACCCCGGGTTGCTCCAGAAGCCGTAGTTCGGGTTCGAGGTCTCGCTGGCGAAGTCCGCCATCTCATACAGCGGGTTCCAGTTGCCGCCGCCTGACCCCACGAAGAACAGCGGGCCGGCTTTCTGCTCCACAAGCAGCGGGATGAACTCAGCGCGCCAGTCCATCAGGACGCAATTCGTCTTGACGCCCACGTCGGTCAGGTACTGGCAGACGGCCTGCACCACGTTGTTGTGGTTCACGTAGCGGTCACGTCCGGTCATCAGGTCGCACTCGAAGCGGACGCCATCAGCGCCGCGCGGGTAGCCCGCCGCGTCGAGCAATTCTTCAGCCTTGGCCGGATCATACGGGTACGGCTCAAGATCGGGATTGTCGTTCGGCTTGTTGACCAGGCCAGTCGGGCGCTCGCACTCCACGCCCAGCAGCGCCTCGCAGATCGTCGGCACGTCCACCGCGTATTGCAGGGCGACGCGCACATCGGTCCTCTTGACGGCCTGGGCGCACTCGTCGGTGAAGTTGTCGGTGAAGTTGATGCCAACGTAGATGCGGCGCAGGCCCTCAACGGGCACCACAGTGGCCGTACCAGAGTTGTTGATTGCCGCGTGCTGGTCGGGCGGGACGTTGGTGATGATATCAACGTTGCCGGCCATCAGTTCGGCTGAGCGAGTAGACGCCTCAGGGATGACGCGCCAGACGATGCGGTCAAAGTAGACATCGCGCAGCTTGAAGTCCGCCCACTTTTCCATGAGAACGTAGTCGTCCTTCACCCATTCGACGAACTTGTACGGGCCGGAGCCAATCGCGGTGCTCTGCGCTTCTTCCAGGCTCATGGCCTCGTACGAGTCCTTGCAGTGGATGGCGACCTCGGAGATCAGGCCCAACGCGATTGACTGATAACGCTCCAGGATGATCGTAGCTTCCAGTTCGCTATCTGCGCGAGCGCCCTTGTAGGCGATTGACGCGAACACGAAGCCGGGCGTATTGCCGGTGAAGGCATTGGCCGGATCAGCGGCGCGCTCGAACGTATAGACCACGTCCTCGGCAGTCAGCGGCTCGCCGTCATGGCAAGTCAGCCCCTCGTTGAGGACAAACGTGATTTCCGTGCCGTCCTCAGAGATACGGTAATCTTTGGCCAAATACGGGACGATGGCACCAAAGTCGTCAATCTCGTAGAGGGTGGCGAACAGATGATACATGATGTTGGCATCGGTGCGCGACCCCACCTGGGGCGAGTCGAGGCTCTGCACATCAGTGGTCTGGGCAATGACCAGGGTCTTTTCGTCCGGGCCGGGGGCCTGGGCGCTCACCGCCAGCGGCAGCGCGCCCAGCACCACCGCGATGAGCAGAAAGAGCGTTGCTAAACGGCGCAGATTACGCATTTCCCCTTAACCTCCCTGATGTTGGACTGTCGCATTGTGTGTGAACGGGCGATCCGGTCAAGCGTCGGTCAGACACACCTCCTTCCCTCGATAGCTCACCTCCTTCTCAGCAGAGTAATCCCAGCCGTCACCGTCTGGTCTGGCTCATCCCGGCAGCAGCCAACTCGGCAGCACTTCGTGGATCGCCACCGCGCGCTGCTGCTGGCAGGAGACAATACATGCCTGGAGCATGGCTAACGACAGCAGATGGTCGCGCCCGCTGCACTGCAACGGCGCGCTGTCCAGCACCGTGTCGAGGAACGCGGCTAACAGTCCGCTGGTCTCGGTGATCCACAGTTCATGGGGCGGCAGAGGCACCGGGGTGAGCTGGGGATCGTCGCGGCGGGCATAGGAGAGGTCGCCGAACTGGTCGCGCTGGGTGATGACGCCCGCCGTGCAGTCCGTGCGCCATTCGAAATGGGACACAGCCCAGTTACCCTGCCAGGTGCCCTGGTAATTGACCACCATGCCGCCGTCAAAGGTGAGGATCGCCGCCACGTTGGCGTCGCTGGCATACATGCTCCACGACGGGTTCCAGGTGTAACCGTGCACAGCCAGCGGCTCCTGCCCGTAGACGAAGCGCAGCAGGTCGAAATGGTGGATGGACTGCTCCCACAGCAGGGGCTGGTCCATCGTCAGAGGGTACTTGTTCAGATCGGGCCGGTGCCCGTCGCGGTAGCGCTCGTAGGTGAAGCGGGCGAATTCCGGGCGGCCCACCGTCCCCTCGGCCAACAGCGCCCTCACCGCTTGCGTGACACCCAGGTAGCGGAAGTTCAGCCCGACCATCAGCGGGATGCCCGCATTCTCAGCGAGAGCCACCAGGCGCGCCGCCTCGTCGAGGTCGAGTGCCAGCGGCTTCTCGATCAGCAGCGGCACCTTGCGCGCCAGGGCCACCCGGACCTGGCTCTCGCGGCCCACCGGCGGATTGGCCAGCACCAGCGCGCCCACCTCGGGCAGCGCAGACAGCGCCTCCTCGGCGGAAGCGAACGCCGGGCGCGGGCCAAACAGGGCGGCGGCCCGCTCCAGCGCCGCCGGGTTTGGATCGGCATAGGCGACGATGTCGGCGCGCGGCGAGCGGCGGATCACCTCCGCCCAATAGCGCCCGCGCACGCCCAGCCCGGCCAGCACCACCGGTAGCGTCACCGCACAACCTCCCTGTCCAGATGCCAGTCAATCACCTGCTGCAGTCCATTGGCGAACGGCGTCCAGGCCGCGAAGCCCGTCTCCGCGCGCAGGCGCTCGCTGACCAGCGTCCCCCGCCGCGTCAGCGGCGTAGCGCCTGGCTCAGGCCCGGCCTTCCACTCCACGCGCACGCCCGGCAGCATCTGCCGGATCGTTGCGGCGATGTCGCCCGGCGCGAGTACCTGCCCCGCCGCCACGTGGTAAAGCGCGTGGCGAAGAGCCGGGCATTCCAGCAGCCGGACGATGGCCTCGCCTACGTCCGGGACGAAGGTCCAGTCGCGCGGCGGCTCATCCTGGTAAACAGCCACCGCGCCGCGCTCGACCGCATCACGCACCATCCGCCCGACCAGGCTCAGCCGCGGGCGCGTCGGGCGGGCGATCTCGCCGGGGCCGTAGAGGTTGCTCAGGCGGGCGGCGATCACGTCGCGCCCGTGCTGCCCGCGCAGCGTCTCAGCCAGGCCCTCCAGCGCCAGCTTGGCCACCGCGTACAGACCGTACGGCGACGGCGGCAGCGTCTCGTCCACCAGGCCGGGACGTGTCGCGCGGAAGACGGCGCTCGAACTGAGCAGCACCGTCCGCCGGACGCCCTGCCGGGCCGCCCAGGCCAGCACCGCCAGCGCCGGCTCCAGGTTGGCGCGGAAGTTCTCCTCCGGCATCTGCCCACTTTCGTCCGGCCCTGCCGTCACCGCCGCCGCGTGCACCACTGCCTCAACCGCGAGTGGCGGCAGGCTCGCCAGGTCGCCCTCGACAAGAGTCAGGCGCTCGGCGGGAAGTTCTGCCCACGTCGCGCGCAGGTCGGGGTCGAATGCCCAATCAGCGGCAACGACCGCCCAGCCCGCGCGCAGCGCCGCCGCGACGATGTGGCGGCCCACGAAGCCGCCCGCGCCGGTGACCAGCACGCGCTGCGCGCTGCTCATGCGCCGTCACCCGGTTCGGGGTCCACCCATCCCTCGGCGATCAGCTCGCCCGTGGCGGCGATATGCTGCTCGATCAACTGCAGCGCGCGGGGTTCGTCCCAGGCGGCGATCGCTTCGATGATCGGCAGGTGGTTGTAGGCGATCTGCTTGAGGTCGGTGTTGCGTTCGTTGAGCAGCGCCATCACCTGCCGCACGCGCAGCGCCACCGCATTCCAGATGCTCTGCAACAACTGGTGATCGCTCAGGCGGATCAGCGTATCGTGAAAACCTCGGTCAATCTCGTTAAGTGTTTTCAGGTCTCCGGCTTCGGCGCGGTCGAGCATGGCCCGGAAGTGCTCACGGAGCACTTCCACGTCGTCGGGGTTGCGCCGGGCAATGATGCGCCGGATGGCAAAACTCTCCAGCACGCTGCGCAGACTGTACAGTTCCTCAATATCTTGCCGGCTCAGCCGCCGCACAGTCGTGCCGCGATAGGGAACTGTCTCCAGCAGACCCTCGCTGTTGAGAATCTGCAGCGCCTCGCGGATCGGCGCCCGGCTGATGCCAAGCTGGGCCGCCAAGTCAGCCTCGATCAGCGTCTGGCCGGGCTTGAGATCGCCCTGCACAATCGCTTCGCGCAGCGCGTCGAGCACCTGCTCGCGCAGCGGCTTGTTGTTGATCTGGCTGAGAGGCGATGTCAGTTCAGTCATGCTGCTTGACAACCCACGCGCCATAACTCTATAATCGAGCACAATCGGTAGACTGTCGACAATCGACCGTGAATTGCGTAAATTATAGAGCCTCCGCAGCTACTGTGTCAAGCAACCCTGTTCATTTGGATCCACGAACAAGTCGTGAACGTGTTTGTCCCCCCCATCCCCGGCCCTTCCCCCCT
>DYGW01000252.1 GCA_020724485.1 Thermoflexus sp. | reverse complement strand
GCCCGGCGATCCTGGGCGTATCGCGGGTGCGGCGCATCTGTCCGGTGTTACCCTCGCCGCTCAGGTGACCGCGCCGGAGACCGTCAGCGCGCTGTACCTGACACCCGCCGATCCCCGCTCCAGCATAGACGGGTTGCTGGCGGCGGCGCGCGAGCGCGGCTGGTGGGTCATCTGGGACACGAGCGGCGTGCTCGCCGGTAGTTTCCATCCGGCACAGGACGCGGCGCTGGCCCCGCAGACGGTCACGCTGGGCAGCCTGTCGGACTACCTGCCCGGCTGGCGGGTTGGCTGGATGGCCGGGTCGCGCCGGGCGGCGGAACTGCGCGCCTTCAAGCAAAGCATGACGATTTGCTCGGTGAGCATCTCGCAATGGGCCGCGGCAGGTCTGGTGGAGGCGCTATGACGCTGGACAACCCCAACATCCCGGAGAAAATCCGCGCTGTTGCCACGGACGGCACACAACTGCGCTATGCGCTGATGGAACTGGCGGCGACGTTGCCAGACATCATCGCGTTGGGGCGCGGTGACCCCGACCTGCCCACGCCCACGCACATTGTCGAGGCAACGAAAGCAGCCATCCGCGACGGGCGTACCGATCCCACGCCGGTAGCGGGCATGCCCGCCCTGCGCAAGGCCATCGCTGCCAAGTTGCACCGCGAAAACGGCCTGGACGTGGGGGTAGACAACGTCATCGTCACCACAGGCGGGCAGGAAGCGCTGTTCCTGGTCATGCAGGCGCTGCTCGACCCCGGCGATGAGATTCTGGTGCCCGACCCGCGCTACACGTCCTACGACGACGCCATTCTCAGCGCGGGCGCGCGCATGGTGATGGTGCCCACCGAGCACACCGACGCTTTCAACCTGCGGCCCGAAGCGGTCGAGGCGGCCATCACGCCGCGCACCAAGGCGCTGCTGATCGTCACGCCCAGCAACCCTACGGCGGGCATCGTCACCGAAGACCGGCTGCGCGCCATCGCCGAGATCGCCGTCCGCCACAACCTGATCGTCATCTCCGACGAAATCTACGAGAAGTTCGTCTACGACGGCTGGCAGCACTTCAGCATTGGCTCGCTGCCGGGCATGGCGGAGCGCACGGTCACACTCAACGGCTTTTCCAAGACGTACTCGATGACCGGCCTGCGCATCGGTTATGCCGCTGGTCCGGCCAACCTGATCGAGGCTATGGCGCGCATCAAGGCTGTCACCACGGGCCCGGCGGCGACTGTCTCACAGCACGCGGCGCTGGCCGCGCTCAACGGGCCGGACGAACCGCTGCGCGAGTTCCGGCGCATCTACGCCGAGCGGCGGCGGGTGATGATGGACGGCCTGAGCGCCATGGGTCTGGACTACAGCGATCCGCGCGGCGCGTTTTTCCTGTGGACGAACAGTTCGTCTACCGGCATTCATGCCACCGAGTTGTCGTATCTGTTGCTCAAAGAGGGGCGCGTGCTGATCTTCCCCGGCACGGGCTTCGGGGAGAACTGGGGCGGCTACCTGCGCATCAGCTACCTGCAGGCCACCGACAAAATCCGCGAAGCCCTGGAGCGGATGCGCCCGGTCATTGAGCGCTATCGCGTCTACTAGAAAGTGAGGGTTCACCATGCCTTCTCTGACTGTTGGCACCGCGACCGCCGCCCCCGGCACCCGCGCGCGCGGCGTGATTCCGGTCACCAACCTGCCGGGCGGTCGCCCGCTGGATATTCCCGTGATCGTGCTCAACGGCGTCGAGGAGGGGCCGTGCCTGTGGGTGGACGCCGTCGTTCACGGCGACGAGCCGGAAGGCACGCTGGCCTGTCACTGGCTGGCGGCTGAGGTAGACCCGGCCACTCTGCGCGGCAGCCTGGTGCTGGTGCCGGTGCTCAACGTGCCCGCCTTCGAGGCGGCGCAGCGCGGCAACCCGCTCGATACCTTCAGCTACGATCTCAACCGCATCTATCCGGGGCGCGCCGACGGCTACCTGACCGAGCGGCTGGCCCATGCGCACAGTCAGTGGCTGCGCGACGTGGCGTCCTTCGAGATTTCCATCCATTCCGGCGGGGCGCATTCCTATCTGTCGGAGACCATCTTCACCACCACCGATCCGGCGGCCATCGAGCTGGCCAAGGCGATGGGGCGCGGCTGGTCGCTCATCCTGAAGAACATCCGTCCGTCGGGGTCGCCGGGCGCGGTGATGCACGAGGCGGGCAAACCCGCCCTCACCGTCGAACTGGGGGGCCGTTCCGCCACGTCGCCGCAGGACTTTCACCGCTGCGCGCGCATCCTGGCCGACGGGGTGCTCAACGTGCTGCGCCATTATCAGATGATCCCCGGCACGCCCACTTATGCCAAGAAGTGGTACACGGGCTTTCAGCACGCGCTGTTGGCTCCGGCCAGCGGGCTGTTTGTGGCCGAGCCAGGGCTGGCCTTTCAGCAGCGAATGCCGCAGGGCGCGTTGCTGGCGCGCATCGTGGATGTCTACGGCGATCTGCTGGCCGAACTGCGCACGCCGGTCGAGGGGATGATCTTCGGGCTGCGCGCCCTGCCCACCGTGCAGACTGGCGACTGGTGCTGCTTCTACGCGCAGCTTGAGGGCGAGCTATGACGGCGCTACCCGACCCCGTGACGCTGCTCCAGGAGCTGGTGCGCATCCCCTCGCCCAACCCACCGGGCGACACCCGCGCCATCGCCGCTGCCGTCGCCGAGTGGGTGCGGGGGGCGGGCTGCGAAGTGCGCGTGCTGGCTCCAGAGGCCAAGCCAGAAGCGGCCAGCGTCGTGGCGACCGTTGGTCAGGGCGACCCGGTGATCATGCTCCACGCGCACGTTGACACGGTGCCCATCGCCGCCGCCGAAGCCGATCGCTGGAGTCTTGACCCCTACGCCGCCGAAATCCGCGACGGGCGGCTGTATGGCAAGGGCAGCGTGGATGACAAGGCTCCCCTGGCGGCGATGATGGTCACGGCAGCGCATGTCGCGGCGGGGCGGGATCGGCTGCGTGGCACGCTGGTGCTGGTCGCCGCCGCCGAAGAAGAGACCGGCGGCCAACTGGGCACGCGCTGGCTGGCCGAGGCGGGGTACCTGCCCGCCTGCGATTTCATCATTGTCGGCGAGCAGACGCACAACCGCGTTGCCACGGCGCACAAGGGCGTGCTGCGCGCCACCGTGCGCGTGCATGGGCGCTCAGCCCACGCCACCAACCCCGATCGCGGCGTCAACGCCATCACCGCCATGGCCCGCATTGTGCTGGCGCTGGAGGACTATCACCGTTCGCTGGCGGAGCGCGTCCACCCCATGGTCGGCGTGCCCACCTGCAACGTCGGCGTGATCCAGGGCGGCAGCACCGCCAACGCCGTGCCCGATCACTGCGTGATCTACCTGGATCGGCGCATGATCCCCGGCGAAGACCCCGCCGCGGTGCAGGCCGAACTGGAAGCCGTCGTGCGCGGCGTAGATATCGCCCCCGCCGAAGCCACGATGAGCGGCTTTCAGGTGTCCGACTGGTTCAGTTCCAGCGCCGAAGGGCCACTGGCGAAGCTCTTCCTGGACTGCGTAGCGCGCGAATTGCAGGACTCGCCCGGCCCGGTCGGCTATCTGCCCGGCAGTGACGCCAAACACCTGACCGGCTTGACGCGCGGCGAGATGGTCATCTTCGGGCCAGGCAGCTACGAGGTGGCGCACGCCGCTGACGAATATGTAGACCTGGCCGAGTTCGCCACGACCGTGAAGATTCTGATCGATTTTGCCGGGCGCGTCCTGCAGAGCAGCGCCGGTTGAGTGTCCGTTTACGAAAGCGAGCCGCCTGCATGGACTTCGACACCCTGATCACCAACGGCAATGTCGTCACCGAAAGCAGCATTCAGCCACTGGATATCGCCATCACTGACGGGCAGATCGTCGCCCTGCTGGAACGCGGGACGCCGATCCACGCCCGCGAACGTCTCGACGCGAGCGGGCAACTGGTGTTGCCGGGTGCGATTGATATTCACTGGCACTGCCGCGCCCCCGCCTACCCGGAGCGCGGCGATTTCGCCAGCGAGACGCGGGCGGCGGCGGCTGGCGGCGTGACCACCGTCTTTGAGATGCCCATCTCCAAGCCGTGCTGCGCCACCGGCGACATCTTCCGCGCGCGCAAGGCGCTGGCCGAGGCGGACGCCTACGTCAACTACGCGCTCTACGCCGCCCCTGGGCTGTTGCGCCGCGAGGAGATCGCCGACATGGTGGCCGAGGGAGCGATCGGCTTCAAGATTTTCATGACCACCGCCCCGGCAGCGCGCTATGACGAGTTCGAGGGGCTGTGCCTGCCGGAGATGGGCGATCTGTTCCAGGCGCTGCATCTGGTAGCCGAGACGGGTCTGGTGTGTACCGTGCACGCCGAGAACGAAGACCTTATCGCGTGGCACACGCAGCAGCTGAAGGCAGCCAACCGCAACGACATCACCGCGCACAGCGAATCGCGCCCGCCGCACGTGGAAGCGGTGGCGATTGCCACACTGTTGACGCTCAATGAGGTGGTGGGGGCCAACCTGCACATCGCGCACGTCAGTTCGCGCCTGGCGCTGGAAGCAGTGCGCCGTTTCCTGCGAGCGGGCGCGCCTGTCACGGCTGAGACCTGCCCGCACTACCTGTTCTTCACCGAAGCCGATCTGCGGCGCGTCGGCCCCTACGCC
>DYGW01000251.1 GCA_020724485.1 Thermoflexus sp. | reverse complement strand
CATCGCCCTGGTTCCCCCTTCAGTTCCCCGCCGGAAGCGGAGCGCTGTCCGGGTCGAGCAGCAGCACCTTCATGCCGTTGAAGGTTTGAATCTCAAGCACCTGGGGGCGGTACGCGCTCAGCCATTCGCCCATTGCCGACAGGCGCGGGTCGAACGGGTCGAAGTCGGGCATCAGGCCCAGGCGGTGCACGTCCTCGTTCGGGTTGCGATAGACCACCCACAGCCGGTCGGCGGTTTGCTCTAGCGCGTTGGTATCAGGTATTTCCGACAGGAGAATCATATCGGCATCTTCGACCTCGTCTTCGCCCGCCAGGTACGGCTCGGACTGCTGGTAATAGCGCGTGAAGGCTTCGAACGTGTTATCGCGCTCCAGCACAATGGCGTCGCTGTCCTCGACGCGCCCGGCCACGTAAGCCGCCGCATCGCGCCAGTCGTCGCGGTGATAGCTGCCATCCACGAACGAGAACAGGACAGAATACAGGCAGGTGACGATGATCACGCCCAGCGCAATGCGCCACAGACGCGGCGAGAAGCGCGCCCACGCCTGGATCATGAGCAGCAGCACCGCCGACAGCATGACCATGAAGTAGCGATCCACGTAGATCGAGACAATGAGTGTTGACAGCAGGAAGATAAACGCCAGCGGCCCGACGATCAGCCACATCCAGAAGAAGTTGCGCTCGTCGCGCTGGCGGTCGCCCAGCGCATAGCCCAGCCCGAAGATGATGCCCAGCGTGGCGATCATCAACCCCGGCACCATCGTCCACTTGAACACGCCATCGTAGCCGAGCGTCATGTTCCACAGCGTGAGCGGGATGTCGCGCAGCTCCGGGCGCGGAATCCAATAGGAGGCCACCGGCGGCGGGTCGCGCAGCACCAGGTACGTCCAGGTGAGCACCGGGACGGCAGCGAGAGCCTGAGCGGCCAGCCAGCGGGGGAACCAGCGCGAGTGCGTCCGCCAGCCGAAGACGAAAATCATCGCTTGCGCGCCAAGCAGGCCCACCGCCGTGAAATGCGTGGCGTAAGCGACGGTGCTGGCTGCGGCGAACACACCCCACACCAGCCGCGAGCGGTTGCCGCGCGCCATTTGCAGGAAGGTGTAGGCGATCAGCAGGGACAGCACAAATACCAGCGAGTAGGGCCGCGCCGTGCGCGAGAGCCAGACGTGGAAGGGGTTGACGGCCAGCAGCGCGCCCGCCCACAAAGCCATTTCCGGGTTGCGGTACAGGCGCAGCACCGCAGCCATGAGCAGGGCCACGCCCAGCAAGCCGAGCAGCGCCGACGGCAGGCGCAGCAGCGCCTCGGTCGTGTTGGGGAAGAGGCGCAGCGACAGAAAATAGATCGGCGTCTGGTTGCCCGCCGACATGATGGACTTGAGCGACTCCTGGAAGGGAGCCTGGGCGCGGATCGCCGTCAGCACTTCGTCCGTCCACAGGCTGGCTCCGCCCAGGTTCCACAGACGCAAGACCAGGCCGATGACCATGATCAACAGCGCGCCGGCCAGGAAGTAACGAGGCCCTACCGTCACCTGGCGTCCGAAGCGCGTATCGGTCTCGTAGACTCTCCGCGCGCCGGCGACTGCCTGGCCGACCTCGACCGCGTACGAACGCATAGTTCCCCCGTTGGTGCGAACGATGGTACTACCCACTCTTACGCATCCACACGAGCAGAGTTGCTCAGTGCGCCGCGCACACGGCTTGTAGTCATTGTACCATGCGTTCTGCCGTGTTCAGCCCGCGCCCCTTAACCGGCCCGTTAAGGCCAGCATGGGCAGCTTGAGCGGCTATTTTGCCCGAATTGCGGGGCTTGTCAAGTCGCAGTCTGTGCTTATCATCAGGGGCGGCGCGTGCTATAATCTCGCACGTGTCACGGCGACAGGGCCTCAGGCTCGCTCGCCGGGCGGGACAGGGTATGGCGTGGCAGCAGCCTGACCAACTCCCTGTCGTAGATACCCTGGCGCACCAGCGACCAATGGAGGAGTTGATGAACGATTATCTTGTGGTGTTGGTGACGGCTGAGTCCGAGGCACAAGCACGGCGCATCGCGCGCCGCTTGCTGCAGAACAAGCTGGCCGCCTGCGTCAACTTCGTGCCCATCGAGTCCATGTTCCTGTGGCAAGGCGCGATCCAGGAAGAGGAAGAAGTCTTGATGATCATCAAGACGCGCACCGAGACCTTCGACGCGCTCATGTCGGCGGTCAAGGTGACTCACTCTTACGATACGCCGGAGATCATCGGGTTGCCGGTAGCCATCGGCTCGCGCCCCTATTTGAAGTGGATTGACGATGAGGTCACCGGCTAACTCCCACCCCTCGCACGCCGGGCGGCGTATGCTGCTGGTCTTCGCCCACCCGGACGATGAGTCGTTCGGCATGGGCGGCACCATCGCCTATTACGCGCAGCGCGGCGTGAGCATCAGCCTGATCTGCTCGACCAACGGCGATGTTGGCTCGGTGGACGACGAGCATTTGTCCGGCTACGACTCGGTCGCCGCGCTGCGCCTGGCTGAGCTTGAGTGTGCGGCGGGCGCGCTTGGCATTCAGGAGTTGATCACGTTCGGCTACCGTGACAGCGGCATGATGGGCACGCCGGACAACGAGCACCCCGATTGCCTGTGGCAGGCCGACGAAGCCGTGGTAGCCGGGCGCATCGTCCGCGAGATACGCCGGCTGCGCCCGCAGGTCGTCGTCACCTTCGATCCTTTTGGGGGGTACGGGCACCCGGATCACATCTTCATGCACCGCGCCACCACGCGCGCTTTTCACCAGGCGGGCGACCCGGCGACCTGCCCGGAGCACGCCGCCGAGGGGCTGGCCCCCTACCGCCCGGCCAAGCTCTATTACACCGCTTTCCCCCAGATGCCGCTGCGCCTGCTGATCTGGCAGATGCGCCTGCGCGGCCAGGACCCGCGTCATGTGGGCAAGAACGGCGACCTCGATCTCCAGGCGGCGCTGGATAACCAGCTTCCCACGCACGCGCGCATCCCTATCGGGCGTTACCAGGCGACATGGGACGCCGCCGCTGGCTGCCATGCCAGCCAGCAGAATTTGCGCCAGTCGCGCAGCCTGGCAGAGATGATCAGCCGGCTCATCTTCCGTCACCAGGATTTCACCCGCGCCTGGCCCGAACCGGTACGCGGCGAGCGTCGCGAGCGCGACCTGTTTGCGGGCGTTGACTGACCGGCTGCCCGCGCTCGGCACGGGAACCGTTTGGGCACGCTGTTGCCCGATTGTGGTGAGCCATGAGTCCGGCGTTCGGCGGGGAGATCGGCCCGCACCCTGGACTCATGGCTGACGGCTCACGACTCACGACTCCAGGGAGGTCCGCGATGCGTAAGTTTCTGTTGGTTCTGATCGGTCTGCCGGTGCTGGCAGCCGCAGCGGTTATCCTGTGGGTGGCGCAAGGCCCGCAAGCGAGCGAAGCGCGCACGACCGGCGGTCTCCTCTTCACCCAGGCCGAAGTCGCAGCGCAAAGCCTGGCTGCGTCTGGCGCTGCCCCGGAATTGGACGCTATCACCGACACAACCGCTGGCGCGATGTCCGTCCCCGTGCAGCCGCAGTTCTCCCGCGAAGCCGTCGCTGACCTCGCCTTGAGCACGCCGTCGGGGATGGGCGCGACGCCTCCAACTGAGGGTGTGGTGCTCGATAGCGCGACGGGCGTCACCGTGGCTCCGCTGGATGCAACAGCAGGCGTTCCCGCGCCCGATGGCAGCGGCGGCATGGCGGCTGTGGCGACCGGCTATGAGCAGCGCGTCGTCGAGCTGGAATGGCCGGCCCAGTTCCAGGTGGGACGTGCGGGCGCGCTGCGCGTCACGCTGAAGATGCTAGAGGGCGGGGCGCTCCAGCCGGTGGCGGAGATCGGCGACAACGAGGTGGTTGCCACGCCCATCCTGCTCACCGACCGCTACGCCACGCATGACGCCTTTGTGACGGCGATTCTGTCCGCGCCGGACTTCGCGGTGAGCACCGTCACCCAGGCAGTCCAGCAGTTGCAGCGTGGCGGTGAGATCACCTGGCGCTGGACGCTCAGCGCCGACCGCGCGCAGAAGGCGATCATCGTGCTGGGGCTGTCTGTCACCTGGCAGCCCAAGCCTGGCCAGCCGCCCGGCCCAAGCAACGTCGTCCTCTGGAGCCAGACGGTACAGGTGGATGTTGAGCACGTGTTCGGACTGTTCACCGTGCCACAGGCCACCGTCGCCGGGACGGTGTTGGGCGTGCTGGGATTCGTGGCGGAGATGCCGCTGGTGGGCTTCGTCCTGCGCCTGTCCTGGCGCATTCTCTTTGGGCGGCGGCGTGCGCCGCGCCCAGCGGATCGCCGCAACCGCCGTTAGCGGGGGCGCACCGGGCGCAGCAGCAAGTGGCCCGATTCCCGCGAGTTCACCCGGCACGTTCCCCCCGTCAGCGAACGCACAAAGGCAGAGGTCGGGCGACCAGCCGCTCGACCTCTGAACGCTCATGAGCGCAAGCTGTCTGGCAGGGACTTACTTCGCGGGCGGCAAACGGCCTCGCCACGCGTAGGGCAAGCGCCCAGGTTGCGCGCGCCAATCCGGGGTGGGCAGCGGTCTGCTGCGGGGGTATACTGGGCGGTCGTGCCGTTCCTGGCGCGTTTCGGATGAAA
Organism: Thermoflexus sp.; assembly: GCA_020724485.1. Taxonomy (GTDB): domain Bacteria; phylum Chloroflexota; class Anaerolineae; order Aggregatilineales; family Aggregatilineaceae; genus UBA2029. Next base: position 94 of record DYGW01000251.1, on the reverse strand, counting down.
AGCCGCCCTGATTGCCAGTTCGTCCGTCCCCACTCACAATCTCACCCCCTGGCCCCCTCCCCGCCAGCGGAGAGGGGGAAGTTGAGCGAAGCGA
>DYGW01000250.1 GCA_020724485.1 Thermoflexus sp. | reverse complement strand
CTGCGCTCGGCCTTTCCCCCTCTCCGCCAGCGGAGAGAGGGGAAGGTGAGGCGCGTCAGCGCCGAGCGGGGGTGAGGTCAACTGACAGCGCGGCGGGCCGCTCAGATAGCCTTGAGCAGCCCGCCGGGTTTGAACTTACAGGTGACGGGGTTTGGCGGCGATGGTCTGCTGTGAGTTATGCGTCCACAACGGCGACCGGCAGGAAGGCGTGTCGCCAGATCAGGGACGCAGCGTCGAAGTACCAGTCAGCCGCCAGCGGGTTGCCGGCATCGCCGCCGTCGGGGTTGAAGGCGCGGCTGTAGGTGGACAGATGGAACCCGTACGCCCCTTCGGGCCGCGCGCCCGGCAGGGAGAAGATCGCGCTGCGGATGACGGTGTTGTCGCCCTGGTGCATGTGCCAGTGATCGTAGGGGTTCTGCGACGGGCCAGCGGCGGCGAACTGTGCCGGAGTCAGGACGGGCCAGTTCGGCTCGGCAGTGGGCGGGTCTGACCAGCCGGGCGCGGCGAGCCGTTCCGGGCCGCCCGCGCCGCAGCCGCTGCCGGAGACGATGGTCTTCAGCAGGTGCTCCGCTGAAGCCAAGTAGCTGACGCGGAACTCGATGGTCGCCGGCACGCCGCCAACGCCCACCGGTCGGCTGACCACCGGGCAGACCAGGCTGGGGAAGACCGTCCACGTGCTGGTGCCCGCCGCGCGCCAGGCCAGGCTGGTGAACTGGGCGGTCGGGGTCGCGTTGTCCACGCGGAAGCTGACGTTCGGCGTGGTGTGCACGACCGTCTTGGCCGCGTTGCCCAGTTGCATCTGCACGGTGTAGAGACCGTTCGTGAACTGGTGCGTCGGCCAGTTGAGCAGCAGGTTGGCCGGATGCCAGTCCATCGGGTTGGTCAGGATGGGGTACCAGCCCTGCGCATCGGGCACGACATGATGCGGCGCGCCGCCCGCCCAGGGGTAGATGTACCAGGCCAGGTTGGTGAACGGCACCGCCGCCGACCCATTGAACGAGTAGAGCAGCCGGTAGAACTGCGCGCCGTCGTGCCGGTTGCAGCCGTACAACTGCACGACCGAGTGGAACGGCGCGGTGGCCGAGGGGCCGGGCACCGGCGCTTCGCTCAGCAGGCCGTGCGGGTGCGGGCGGTTGGGCCGCACCGCGTAGCCGGTGGCCGGGTTGAGATAAGCCGCGTCAACGGGCATCAGGCCGGCGAAGCGAATGCCGGGCGCGCCGTTGCAGTCCAGGGCGGGCGTGTCGCAGGCCGGGCTGGTCAGGGCGATGGACGAGGCGTAGAGGGTGACATTGGGGATCGGGCCGCTGTTCCAGCGCACGTCGAAGAAGCTCTCACCGTAGATCGTCTCCTCATCGCCGTCGCCATCAACGTCCTGCGTCACGCGGAAGGTGATGTCCGGCACGTCGAAGATCGGCATGAACTCCGGCACCCACACGTCCAGGCAGCGCCGCAGCGGGCCGATGAAGCGGTCGAAGTTCACCTCGAACTTGCGCCGCTCGAAGTGCTCGACGGTGATGTTCATGCGGGCCGCCATGCCCTTCAAGCCCTGTTCCTGGAACGTCTCGCGGATGTGCGGCGGCAGCGGCGGGGGCACCGGCGTGCTGAAGGCGGGCCGGTCAAGCACGCGCTGCAGCGCCGTGTTCTTGGTGCCAAGCTGGGCGGTGTGCTCGATTGCGCCTAGTTCCAGCGCGACCTCGTGGCCCAGCACGGCCTCAATCCGCTGGAACTTCTGCCCGCTGGCCTTGAAGACAAAGGGCGGCGGATCGGGTTCGGGCTTGGGCGGGCGGATGATGGGCGGTTCGGGGAGCAGCTCGAAATGCTCCAGGATGTCGCGGATCGAGGGCTTGACGAAGAGATCGGGCAGGCACCAGCGTTCGCGCCGCCAGCGCAGAATCCAGTCTACGTCGAAGCGCGGAATCCACACGCAGAAGCGCCCGCACTCGTCCGTGGTGACGGTGGCGATGACCTCGCGGTGACAGTGCAGCGGGAAGAGCCAGCCCCAGGGTTCCGCCGGCGGGAAGAAGCCCAGGAAGTGGCAGTCGGTGTCCTCAACGTGGACAGTCGCAAAGGGAACCGGGCGCGTGACTCCGGTGACGGGATCGGTTTTGACGACCTGGCCGCAGATACGTCGGAACAGGAACAGCTCCGGGTCAATCCGCCAGAGGTAACGCTCGATCAGATCGGCAACCGTCTGGTCTTGTAGCTCGGCGACCTGCACGCCGGACAGCGCCGACAGACGCCCGGCTTGCAGGGGGGTGAGCTTGATCTTGTCCGGCGTCTCGCGCGCCGGACGGCGTTTGGAGCGTTGCTTCTCGACCATCTCAAGTAACCTTTCCACACTCATAAGTCTGCTTACGCTAAAGGGTGAGTCTGCTACCGGTGCTGCCAAACCCCATCTGGGAGATGGTGCGCAGAGGAAGGACTCGCAGGTGGACTGGGGGAGAGTTGCGCAGAGGGCGGGCGCTGCCGCCCGCCTGCGTAACCAGAGGCGGCCCTCAACAAGGGGCGGGCGTGTCCCCGCTGGACAGGGAACGAGACGTAGCTTCCGTTAATAGTATTATAAATGAAATTATAAAAAAAAACACAACTTATGCAAATGCGGGCAGTGGTGGAGACTGTTTGAGAAGCCCTGCGCCGGATAATTCGCCAGTGCAGGGGCCGCACGGTATGATTGCCCCGGCGCGGGCTGGGAGGGGAGGAGATCGCCATGAGTCTGATTGCAGCGGCGAATTGGGATGAGTGGGTCGCGAAGTCGGTGGCGTTGCTGCGCGCCAACCGGATCGAGGTAGACGGCTGCCGCTACACCGCCCCTTCGACCAGCCCGACCGCGCACGCCGCCTACGTCCACCAGTTCCTATGGGATTCGTGCTTCCATGCGCTGGCTTATCGCTGGTTCGACCTGGCGATGGCCCGCGACGAGCTACGCGCGCTGGTCGCCGCCCAGGTTCAGGACGGCCCGGACGCCAGGATGATCCCGCACATGGTCTCGCGGCGAGGCGGTTCCGAGCACCTGTGGGGTCGCCCGGATCGCAGCCTGATCACGCAGCCGCCGCTGATCGCGGTGACGGCCATGCTGCTCCATGCCGGCGCGCCCGACGTGTCATTTCTGGCCGAGCTTTACCCCGCGTTGTGCGCCTATCACGCCTGGTTCGACCGGCGGCGCGACCCCGACGGCGACGGGCTGGTCTGCCTGATCCACCCCTGGGAGTCGGGCTGGGATGCGTCGCCGCGCTGGGATCGGGCGATGGGCCTGCCCCACGACATGGCCTACGAGCAGGGGCGGCTGGCGCGGGTGGCGCTCGCCGCGCGCCTGGTCGAGTTTGGCTGCGACGCGCAAGCGTTGCTACGCGCGGGGTCGTACTGTGTCGAGCCGGTGGACTATAACGCGATCCGCGCCGCCGACCTGGAAGCGCTCGGCGAGATGGCCGCCGCGCTGGATCGCCCTCAGGAAGCGGCGGGGTGGCGCGAGCGCACGGCCCGCGTGCGCGAAGCGTTCCAACGCAAGATGGTGCGCGACGGCTATCCCTATGACCTCGACGGCGCGGACGAGCAGCCCGTTGTGCAGGAGAGCGCAGCGCAGTATATCGCCCTGTTCGGCGGCTGCCTGACGGAGGCACAGGCCGAACGTCTGGTGGCGCAGCTTCGCCAGCCGCGTCACTGGCCGCGCTTCCTCGTGCCGACCTCGCCAACGGACGCCCCGGCGTTTGTCCCCGACCGCTATTGGCGCGGCAACGTCTGGCTGAGCGTCAACTGGCTGATTTACATGGGGCTGCGGCGCTACGGGTACGTTGCGCTGGCGTCCGAGCTGGCCGAGCGCAGCCTGGCGCTGGTGGCGCAAGCCGGTTTCTGGGAGTACTACCACCCGCTGACCGGGCAGGGCCTGGGGTCTACGCCGCATAGCTGGTCGGCGATTGTGCTCGACATGCTGGGCCGCGAGCGCGGACTCGCGCCCCCGCGCCTGGTGTGAGCGGAATCGCGCAGTGCCTTGACTTCTGTTCGCCTAGACCGTATGCTAGGCCCAGCCTTATGCTAAGCCCAATAGTGCCTTTGGCTTGCACACAGAACGAACGGACCGATGTCAATCACTGAACGCGCCCACGAAAAGCTCACCTTCCTCTACGGCCCGCAGCGCGGCGCCGCCTGCCTGGAGCGCCTGCTAGCCCGGCTCACGGATTTCCGCGCCCGCTATCCCCAGTGGTCGCAACAGCCCGTCGCCCCTCAAGAGCGTTTCACCGAGCGCGATGTCGTGCTGATCACCTATGGCGATTCGCTGCGCGCGCCGGGCGAAGCGCCGCTCAAGACGCTGCACGGCTTCTTGCGGCGCAGGCTGGCCGGCGTCATCTCAACGGTGCATATTCTGCCCTTCTTCCCCTATTCGTCGGATGACGGGTTCTCGGTCACTGACTACCTGGCGGTGAACCCCGACCTGGGCGATTGGGACGACGTTGACCGGCTGGCGGGGGACTTCAAGCTGATGGTGGACGTGGTGATCAACCACGTTTCGGCGCACAGCACGTGGTTCCGGCGCTTCCTGGCAGGCGACCCGGCCTATCAGGATTTCTTCATCAGCGTGGACCTGGCGACCGACCTGTCGAGCGTGGTCCGCCCGCGCACGCTGCCGCTGCTCAGCGCGGTCGAGACGGCGAACGGCGTGCGCCACGTGTGGACGACCTTCAGCAACGACCAGATCGATTTCACCTTCGCCAACCCAGACGTGCT
>DYGW01000012.1 GCA_020724485.1 Thermoflexus sp. | reverse complement strand
ATGGTCTCTTAATGCTTCCTGTGTTGCTGTCCGCCCCTGAAACCCGGCGCGGCGGGGTTAGTCTCACCGTCGCCCGGCGCGCTTTACCGCGTGAAGACCACCTCGATGGCCTGGTCGGAAGTCAGGCTGAGGCGGAACTCCAGCACCGGCTGATCCAGGCTGTAACTGGCCGCTGGCGCTGGATCGGTGTAGACCGTCCGCGCGCCAGGGGGCAACCGGAGCTGCACGCTGACCGGATCGCTGAGCGTGCCGGGCTGCTTCTGCACCAGGAGCCGGTAGCGGTAGAACGACCCGAAAGGCTCAACCAGGGGGGGCGTGGTGTAGAAGAACTGGTAACGCTCGCTCTCGTTGTAGTCCACGCCCAGGCGTGCCACAAAGGCCGTGTGCGTGTCCGTGTTGACGACGGTCGGAGGGCCGCTCAGGTCTTCGGTCTGGGTCAGGGTGCTGTTGGCCGGCACGAAGACCTGGGTCAGGCTGCGGTAGTTGGTGTCGCCGTGCTCCGGCCCAACGGCGGGGTCTAGCTCGGCGACGCGCTCTGAGAAGTCGTAAGCAATCGCCAGGCTGCTGCTCAGCGAGCCGTCGTCCTCAATGGTCACGTCATAGGTAAACTGGCGCTTGACCGAGCGGTTGGCCTTGTTGCCCAGGTTGGCGTCGGCCACCAACAGGTAGTCGGTGTCCAGGGCTGGTTTCTGCTCGCCCAGCCAGCCGAGCACCTGCACGGCATCGTTGAGCGCATCGTCCAGGAAGTAGAGCATGATGTGCTTTTCGAGCAGCGCCTTGAGCAGCGCCCCGCGTATCTCGATGCTTTTCTCCTGATCCACGCGCTGCCAGTCGTTAAGAATCTGGCGGTAGACGGCAGCCACGAACTGCTTGTGACCTTCGCCCGCCGCGCGAATGGTGTACACCGTCTGGCGGAAATTGGCCCCGGAGACGGTCACATCGTAGTCGGGCACGTACACGCTGCCTAGCTCTTGCAGAATGTACTCGAAGGCCACCAGGTCCATTCCGATCACGCCGTCAACCGGACTGTTAGGATTGCCGCCGTTGTCGTAGTACCAGGCTGCCATGCGCGCTGTCGAGGGGAAGTCCACGTACCAGCTAGAGTCCCAGGCGGCATAGATCGGCTGCCGGTATTGAATCCACCAGTCGGGAATCTGTACCTGGCTGGCCAGGGTGGACGGCGGCGGGTTGGGACTGGTGGTTGTTGTCGCCCGGTAATCGTAATCTATCACGCGCCCGTTGCGCACGCGCAGCCAGCCATACGTGCTCACGTAGCCGCCGGAAGGGCGCAACTCGTCGTTGTTCTGGGCCAGGATCAGATAGGCTTGGGTTTGGTTGAGGCCCAACGCCGCCGTGAGCAAGTCAGGCGAGGCGAGCAGCACGCGGTGGAAGTCGGCCAGCTCGTCATAGGTTTGGGTCAGGCCGTCCACTGTCGCCAACAGGCCGGACGAAACCCTGGTCGGGTCCAGGCGTTCGATGATGGCTCTGGCCGCGTCCAGATGGTGCCCGGCGCTGACGAAGCGCCCGCGCCCCAAACCCAATAGCTCGACCACGCGCTCGCCAGATGAGAACTGCGCTGTGACTCGTTCGTCTCCTTCCCCTCCGCTCAAGAAGAACAACGCCGGTTGCAGGCCGGTCAGCATATCATCGGCAGCGACGGTCAGTTCCTGCGCTGCATCGAGCATGTCGAACGTCGTTACCAGGTCACCGCTGAGGAAGGTGAGCGGTCGCAGAAATAGCGTTTGCTTCCTGGCGCTGCCCAGGCTCCGGTTGAGGTCGCGGACGCCAGAGCGCAGGCGCTCGAAATCGGCCAGGGTCAGGTCAGTGCCCGACTTCTTGCCCAGCGAAGTCCAGATGCGATCCAGGCTCTCCCACGAGGTTTCGACCTGGGTGCGCGCATTGAAGGCGAGGATCAGCCCGCCCATGACGATGGTCGCCGAGAAGGTCACCGCCATGAGCAGCAGAATACGCCAGTTGTAGCGCCCCAGCCGGCGCAGCGCGCGGTTGTACCAGCGGCGTCTGCTCCGCCGCCGGCGCCGCCGCTTCTCACGAAAACTCTGCTCCACCGGATTGCGCAGGTCGGGCAGCGAGGGAGTCTCAATATCTGGCATGAGCTTGTGTTCCATGATCTGATCCGGGCGCAGGCTGGCCCGGCTGTGGGTGTGATCCCACTAATATCCCGCCTGCAACAATAACCTGAAATAGCGCAAAAGCAAAAATGAGCGCGGGGGCGCCAGGGCCGAGCGGGGGGTGAAGTCAAGCGACTGATGCGCGGCAGGGAGTCGGCGCGGGGGGAGGGGGACGGGACGTAGCAACACTGATCATTGCCACCAAATTCCACAAAATAACCAAATGTGCTTACAGGGTAGTTGCCTAGCGCGGCCAAACCATGTACTATTAGGGTGAATTGCTCTGAGCGCCGCTTGCCTGGCTTAGTTAGCGCAGGCGGGAGTTGCCAACAAGGGCATCATCCGCATCACGTGGGGATGCGGCGCATTATGGGGCTGCGCTGCCTTGTTGGGGACACTGCACGGGGCAACCGCGTTGAAGGGGAGGGGGTCTTCTCCGGTGGAAATACCAAGGTCTATGGGGCAATGACTCTCATGCCTGATATCCATCCCTGGCCTTTGCATTGCGCTGGGGCGAGGGGAAAGGCGTGGGGGTCCCAGAGAGTCCCGCTATTGACACCCGAAGGTAGATACGCTGCCCTTCGACCTTTGCGGTGGTTTCGTGTGTCCTCCTGTGGGAGGGGTGTCTTTGCCCTGGCTACTCACGTTCGCGCCACGTGAGCACTGCAAACAGTTTTTCCGCAGGGGCGTATTGAGCACTAAGGAGTCATCCATGTATCTGAAAATAGCGATGCTTTGTGTGATAGCCGTACTAGCCACTATCGTGCCAGCGCCCCAGTACGCACAGGCGCAGGAGCCGGGCCAGCCAGAATTCCCCACAGTGCCAGAGACCCCCGGCGAGCCGGGCACCGACCTGCCGCGCCCAACCTGGGACCCGATCAGCCTGGGCATCATTGTGTCTGGCGTTGGCGGGCCGGTGCCGTTCATCTGCACGGTGTGCCTGCCAGAACTGGTCTTCTATCACAGCAACAGCGACGGCGACTGGGACATCTATCGCCTGACCGACGATGGCCTTAACATCCCGGCCAACAACGTCACCCGGGGCGATGACAGCCACGACATTCAGCCGAGCTACGCGCCTGAAGGTGACTGGGTCGCCTTCACGACCAATCGCGACGAACTCGGCGGCTGGGAGATTTACCTGGCCAAGCCCGATGGGTCGCAGCAGGTGCGCCTGACCTACAACAGTGGCAATGATGTGAACCCGGTGTGGGGGCCAGCCAGCCTGATTGCCTGGGAAAGCAACCGCGACGGCAACTGGGAGTTGTACATGGCTGACGTGATGGGCGACGGGCTGCCCATTCGCCTGACCAACGACCCAGGCAACGACATTAACCCGTTCTGGTTCCCGGACGGTGGCTGCTATGAGCCGGCAGGTGGACGCCTGGTCTTCCAGAGCGACCGCGAGCGCGAGGGTGACCAGGACGGCGTCCACGACTGGGAGATTTATCTGCTGGACGTGTACTCGCGCGAGCTGACGCAACTGACCGACAACGACACCGAGGACGTGGTGCCGATTCTGACGCGCGACGGCAGGTGGATGGCCTGGCTCCAGCTTAACGAGGCCGGTGTCTATGACCTGTGGATCATGAACCTGGCGACGCTGGAAAGCCGCCAGTTGACCGACCTGGGCGTGGCTGTCGCCGGGCACACCTTCTCACCGGACGGGCGCTCCATCGCGTTCCATGCCAATGCGGACGGCGACTACGACATCTTCCTGGTGGATGTGGCTACCGGCCAGGTGACGGCCCTGACCGACAATGACGCCGACGACCGCGCGCCCAGCTTCCGTTGCGACAACACCGCTGTCGTCTTCCACTCAGACGCCGCTGCTGACGCAAACAACCCCGATCAGCGCGAGCTATTCTCGGTCAACCCGGCCCTGCCGGGCGCTTCTGCCCTGCGCCTGACGCAAGACGTGGAAGCGGACGACCTGTATCCGATGTCCGATCCGCACGAGGAGATCAACAGCAAGGAAGGGCGTATGCCGCCGCACCCTTAGCGCGGCCCGCCCGTCCCACGCAGCACAGCAGGGGCCTCCTGAACGGGAGGCCCTTATGCTTTGCGCGCTGCCAGAGCGACAAAAAACCGCCGCGAGCGAGTCTTGCGGCGGGGGTGCGGAGAGTGGGCCCGGCAGGATTCGAACCTGCGACCGACCGGTTATGCTTCCCAGCTACAGCTTTCGCTGCCCCTTTCGGGTTTGTGGGCTGGACTGTCTCTTCACCCCTCGGTTGGGGGGGGCCTGCCGTACAGTCTCTACACCTTCCCCAGGTCATGGGGCTTGGCTCGGGATTACCATGTCCGGCGACGAAGGCTTCCCCGAATTTGACAGGTTTTCGTCTGGTGATTACTCTCCAGATAGCCCATGCTGCGCAAATCCGCGATCCGCGATTTGCTGCCTTGAGCCGGCTGCTCTCACCGCTGAGCTACAGGCCCTGCTAAACTCAGCGCCCAGCAAATACACCGGGCGCTGTCAGAGCGGGCAACGGGACTCGAACCCGTGACAACAGCTTGGAAGGCTGTTGTGTTACCGCTACACCATGCCCGCAGCAACCATTCTGCCCTAATCTTACCGGAAGCGACCCGCCAGCGCAATACCCCTTCGCACGCTGCGCTATAATCAGCACAGCGGATCAACAGTATAAAGGACCGTCTTCAATGACTCTTTCGGCCCGCGCCCACCAACTGGCCCAGGCGTTTGAGCAGCCCGGCTGCCCCGTCTGCCGGTTGGTGGCGGACAGCGTGCACGCCCACATTGGCAGCCTGGTCTACGAGTACGCCAACGAGCCGGCGACGCATTTCGCTGTGCGCGATGCGCGCGGTTTCTGCGCGGCGCACGCCTGGCACGCCCTCGACCAGATCAACGCCAGCGCGCTGGGCATTGCCCTGCTCTATGAAGGGCTGGTGCGCAACCTGCTCAAGGACATGGGCGAGGTCAGGCCGGGCAGCGGGCGGCGCCAGGTCGCGGCGGCAGCCGAGGCGCTCAAGCCCAAGGCGACGTGCCCCGTCTGCGCGCACCGCGCCATCGTCGAGGAACACCTGCTGCGCAGCCTGCTTGATCACCTGGATCAGCCCGCCTTCGCCGAAGGGTTTGGCGCGTCGGCGGGACTATGCCTGCCCCACCTGCGCGCGGCGCTGGACTCACGCGCGGGCCTTCCCGCCAAAGCGCGCTTGCTGGCACTCCAGCAGGCGATCTGGAGGCGGCTGCAAGGCGAGCTGGCCGAATTTATCCGCAAGAGCGACTGCCAGTTCGCCGACGAAGAACTGGGCAGTGAAGCCGACAGCCCGCGCCGGGCCGTCGCCAGCCTGTCCGGTGCCAAAGACCTGGGCTGAGCGGGGAATCAGTCCACGATCACGTACACCTCGTCGCCAGCGCGCACCACGTCATCCACCTGGACGGCGACTTCCTCGCCGGGCAGCCCTTGATCAACGGCCTGGTGGTTGATCTGCATCGAGAGCACCTGTTGCTCGAACTGGGTATGCGGCCCATTGAACAGCACCCAGTCTTCGAGGTACAACTCGTCGTCGAGCAGAATAGCCGCCACGCCCAGCCGGCTGAAGTAGTGCGTCACGACGCCCACGTAGCGATAGTCCACAGCGTTCCTCCTTCCCCTGGCGGCGACTGCCGCTCACAACCAGCGTAGGATGCGGCTTCCGCGCTCGTCCAGACGCAGCCCAGCCCGCCGCGCGATGGCCGTCGCCTCCTCGACCTCCTGGCGCGTGACCGGGCGGTTGAGCGGCGCGATATCCCGCTCGCGGACGCGCCACGCCGGGCGGTACTGGCCCATGACGTTGATGTAGGTGTTGGTCGAGATCTCCTCGGCCAGGAAGCGCACGATGGCCTCCGTCCCGGCGATGCCCTCTGGCAGCACCAGGTGACGCACCAGCAGCCCGCGCGTGGCGATGCCCTCGTCGTCGAGCTGCAAATCGCCCACCTGGCGGTGCATCTCGCGCACGGCGGCCTGGTTGTGCGCCGGATAGTCGAGGATTTTCGAGTAACGTTGAGCCAGGACGGGATCGGCGTATTTCATGTCCGGCATATAGATGTCAATGATGCCGTCCAGCAGACGCAGCCCGGCCAGCGAATCGTAGCCGCCGGTGTTGTAGACGAGCGGGATGCTCAGCCCGGCTTCGGCGGCGAGATGCACGGCGGCGATGATCGCCGGGATGACGTGGCTGGGCGAGACGAAGTTGATGTTGTGGCAGCCCACCGCCTGCAGCCGCAGCATCACCTCGGCCAGCTCCTCGACGCTGGTGATGCGCCCGGCGCCTTCCTGGCTGATCTCGTAGTTTTGGCAGAACTGGCAGCGCAGGTTGCACTGGGCGAAGAAGATGGTGCCAGAGCCGTGCCCGCCGGTCAGCGGGTCTTCCTCGCCCATGTGCGGGAAGGCGCTGCTGACGATGGCCTCCGCCCCCGTGCGGCAGAAGCCGATCTTCTGCGTGCGATCCACGTGGCAGGCCCAGGCGCACAGGTCGCAGTCCTTCAGCGCGGCCTGCGCCGCGCGGACGCGGTCGGGGAAGCCGCCCTCGCGCAGCAGGCGGCGGTAAGCGGGTTCGGGGCGGGGCATGGGCTGTTCCTCGTTCTGGCGTGCCCTACCCCGCATTGTAGCATAAGTTGAAAGTTTGCTGCTCCCCTTGAGTTGGTATAATTGCTTCTAGGCAGTCAGGTGTAGTCTGACTTTAACGAGCATATGTCGAGCCAATGTCTGAGACCTATCAGTCAAAGCTAGTTTCGCTGCTTTCAAGCGACTTGGACTTCCATAGCAGTTCAAGTCGAGAGTTCACGCACGATCTACACGCATTTCCGGCCAAGTTTCCGCCTCAACTCCCGCGCAAGTTCATTGATGGCCTGACTCAGCCCGGCGATGTGGTGCTCGATCCGATGGTGGGATCGGGCACCACATTGTCGGAGGCAGTGTTGGCTGGCCGCTGTGCTGTCGGGTTCGATATTGACCCGTTGGCGTTGCGCTTGTGTAACGCGAAGACAACCTCTGTCGCCCCGCTGGACGCTGCCCAAGCGGGACTGCTGATGCTCAGGAAAGCGAAACTGGCTGCCTCTGAATCCAGCGATGAGTTGCGGGCAGAGCTTGCCAGGCGTTTTGATGCCAAGACCCAGGAATTCGTAGACTACTGGTTTGCGCCAGAGGCGCAGATTGAGCTGCTGGCCCTCTTGAAGCAGATCGAAGCCCTGCAAGAAGGCGGCGTGCGCAGCTTCCTGGAACTGGCATTTTCATCCGTGATCATCACGAAATCGGGAGGCGTTTCCCTGGCGCTCGACCTGGCTCATACGCGCCCCCATCGCGCCAAAGACAAGCCATACCGGTCGCCGATCAGGGAATTCGAGAAGCGCCTGAAACAGAACCTGACCGGTTTAGCGGCCCTTCCAGCCGCTCGGCCCCTGGTTGTGCTGGGCTGCGGCAACGCTCAGAGTCTGCCGCTCAAGAGCAACTCAGTAGACCTGGTTGTTACTTCGCCACCGTACCCCGCCAACGCCATAGATTACATGCGAGCACACAAGTTCTCGCTCGTCTGGATGGGCTATCCGATAGATGTGCTATCCCAGTATCGCAAGCGGTACATCGGGAGCGAGGCCCTGGATGGCACCAGGACGGAGGTATTGCCCTCCACGACCGCCGAAATCATCCAGGCTATCGCCGCCAGAGACCGCGGTAAGGGAGCCGGGTTGCACCGCTACTACTCTGAGATGGCGCGGGTGCTCGGCGAGATGATCCGCGTCCTCAGACCAGGCCGAGCCGCTGTCCTCGTAGTAGGCAGTTCAGTCATTCGGGGCATAGATACGCGCACATATGATTGTCTGGCGGAAATCGGGCAGCAGGTCGGCTTTGAAATTGCGCATATCGGCGTGCGCAACCTGGATCGTGACCGGCGCATGATGCCCGCGCGCAGAGGGCAGGAACGAAACTCCCAGATCGAGAACAGAATGCACCGGGAATACGTCATTGGCTTCTACAAGCCTGGAGCACCCCAATGAGAATTGCTGAACTAAGGCGACCTGCCACTTGATCTGGCCGTGTAATTGGCGGACGCTACTTCCCCCCCGTCCCCCACAGCCGGGCCGTGCCGTCGTGCGAAGCGGTCGCCAGCCGCGTCCCGTCCGCGCTGAAAGCCACCCCGGTCAGCCCGCCGTCGTGGGCGTGCAGGGCGCGCAGGGCGCGCGTGCTCTTCCCCGCGCGAATCGTCGCCACCTTCCACAGGCGCAGGCCGCCATCCAGCGAAGCCGCCACCAGCAGCGACCCGTCCGGGCTGAAGGCGACGCCGCGCACGCAGTTGGCGTTGTAGTCGGCGTAAGTCACGCGCGCTATCTCGTCGCCGGAGGCTGCGTCGAGCAGGGCCAGCCCGCCATCGGTGAAGCCAACCGCCAGCAGCGTCCCGTCCGGGCTGAGGGCCAGGCAGCACCCCTCGGCGGGCAGGGCGCGCTCTAGCCGCACCCCCCGGCGCGGCCCATCCCACACGCGGACGCGCTCCCCGCCCGCGATCTCGGCCAGCGTCGCCCCGTCCTGGCTGGCGACGAAGACCAACGGCCCGGCCCCCTGGTGACCCGCATCAGCAATCGGGCGGCGCGCCCCCACATCCCAGACGCGCAGCGCGCCATCATCGCCGCTGGAAAGGAGCCGCTCGCCCGTCGCGTGCCAGGCGATGTGCGTGACGCGCTCGCTGTGCCCGCGCAGCGCCGTCAGGCAGAAGCGCCGCTGCACGTCCCATAGGCGCACGGTGCGGTCGTCCGATGCCGAGGCGAGCAGCGATCCGTCCGGGCTGAAGGCCACCGCATTGACCGGCTTCTCGTGACCGATCAGCGCGCGGATGCGCGCCCGCTGCCCCGTATGCCACAGGCGCACGGTCTTGTCGTCGGAGCCGGTGGCCAGCAGCGACCCGTCCGGGCTGAAGGCGACGGCGCGCACGCTGTCGCGGTGGGCGCTCAGTTCGCGCAGGGCGACGACCTGGCGCGCGCTGCTCGCGCTGATCGCGCCGGGAGCGGACGGGCCGGCTGGGGCGCTCCCCGCCCCGTCGAACAGGCGGGCGTACAATTGACCGAGCGCCGTCTCATAGCTCTGGCGGTGGAAGTCCACGTACTGGATGCGGCGCAGTTGGAAGTGCAGCTTGGGGACGGGCCGCCACAGCACGGGCAGGATCGCCTTGCTCTCGTCGCGGACGTATTGCCACTCGTCCTCGACGTTCTTGGAGGCCAGCGAGTCCGGGGAGATGATCAGCACCAGCGCGTCGCAGGTGTCGAGGCCCTGCTGGATGGCGGTGCTCCAGTTGGCGCCGGGGGGAATGTCGTCCACATCAATCCACACTTCGGCCCCCAGCCGGTCGAGATCGGTGGCCAGGCGGCGGGCGAAGCCTTCGTCAACGCGGCTGTAACTGATGAAGACGCGGGTCATGGGCGGCGCTCAGATAGAAGAGGGGCGTCAAACTACTGGCGAACAGGATCTGATTCTCACAAACAAGTGTGAGACCCTTCGAGCAAACTCGAATTACTTGTCACCCGAGCCCATAGAGTAGCCTGAAGACATTATGAGCCTGTGCAAGTGACGATTGGGTCAGCGATTTGAGGTTCTCTTGGAGAACATCATCATAATCCGCACAATTGCGGTTATCTCGCAGACGCTCTAGCCAAGTGCCAATCTTTTGATAATCACGAACCCTCGAATGCTTGTAGTGATCTTGAACAATACCGTGATCTCTTGGCCCCCTCATGAGAATTATCTCTCCCAGGTCACGCGCATGATTCCGAGACGCACAGAATGCAGCATAATAGGCTCTACTGACAGCACTCCGGAGGGCGGCTTCCTCAAGAGAAGAGGCTCTTTCAGCGCGCGCAAGCGATTCCGCTAACTTCAGAAAGTCAGACCAATCGAAGCTCATACGAATCTTAAGTTGAAATTCAGTCTGGCAGGGATATCCGGCATGGCATCGAGGAACCACAACTCATCGAAACGCTCAAGGCGCTCAAGTGCCTCCTCGACTGGCAAATCGGTTGAGATGTATCCGAACAACACGTCTAGCCCTTCAACTTCGGGGTCTGGCCTCAAGCACAGTTCAACATCAAGGTTTGGGCCGAAGCACCGCTGTAGATATTCGTGCGCTTCAACGAGGACAGACTGTAGAACGCGGTGCTTATCCAGATATTCTCTAACAGCCCGAGAGTTGTGACCATGATATAGGGCATCAAGCGTCACGAATCGATCGGCGCGAATATCCTCACCCGCTTTACTGGGAACATTCCTAACGTAGCGGGTATCGGAATCATTGACCTGTCTCTTGGCCTCCGGTGGATAGATCGGCCATGGCCAGAAGGTATCCGGGCCTTCGGCAGTGTTCAAAGGGTCAATGTCGAGCAGGGTACTCCCCACGCTGACGAAAGCGGAGTTTCGACCGGTGCCAGCAAAAGGTAAGATCGGGGAAATCATCCCATTTACTCCTGAAGAGACCGATATTCGTCGAACAATGGCCCTGCAATTAACGAGAAGAACCACTCATGGATCACGGCATGAGCCGCTTCGAGCCAGTCTTCGAATTGTGATGGATCGGTGTAGTCGGGAACCTCATCTTCTTGCGACATAACGCGAAGCTCAAATAGAAGATGCTCCGTTCCGATCTCTTCACGGTCTTCTGTTTCGTTCCTCTTTGTACCAGTAACGAACTGAATGTTCCCTTTGCCTCGCGGCCTCTCTAGATTATATGTGAAGGCCATGTCCATGTTGACAGGCGTATCAGGAATTCCCACAGGCCCTGGAATGTGTGGGGGTAACTCTATAGTGGTGTTCAATCTGCTTCTCAGGAAGCGGAGCAATTCACCCGAACTGTAACTGCACGGAACGGCGTTCCGGTATTGCAGACTGATTCTGTCAGGGCGTAGCCCCGTTTCATACGAGTCGGTGAGCTTCGCTCGAAGGTAAAGAGAGGCTTCCTTGAACTCTGTCCACGAGTAGGGGGGGCGAGTAAAATTCACAGTGGCGACTCCTGGCCCCAACTGCAATAGGGGCCATTCATCTGGAGCCGGGCGAAACCGGTATCGCACCACATGTGGGAGGAACTCTAAAGGCGCTGTACTCGCTTTAAGAGGTTCTTGATAGCCGAACCGCTCCCTGACACTCTGGTAGAAAGTCCCCAACGCCAAAGGGAATTGCGGATCTAGGAAGAACCCCTCTTGTGAACCGGGCTGAAGTTGCCAGCGAAGATCTAGCCATGCCTCAACAAGAGGGGAAGTGCCAAGTGTGATATCGGAAGGAAAATGAAAGCCTTCTCGCCACGCTTCCATAGTCAGAGCTTTCTCGCCTCATTCGTTGAACACGATCATCCTTACCCTATATGAATTGTAAGGGAATACTTGTCTGCGGCAAATTCTCACTCCCACTCAATCGTGGCGGGCGGCTTGCTGGTGATGTCGTACAGCACGCGGTTGACGCCGCGCACCTCGTTGACGATGCGGCTGCTGACGCGGGCCAGCAGGTCGGGGGCCAGCCGTGCCCAGTCGGCGGTCATGAAATCGGTCGTCGTCACCGCGCGCAGGACGATCACCTCATCGTAGGTGCGCTTGTCGCCCATCACCCCGACGCTGCGCACCGGCAGCAGCACGGCGAACGCCTGCGCGGTCCCCTCGCGTAGCAGCCCGGCCTCGCGCAGCTCTCCGGTGAAGATGTGATCGGCGGCGCGCAGAATCTCCAGCCGCTCCCACGTCACTTCGCCGACGCAGCGCACGCCCAGCCCCGGCCCCGGGAACGGCTGGCGCCACACGATCTCGTCGGGGATGCCCAGCCGCGCCCCCACCTGGCGCACCTCGTCTTTGAACAGGTCGCGCAGCGGCTCGACCAGCCGCTCCTTCAGGCGGTCGGGCAGCCCGCCGACGTTGTGGTGCGACTTGATACGCCTGGCGCCGGGCCGCCCCGTGCCCGCGCTCTCGATCACGTCGGGGTAGATCGTGCCCTGGGCCAGCCAGTCGAGCGCGCCCAGGCGACTCGCCTCGCGCTCGAAGACCTCGGCGAACGTCCGCCCGATGATCTGGCGCTTATCCTCCGGCTCAGCCACGCCGCGCAGTGCGTCGAGGAACTCCTCGGTAGCATCCATGGCGACCATGTTCTGCCAGCCCAGCCGCTCGCCCAGGGCGACAACAGCATCCGCCTCGCCCTGGCGCAGCATCCCGTGGTTGACAAAGACGGGCATGAGCTGCTCGCCCACCGCGCGGTGAATCAGCTCGCCGGCGACCGACGAATCCACGCCGCCGCTCATGCCCAGCAGCACGCGCCCGCCGCCGACCTGGGCGCGAATGCTCTCCACGCTGGCCGCGATGAAGTTCTCCGGCGTCCAGTCGGTGGCCGCGCCGCACTCGCCGATCACGAAGTTGCGCAGGATGTCGCGCCCGTGCGCCGTGTGCTGTACTTCCGGGTGGAACTGCACGCCAAACAGGCGGCGCTCGGCGTGGGCGATGGCCGCGTAGGGGGCGCTGGGCGTAGAAGCGACGGCGGCGAAGCCATCGGGCGGGCGCTCCAGGCGGTCGCCGTGACTCATCCACACGGTCTGCTGCGCGTCCAGCCCAGCGAACAGCCCGCCCGTTGCGCGCACGGTGACGGTTGCCATGCCGTATTCGCGCTGCGCCGACGCGGCGACCTGCCCGCCAAACCACTGCGTGAGAAGCTGCATCCCGTAGCAGATGCCCAGCACGGGCAGTCCGCTGGCCAGCACCCAATCGGGCAGGGTGGGCGCGCCCGGCTCGTAGACGCTGGCCGGGCCGCCGGAAAGGATCACGCCGCGAAAGGCGGGCGCGGCGGCCTGGGCATCGGCAGCGCTGGCGTCGTAGGGGACGAGGGCGGCGAAGACGCCCAGCTCGCGCACGCGGCGGGCGATCAGTTGGGCGGTCTGCGAGCCGTAGTCGAGGATGACAATGCCGCCGTCCTTGAGGGCCATCGGCTAAATCTCCACGCCGCGTGGCGGGTCGTCGGCGAACTCGATGTGATGCTCGTCAATGTAGGTGATGGTCACCAGCGCGTCAACGGGCGCGCCGTATTTGCGCTCCAGCGTCTCGCGCCCGCCCTCGAACGCCTTCTCGACGACGGTGATGATGCCCACCAGCGTGCAGCGCGCTTCGCCAACCATGCGCGCCAGGGCGAACAGCGTCTTGCCGGAGGCGAGAAAGTCGTCCACGATCAGCACGCGCTCGCCCGGCGGCAGGTACTCGGCGGCGACCATCAGGTTGATCTCGCCGCCCTTGGTGTGGCTGGGCGCGGTCTCCAGGAAGATGGGGCCGTACATGGTGACCGGCTTGTGCTTGCGCGCGTAGACGATGGGGATGTCGAGGGCCAGCGCCGCCATCAGCGCCGGGGCGATGCCCGACACTTCAGCGGTGAGGATGCGCGTCGGCCTGGCGTCCCTGTAACGCCGCGCGATCTCCTCGCCCATCGCCTTGATCAGCTTGGGATCCATCTGGTGGTTGAGGATG
The DNA here is from genome assembly GCA_020724485.1 of Thermoflexus sp. Classification (GTDB taxonomy): domain Bacteria; phylum Chloroflexota; class Anaerolineae; order Aggregatilineales; family Aggregatilineaceae; genus UBA2029. The sequence goes on along the minus strand of DYGW01000012.1, from coordinate 21,370 downwards.
CTGTCAATCTTGAGGATGCCGTCGCCGAGGTACTTGCCCTCGGCCCGAATCTTGTCTTTGAGCGCCTGCATGGTGTGTTCTCCCCTGCACGTGACTACGCCTGGCGAGCCTAGCAACTGCTCATTGTACCAAACAAGGGGCGCTACGCCCCCTGTTGAGAATCTCCAAATCGCCGCCTGCCGCTGCGCGCTAGAGCGTGTTATGCACTTTTCGACCCCTATCCCCCGGCCCCTTTCCCCGCTAGCAGGGAAAGGGGAGCAGCCTGTCCCTCCCCGCAGCGGGGAGGGACCACAGGGTGGGGTCAGTGCGTCACACATGCGCCGCACACTGCACACCACGCCTAGCGTGCGGAGTTCATAACACGCGCTAATGCTTCTCGAACGTCGTGCCCAGCGCGCGCGGCGGCGCCGCCCGCGTGAAGCGGCGCATCATCGGGCGGAAGCGTTCCGGCGTGTAGCGGTCCAGCCGGGTCAGCGCGCCGCTGGTCGCCACCAGCAAGGTAATGATCATCAGCATCCAGGGCAGCATGTTGACGATCTGCGAGGGCAGGTCAATCACGTCGTTGTCCTGCAGGTCAATGGCAATCGAGCGCAGGCCGACGATCAGGTACGCGCCCAGGGCCACCCGCGCTGGCACCCACAGCCCGAAGATGACGATAGCCAGCGCGATCCAGCCCTCGCCGCTGAGGTCTTCCTTCCAACCGAGCTTGACCGACAGCGAGTACGTCGCCCCGGCCAGCCCCACCAGCGCCCCGCCGGCGACCACATAGACGTAGCGCAGCGCATTGACCGGCGTGCCGCGCACAAAGGCCGCTTCGGGCTGCTCGCCGATGCTGCGCAGGGTCAGGCCGGGCCGCGTGCGGTAGATGTAGAACCACATCAACACGATTAAGAGCAGGCTGAAATAGATCAGGATGTTATGGTCGAACAGCACCGGCCCCAGCAGCGGGATGTCGCGCAAGAACGGGATCGGGGCGTGGGGCATTTCTTTGCCGGGCTGGTTGAAGTGCGGCTTGCCCAGGAACACGGCCAGGTCAGCGCACAGGATGGTCAGCACGAAGCCGACCGCCACCTGGTTGAGCTTGAGGGCGATGCTGGAGAAAACGACGATCAGCGCCACCACCGCGCCGACGGCCATCGCCGCCAGCACTGCCTGCACCAGGCTGCCCGTCTGCCGGGCGACGACATGTGCGGTCATGGCCGACAGCATGATCGTCCCGTCCAGCGACAGGTTGATCACGCCGGCGCGCTCGGTGAGCAACTCGCCCTGCCCAGCGATGACGATGGGGGCGGCAGCGCGCACAATCCCGCGCAGGGTGCTTTCTAAGCCGGTCATGATTGCCTCATTCGGTGATCAGTCGTCAGTCTTCAGTGTCGGTTGTTGGTTACTGGTTATTGGTTGAAGGGTGCGATTGGCTGCTGGTTGTCGTCAAGCGGTATGGTTTTGGGCCACGCTCGCCAACCGGACAGCCATCACCCCTCCTGATCCTCATGCGCCAGGTTTGCCAGCGGGCGGCGGAAAGTCACCATCAGCTCAATCTCCGCCAGCCAGCGCAGGTCAATGATCTCCCAGCCCTGCGCGGCGCGCTCGTTCAACTGCTGGGTAAGCGATTTGCCCGCCCAACTGAGCCGCTCGCCCCGCTCAACCGCGTCGGGGAAGTCAAGCTCACCCGACAGATAAACCATCAGGTACTCCCACCGTGCCATCGCCGCTACGTCCGGTCTACGTCTTCATCGTCCACGGCGGGCTGGGCGCTGTGCGGCGGGAAGAAGCGGTTGCGCGCGCCGAAGGCCAACACGACCATCAGCACGATCGTGCTCTGCAACACGCGCACCAGCGAGCGGTCGAGCAGCAGGTCGTGATCCCACTGGAAGCCGCTTTCCAGGCGCTGGCCGCCCTTGGACAGCACGGCGAACACGAACGAGACGAACGGCGTCAGGATAGCCGACATGCTCGCCAGCAGCACGACCAGAATCGCCAGGAAGCCGATCCCGCCGGACGGCGTGGCGGTGAGCTTGGTCACGTCCGGGGCCAGCACGCGAAACGCCCCGGCCAGCCCGGCCATGCTCCCACAGGCGGCCATCGCCAGCAGGGTGTTGCGGTCGGTGCGCACGCCGAGCAAGAACGCCGATTTGCGGTTCTTGCCCTGGGCGCGAAGCTGCAAGCCCCAGCGCGAGACGTACATGATCAACGCCACCACCACGAACGCCCCGATGGTGATGTAGATCGTGGTGGGGCTGAGCCGCCGGTACTCTTCAAAGCTGGGCAGGCGCGCGTTCTCCGGGAAGCGCGCGGTCTCAGTGGCACGGCTGCCGGGCGGCTGCCACGGCCCGCCGTTGGAGATCAGGTACATGTTGAACGTCTGGGCGATGAAATTGAGTGCCACGCCGCTGAAAATCTCGTTGACGCCGCCGCGCGTCTTGAGCACGCCGGCCAGGAATGCCCACAGCGCCCCGGTGAGCGCTGCGAATACGAAGCACATGAAGAGAATACCGTCGCGCCCCAGGCGCAGGCCCAGCGGCGGGCTGCTGCTCTCGGCGAAGAGGCGCACCGCCCACGTCGCGCCGATGGCGCCCATCATGATCTGGCCTTCCACGCCGATGTTCCACAATCCGGCGGTGTAGGTCAGCACCAGGCCGAAGGAGGCGACGGCCAGCGGCATCCAGAAGGCGACCAGGTCGGCGCGCTTGGCCGCCGACTCCAGCGTGCCCTCATAGACGTAATCCCAGGCCACCTGCGGATCGGCGCCCTGCCATTCCAGGATGAGCACGATGATCAGCAGAGCCGCCGCGATTCCGAAGAAGGGAGCGAGGATCGCCGGCAGCAGGTCGAGCACATAGCGCCACGTAGCGCCGGTGCGCGCGCTGGAGGATGGGCGTTGGCGGATTGTTGGAGCCATGCTATAGCCTCCCTCCGATTAGCTCACCCAGGCGGTTGGCCGTCATCTCGGTCGGGTCTTCGACCAGCGTCACGCTCCCGCCGAAGAAGACCAGGATGCCGTCGCTGTAGGCGACGATCTCGTCCAGTTCGGCGGAAATGAACACGATGGCCGTGCCATTGGCCCGGCGGGCCAGAAGCTGCTCCCAGATGTAATTGGCGCTCTCCACGTCCAGGCCGCGTGCGGGGTGCTCCAGCAGCAGCAGCCTGAGTTTCTGCGGCAGCAGCGAGAGCGCGAAGCGTTGCTGGTTGCCGCCAGAGAGCGTCTGGACGGGACTGCCGGGCCGCCCCTTGACGTTGAAGTGCTGGATACGCTCGCCGGTCACGCGCCAGGCGCGCATCCAGTTGACCCAGGGCGCACGGCTGGGCAGCGTCAGCGCGAAGTGTTGGGTGAGGGTCATGCCCTTGATCAACCCCTCCTCCATGCGTCCGGCGGGCAGGAAGGCGACCCCCGCCCGCTTGAAGGCGTGATAGGACGCGCGGGTCATGTCGCGGCCATTGATGCGGATCACGCCGTTCTCTGGCGGGTAGAGGCCGGTGCAGGCGCGAATGAACTCGGCCTGCCCGCTGCCATCTAGCCCGGCCAGGCCGATCACCTCCGACTCGCACACTTCCAGCGAAAGGTGCTCAACCGTCAGGCGTTGGCTGATCACGCGCAGGTCTTGGACGCTGAGCACCGGCAAGCCGCAGACAACCAGCGGGCGCTCCTGGCGCTCGATGACCTTGCCGAACATCAGCGCGACCAGGTCGCTGATCGGGCAGGGGATAGCTTTTTGGCCAACCAGTCGCCCGCGCCGCAGCACAAAGGCGTAGTCACATAGCTCGATCACGTCTTCGAGCTTGTGCGAGACCAGAATGATGGTCATCCCATCGTCGCGGGCCAGCGACTTGAGCACGCTGAACAGGGCGTTCTTCTGCTCGGCGCTGATGCCCGTCGTCGGCTCGTCGAGCACCAGCACCTGCACATTGAGCGACAGCAGGCGCATAATCTCAAGCTGCTGGCGCTCGCCGATGGTCAGTATATCCACGTAGGCATCGGGGTCCAGGGCGAAGCCGAAACGCTCGGTCAGAGCCAGGAAGGCGCGCCGCGCGCGCTCGCTGTCGGGGAAAAAACCGCCCGGTCGCCCGGCGATGAAGTTCTCCAGCACGGTGAAGGGCGGGAAGTCGAGCGGGTCCTGGTAGAGCATACCGATGCCGTGCTCAATGGCGTCGGTCGGCGCGCTCAGCGTGGCCGGCTGATCGTTAACGAGAATGGCGCCGCTGTCCGCCGACTGGTAGCCGGACATGATCTTCATCAGCGTGCTTTTGCCGGCGCCGTTCTCGCCGAGGATGGCGTAGATACGCCCGCCCTCGAACGTCAGCGAGATGTCCTGGTTGGCTCGCACGCGCCCGAAAGCCTTGGAGATGTGTTGCAGTTCAACGCGCATAAGCGTCTCAATACGAGGTTGATGGAGCGATCAGGACGAAATCAGAATAGTATGATGCCGCTACCGCCGGTGATTGATGATAGGTTATTGGTAATTGGTGGCTGGCGCTTGATGCCCGCCCAACAGCCAAGAACCAGAAACCAACAACCAGCTTTCCAGCGAAGTCTAGTGAGATTTGACATTCAAGACGGGCAGCGCGCGCAAGATGTCTTGTAGGAGCGGGTTTCCAAACCCGCTCCTACAAGCGACTACCGATCACGATCGTCAAATCGCACTAGGCATCTTCTACAAGTAAAACTAAAGGGAGAGGGGCAACAGCACCCCTCTCCCTGCACACTGCACGGTCAATGCTACTTGCTCGCGCCCTGCACGCCGGCCAGAAGCTGCGGCGGAGTCACTTCCTCAGGCGCGGTGGCTTCCTCGGCGTTGGCCGCCTGGAACCAGACCTGCTTCGGCGTGGCGACCTCACCTTCGGCCAGGAAGACTGAGCCATCCTGGAAACTGAGCGGGCCAACCCACAGGTTGATGCCGCCCTCTTCGCCCATCGCGCCCGCCGCCAGCCCGGCAATGAACTCGTCGAGCGTGGCGATGTCCTCATCGGTCAGGCCGTCGCCATAGAGGTAACCCACCGCGGTGGCCTCAGGATTGTTGATGTCCGACCAGTCCGGGCCGTTCCAGTCCCACGAGGCGGTCCAGGTGCCGTCCTGCACGGCCTTGACCGTCTCCAGGTAAGCCGGCCCCCAGTGGAAGTACGGCACGCCCAGGCAGATCTCGGGGGCTTCTTCGCAGGCACCCTCGAAGTCGTAGGGGATGGCCCAGACGGCAGCGCCTTCAGCGGCGCGCTGCTTGGCCACGACAATCGCCTCGGTGGTGTCAATGCCGGAGATCAGCACGTCGCGCCCGTCATCAATGAAGGCGTTGGAGACCTCGGTCGGGTCGAGTGTGAAGCCGGGGATGTTGAACCAGAAGCCGATCCAGGTCACGGCGAAGTCCAGCGTGTCGGGGTCCATGCCGCGATAATTCTCGTAGCAGTAGCGCGCCCCCAGATAGACCGAGTTGGTCAGGCGGATCGTCTCCGGATCGATCAGCGGGCCGACGTAGCCGATCTTGCCCGTCTGCGTCTTGAGGGCAGCGGCGCAGCCGGCGATCATCTTGCCGTATTCCATCTGGCCCATGATGTTGCCCAGGTTGTCCGAGGCAATGCCCCACAGGGCGTCATCGCCGGAGATGTTGATGAAGACGACATCCGGGTAAAGCTCCGCGACTACAGTGGTGTCAACCTCGAAGTCCGCCGACGTGGTGAGAACGAGCTGAGCGCCCTGGGCCACCATGTCCTCCACGACCTGGTCGAGCGTCGTTTCCGGGCGGGCTGCCGTGTTCAGGCTCTCCAGGACGATCATCTTGGCACCGGGCAGGTTCGCCTCAACGTACTGCCCGGCGGTGTAGTGCGCCTGGCTCCAGCCCCGGTCATCTTTGGGGCCGACCAGCACCATGCCGAAAATGATCTCGTCCTGCGCGACAACGGACGCGACTCCGCTGGCGACCAGCGCCACCAGAACTGCCAAGACAGTGAGTCTCTTCAACATACGTTTGCTCCTCTTAACATCCTTTGACGAAAACGCCCTGGCCTCACAGGAGGTGAGGCAACTCATGCTACTCTCAGTTTAGTGGAAAACGGCGCAAACGCAACTTTTTGGGGCAGGAGTTCTAACACGACTCTCATGCTGGACACGGGCGATGCGCGCGGGGATTGGGGTACAATCTGGTGCAGAAGCCAGGCCAAACCTGGGTCAGCGGGTTATGTGTCTTGCGTGATGAGCCGGAGGCTGTCCCGTACTCCTGACTCAAAACCTATCACTCGCAGCGATTGAGCAAGGACCACCCGATGAGACATCCCTTCCAGCCGCCCAGCGACTCGCCCGAAGCGCCGCAGCCGCCCGGCGTGCGCCGCGTTGCCGTGCGCATGACGGTCGCCGAGCCGCGCCTCACCTACGTGCTGTTGGGCGTCATCGTGCTCATCTTCTTCTACTTCTTCAGCCTGCCCGCCCGCGAACAGGTCTTGTTCCTGAATGACTGGGCCAAGATCAACGAGGCGATCCGCGACGGCGAATATTACCGGCTGTTCACCTCGATGTTCCTGCACCTGAACCTGACGCATATCATCTTCAACGGCTATGCGCTGTTCGTGCTGGGGCGCGATGTGGAGGCGCTGTTTGGCACGCCGCGCTTCGCCATCGTCTATCTGCTCGGCGGGCTGTCCGGCTCGCTGGCCAGCTTCATCTTCACCGATGCGCCGTCGGTCGGCGCGTCGGGGGCCATCTTCGCCATCTTCGGCGCAGAGATGGTCTATTTCCACCAGCACCGCGAGCTACACGGCACCGCCGGACGCCAACACCTGACTCACCTGGTCGTCCTGATGCTGATCAACCTGGGACTGGGCTTCTTCGCCTCGACGGGGGCGACCAGCTTCCGCATTGACAACGCGGGGCACATCGGCGGGCTGGTGGGGGGTGTTGTCCTGGCCTGGTTCATCGGGCCAGCCTATCGGCTCCAGCGCGATCCCACCGCCGAGAGCGGGTTCAGCGTCGTGGACAAGAACCCGGTCGAGCGGTGGGCGCTGGCGTCAGTCGCCTATGCGGCGGGGCTGGCGGCGTTGATGGCCTACGCGGTGACGGTCTAGCGACGGGAGCCGCTACCCGCCCAGGAACGCCACCGCCCGCGCCACACTGTCCGTCGGGCTGACTTTGATCTGCGCGTCGGCAATCCGCCCCTCTTCGTCAATGATCCAGTGCGAGCGAAGCACGCCCATGTAGGTCTTGCCGTACATGGACTTTTCGCCCCACGCGCCCCATGCCTCCAGCACGGCATGATCGGGGTCGGAAAGCAGGTCGTAGGGCAGGTTCTCGGCCTGCTGCCACTTGAGCAAGTCCCCTGGCTCGTCCGGGCTGAGGCCCAGCACAACCGCGTTGGCGACCTCGATCTTGGGGAACTGGTCGCGGAAACCGCACGCCTGGGTAGTGCAGCCGGATGTGGCCGCCTTCGGAAAGGCGAAGAGGACGACCCTCTGGCCGCGAAAATCGCTCAGGCGGACGGTCTCGCCGTTCTGGTTCTTCAGGGCGAAATCGGGCGCTTTCTCACCAACAGCGGGCATGGGTGCTCTCTCCCTCGGATGCAGACTGATCACCGCCCAGAATGTAGCACACTGCCGCCCAGACACACACCGACTCCCTCCCTTGCGCCAGCACGGAGCGACAGCACGGCGGGCGAGGGGAAGGAGCCGGTTATACAGGGCAAGGACCTGGCGTGTGGCGCAGGCGCAGCCTAATGCAGCGCGCGCAGAATGGCCAGCACGCGGCCCTGAACGTTCACCTTGTCGGCGTCCACGTAGATCGGGTCCATCAGCGGGTTGGCCGGCTGCAGGCGGACTTTCTTGCCCTCGTGGAAGTATTTCTTGAGCGTCGTCTCGCCGCGCTCGGTGAGCCACACCGCCACCATGTCCCCGTTGTGCGCGACATTCTGCCGCTTGAGGATGATGATGTCGCCGTCAGCCACCATCGCGTCAATCATCGAATCGCCAGTGACGCGCAGCGCGAACAGGTCTTCGCGGTGCGCCGCGCCGATCATGGACTGCGGCACTTCGATCAGGTCGTCGGTGTCGTAGTAGTAGCCGAAGTCCTCGCCGGGCAGCGGCACCGGGGCGCTGGCCGCGATCTTGCCCACCAACGGAATCTGGATCAGGCTGGCCGGGTCAGCATAACCGACCGACAGCTCTTTGGCCGGCGGTTCCTGGTTAGCCAGCCATAGCCCGCGCGAGACTTTGGGATCGCGCTTGATGTAACCGCGATCCACCAGCTTGTTGAGGTTGTAGTTGACCACCGAGGTCGAGGCGATGTCAACCGCCTCGCCAATATCGCGGATGGTCGGCGGGTAACCATGCTTGGCCAGAAAATTCTCAATGAACTTGAGAATCTTCTTCTGGCGTTCAGAGAGGGCGTGTCGTTCCATAGGAGTCGCTCCGTGCTTTTCGCACAATAGTTCGCATTTTGCTCTTCATTATAGGCCGAACCTATGTTCGATGTCAAGTCATTTAAGGAATGGCTTAAGTTGCACAGCGGCGCGGGCTGCCTGAAATCTTGGGCGCGCCCGAAGATTGTGTGCGTTCCGCACCGCATGGGGGCATTTCGTCTGTGGGGCAGAGCAGCACCGCAGAGACGCCGAGAATGCGGAGAAGAACCAATAAACGTTCTTCACCTGTCTTTACTCTGCGTCCTCTGCGTCTCGGCGGTTCGAAGAATCTCGCCCCTGGCGTGAGATGCCCCCACCGCGCAGCGAATTGCCAATGCGCGCGCCGCAGCGTATACTTGACATAGCTCAACTATGAATGACAGAACGTTTTGGAGGCTTACGAAGGGAGTTTGTGACGATGGCGATTCAAGTGACGTGGCTCAGTCATTCGGGTTTTGCGCTGCAAATTGGCACGCACCGCATCCTGATTGACCCCTTCCTGACGGGCAACCCCCTGGCGTCGGCCAGGTCCGGCGACCTGGACGCGGACTTCATCCTGCTCTCGCACGGGCACGGCGACCATATCGGCGACGCGCCGGCCATCGCCAGGCGCACCGGGGCGACCGTCGTCGCCAACAATGAGATCGGCGGCTGGCTGCGCACCAGGCACGGTCTGGAGCACGTGCACGGCATCAATCCCGGCGGCGGGGTCAGGCTGCCGTTCGGGCGCGTCGAGCTGACCATCGCCCACCACAGCTCATCGCTGCCGGACGGCTCCTACGGCGGGCAGCCCAACGGCATCCTGATCAAGACCGACGCCGGGCCGAAGATTTACCATGCGGGCGATACCGCCGTCTTCCTGGAGATGCAGCTCATCGGCGAGGAGGGGATTGACCTGGCTATGCTGCCCATTGGCGACTATTACACGATGGGCATTGACGGCTCGCTGAAGGCCATTGCCCTGCTGCGGCCCAAAGTGGTCATGCCCATGCACTACAACACCTTCGACGCCATCGCCCAGGACGTGACGCTATGGGCGCGCCGCGTCCAGAACGAGACCGACGCCATGCCGGTCGTGCTCGATCCGGGCGGCACCTACACGTTGTGAGCGGGGGAAACCGCTTTTGGGAGACGCTGCCCCGCTGTCCCTCATAGTCAGGCTCTCTGACATAGACTTCCGAAGTCCACCAAACTTCGGAAGTCCGCTTTCCGCCCCCGCTCACAGCGGCGGGCGGCGTGTGTGCCAGGCGGTCGCGCGCTGGTAGGCGTCGGCGGCGCGTAACACGGTCGGCTCGTCGAACGCCGGGCCGATGATCTGCAGGCCGATGGGCAGGCCGCCCCCGTCGAAGCCGCAGGGCACGGTCGCCCCCACGATCCCCGCCAGGCTCGCCGAGAGCGTGAACACGTCCGACAGGTACATCGCCAGCGGATCGTCGGCTTTCTCGCCAATGCGGAAGGCGGTCGTCGGCGTGGTGGGCGCGGCGATCACGTCTACCTCGGCGAAGGCGCGGTCGAAATCCTGCTTGATCAGCGTGCGGACTTTCTGCGCTTTCAGGTAGTAGGCGTCGTAGTAGCCGGCGGAGAGTGCGTAGGTGCCGAGCATGATCCGCCGCTTGACTTCGGGGCCGAAGCTTCTGCCGCGCGTGGCCTTGTAGGTGGACCACAGCGCCCCCTGCGCGTCGCGCGGGCCGTAGCGCACCCCGTCGAAGCGGGCCAGGTTCGCCGACGCCTCCGACGGCGCGATCAGGTAGTAGACCGGCAGTGCGTACTCGGTGTGCGGCAAGCTGATCGCGCGCACCTCCGCGCCGAGCGCGGCGAGCTGGTCAATGGCCGCGCGCACCGCTTCCTCGACCTCCGGCTGCATTCCCTCGACGAAATACTCGCGCGGGACGCCCACGCGCAGCCCGCGAATGTCGCCGGTCAGGGCGGCGGTATAGTCCGGGGCGGGCAGGGCCATGCTGGTGCTGTCGCGCGGGTCGTGCCCGGCGATGGCACCCAGCAACACGGCAAGATCGGCGGCTGACCGCCCGAACACGCCCACCTGATCCAGCGATGAGGCGAAGGCGATCAGCCCGTAGCGCGACACGCGGCCATAGGACGGCTTGAGCGCGCACACGCCACAGAACGACGCCGGCTGGCGCACGCTGCCGCCGGTATCCGTGCCCAGCGCGCCGAGGGCCATGCGCGCGGCGACGGCAGCGGCGCTGCCCCCGCTGCTGCCGCCGGGCACGCGCGTCACGTCCCAGGGATTGCGCGTGGGGCCGTAGCCGGAGTTCTCGGTGGACGACCCCATGGCGAACTCGTCCGTGTTGGTCTTGCCGAGCATGACCGCCCCGGCGTCGAGCAAGCGCTGCACGGCGGTGGCGGTGTAGGGCGGGACGAAGCCCTCCAGGATGCGCGATCCGGCGGTCGTTGGCACGCCGCGCGTCATCAGCACGTCCTTGATCGCCAGGGGAATGCCCAATAGCGGGGAGTCGTCGCTGTTGGCGCGGCGGCGGTCGGCGTCTTCGGCGGCTTGCAGGGCCAGGTCTTCAGTCACGGTCAGGTAGGCGTGGAGGTCTGGCTCCAGCGCGCGGATGCGCTCCAGGTGCGCCTGGGCCAGCGCGACGGCGGTGATCGCCCCCGCGTGCAGTTGGGCCTGCGCCTCGCTCAGCGTCAGATCGGTCAGCATCGGGTTGCTCGTTCCCTTTGGGTGATCGCGTGTCCGTGTGTCGCGCGGGAGTATACCACAGCCGCGCGGCGAATAGGGGGAGCGGGAGGCGCTGCACGTTTTGGGCGCGAGGCCGGTGGGCGGCGGCTCGCCAGACTTCCGAAGTTTTCGAAGACTTCGGAAGTCTGCTATGGAACGCCCCTCGGTGAAGCTCAACGTCCCCTTTGGTCGCTTTGCCCAAACTCCTTGACAACCCCGCCAAACCCTGCTACCTTTTGGAGACAGTTGCATACGCGCAAAAGCGTTGATCTGGAATAGTACACACCGAAGCGGTGTTCAGAGAGCCGCCAGGGGCTGCGAAGGCGGTACAAGCGCCGGTGTGGAATGGGCCAGGGAGCTGTGCGGTCGAACGCGCTCGCGCCACTAGCCCGCACCGGAGACACCACCGTTAGCAGGGTGACGGGTATCGAGGCAGCCCAGGTCAGCCAGGCTGCGTCCGTACCTCAACGAGTGAAGCTGGCTTCTCCCGCATCTCCGCGCATTCACCGGGGATGTTTTTGTTTCTGGGGACAGTCGCTTAATCAGGGTGGCACCGCGGGAATCTCCTCTTCTCGTCCTTGAGCGCAGGGGGAGATTCTTTTCGTTTGGGGCAATTCTGCGGGAGGCGCACTGATGGCACTGTCACCGGAACACCTGCGCACACGCGCGCCGATCACCCCGGATCGGACGGCGGCTCAGCGCCTGTTCGAGCGCGGCGATCTGCTCCCCGTCTATCGCACGCTGCTGGCCGACCTGGAGACGCCCGTCTCGGTCTATCTCAAGCTGGCCGGCATGGGCACGTCGTCGTTCCTGCTGGAAAGTGTCGAGGGCGGCGAGCAGGTCGGGCGCTACTCGTTCCTGGGTGTGAACCCCAAGGGGATGATCACCGTCCAGGGCCGGGCGGTGACGGTCGTCCGGCACGGCCAGACGACCACACGCGACCTGGCCCCCGGCGAAGACCCGCTGCACGTCATCGCCGCCGAGTTTGAGCGCGTCCGCCCGGTGCGGCTGGAAGGGCTGCCGCGCTTCGTCGGCGGGGCGGTCGGCTACCTCAGCTACGATGTCGTGCGCCATTTCGAGCGGCTGCCGGCCACCGCGGGCGACGACCTGAACGTGCCGGACGCCGCCTTCCTGCTGGCCGATACGCTGGTCATCTTCGACCACGCCAAGCACCAGCTCATCGTCCTGGCCAACGCGCACAACACCGGCGATCCCGACGCCGCCTACGACGACGCCGTGCGCCGCATTGACCAGATTCTCGACGCGCTGGCCGCCCCGTTGCCGTATATTGATGAGTGCCCCGAAGCGAGCGACGGCGATCTGCGCTCCAACGTCACCCGCGCCCAGTTCGAGGCCAACGTCCGCGCGGCCAAAGAGTACATCGCCGCCGGGGACGCCTTCCAGATCGTGCTCTCGCAGCGTTTCAGCCGCCGGACGTGCGCGCCGCCGTTCACCATCTACCGGGCACTGCGCGCGCTCAACCCCTCGCCCTACATGTTCTTTCTGCGCTTCAGCGATGACCTGGCCTTGATCGGCGCCTCGCCGGAAATGATGGTGCGCCTGGAGGAGGGCATCGCCACCGTGCGGCCCATCGCCGGGACGCGCCCGCGCGGGCGCGACGAAGCCGAGGACGACGCGCTGGCCGCCGAGCTGCTGGCCGACGAGAAAGAACGCGCCGAGCACGTCATGCTGGTGGACCTGGGGCGCAACGACCTGGGCCGCGTGTGCGAGTATGGCACAGTGCGCGTGCCGCACATGATGATCGTCGAGCGTTACTCGCACGTCATGCACATCGTCAGCCAGGTACAGGGGCGGCTGCGCGCCGGGCTGAGCGCCTTCGACCTGCTGCGGGCCACCTTCCCCGCCGGGACGCTCAGCGGCGCGCCGAAGGTGCGGGCCATGGAGATCATCGAGGAGCTTGAGGGCACGCGGCGCGGGCCGTATGGCGGCGCGGTGGGCTACTTCAGCTTCGACGGCTCGATGGACACCTGCATCACCATCCGCACCATGCTCATGCGCGGCGACCAGGTGACCTTCCAGGCCGGGGCGGGGATCGTCGCCGACAGCGACCCGGCCCGCGAGTATGAGGAGACGGTCAACAAGGCGCGGGCAGTGGCCGTGGCCGTGCAGAACGCCGAGCGTGGATTGGGATAGCAGGAGCACACAGGATGATGCCTTGCGGTTCACGGGCGCGGCAGAGCAGCGCCCCTACGGAAGGCTGCTTTCGAGGGAGGCGGCCATGATCCTGGTGATTGATAACTACGACAGCTTCACCTACAACCTGGTGCAATTGATGGGCGAGCTGGGCGCCGATCTGACGGTGGCCCGCAACGACCAGATCACCCTTGACGAGATACGCGCCCTGCGCCCGTCGCACATCGTCATCTCGCCCGGCCCCGGCACGCCCGACGACGGCGGCATCTCGCTCGACGTGGTCCGCGCCTTGGGGCCGACGACGCCGATCCTGGGCGTGTGCCTGGGCCAGCAGTGCATCGGCCAGGCCTATGGCGGGCGCGTCGTGCGCGCCCCGCGCCTGATGCACGGCAAGACCAGCCTGATCTACCACAAGAACGCCGCGCTGTTCACCGGCGTGCCCAGCCCGTTCGAGGCCACGCGCTATCACAGTCTGATCGTCGAGGAGCCACTGCCCGACGCGCTGATGGTCACCGCCTTCACCGAGGCGGGCGAGGTGATGGCGCTGCGCCACAAGCACCATCCGGTGGTGGGCGTGCAGTTCCATCCGGAGAGCATCCTCACCCGCTTCGGGGCGCGCATTCTGCAGAATTTCCTGGAAAACCGTCTGTAGGGAAGGAGTGTTCAGGGATCGGTTTTCAGTTTTCAGTAGAGCGCATACACCCTACTGACTGGCAGCCGGCCACTGATCACCGGTAACTGACCATTGACAACTGATCACTGATAACCGATAACTCACCACCACGAGGAAATACCATGACCCCAGCACTTGACATCCAACGAGCCATTGACATCATCAGCCGCTTCGGGCAACTGCGCGCCGAAGAAGCCGAGGCGGTGATGAACCAGATCATGCGCGGCGAAGCAACCGACGCGCAGATCGGCGCGTACCTGATGGGGCTGCGCATGAAGGGCGAGACCGAAGCCGAGATTCTGGGTAGCGCCCGCGCCATGCGCGCCAACGCCATCAAAGTCCCCACCCGTTCCGACGGCGACCTGCTCGACACCTGCGGCACCGGCGGCGACAAATCCGGCACGTTCAACATCAGCACGACGGTGGCCTTTGTAGCGGCGGGGGCAGGAGTGCGCATCGCCAAGCACGGCAACCGCGCCAGCACCAGCCGTTGCGGCAGCGCTGACGTGCTCGCCGCCCTGGGCGTCAACCTCGACCTGACGCCCGAACAGGTCGGGCGCTGCGTGGACGAGATCGGCATCGGCTTTCTGTTCGCGCCCAGGCTGCACCCGGCCATGAAGTACGCGCTTGGCCCGCGCCGCGACCTGCACGTGCGCACCATCTTCAACATTCTCGGCCCGCTCACCAATCCGGCGGGCGCGCGCCGCCAACTGATGGGCGTCTTCGCGCCCGACCTGACCGAATACCTGGCCAGCGTGCTCGGCGAGTTGGGGGCGATCTCGGCCATTGTGGTCTGCGGCTATGGCAACATTGACGAGCTGACCACGACCGGCCCCAACATTGTCAGTCACTACGCCGACGGCGCGGTGCGCACCTTCGAACTCGATCCAATGGACTATCATCTGACCCCTGCCCACATCTGGGACTTGCTCGGCGGCGATGCCGAGGAGAACGCGCGCACCCTGCGCGGCATCCTCAGCGGCGAGATCAACAGCGCCAAGCGCGACGTGGTGCTGCTCAACGCGGGCGCGGCGCTGGTGGCAGCGGGGCGCGCGCGCGACTTCGAGGAAGGCATCGCCCTGGCCGCTGACTCCATCGCCAGCGGCGCGGCGCTGGCCAAACTGGACGCGCTGATCGCCTTCAGCCAGGAGTTGGCCCATGGCGAGTGACTTCGTCCGCACGCAGACCGTGCTGGACAATATCCTGGCGCACAAGGTCGAGGAGATCGCGGCGCGCAAGGCCAGCGCGAGCGCGGCAACAGTGATCGCCGCCGCGCGGGAAGCGCCCCCGCCGCGCGACATGCTGGCCGCCGTGCGCCGCGAGACCGTCGCGCTGATCGCCGAGATCAAGCGGGCATCACCCTCGCGCGGCATATTGCTCGCCGACTTCGATCCGGTCGCCCTGGCGACGATCTACGCCGCCAACGGCGCAGCAGCTATCTCCGTGCTCACCGACGAACGCTTCTTCGGCGGCGACCTGGCTCACCTGACCGCCGTCCGCGCGGCAGTGAGCGTCCCCGTCCTGCGCAAGGACTTCGTGCTCGATCCCTATCAGGTCTACGAGGCGCGCGCTGCGGGCGCGGACGCTGTACTGCTCATCGTCGCTGCCCTGGACGACGCGCGCCTGGCCGATCTGCACGCGCTGGTGACGGAATTGGGCATGGCTGCCCTGGTCGAGGTGAACGAGGAGACCGAGTTGGCGCGCGCGCTGGCCCTCGGCGCGCCGCTGATCGGCGTCAACAATCGCGACCTGCGCACTTTCACCGTGGACCTGGCGACGACCGAGCGCCTGGCCGGCCTGCTGCCAGAAGGCGTGACCCTGGTCGCCGAGAGTGGCATCTTCACTGTGGACGATGTCTGGCGCATGGGCGCGGCGGGCGCACACGCCGTGCTGGTCGGCGAGGCGCTGGTGACCGCGTCGGACGTAGGGGAGCGCGTCCGCGAACTGAGCAGTCAGCCGCGCGAGGTATCCCGATGACGCGCATCAAGATTTGCGGCGTGACGACCCTCGACGACGCCTTGCGCTGCGCCGTGGCAGGGGCCGACCTGCTCGGCCTGAACTTCTACCCGTCCAGCCCGCGCTACCTTGCGCCGGAGAAAGCGCGCGCGCTCGTCGCGGGGCTGCGCGGCATCCTGGGGACAGCCTGCCCACTGCTGGTAGGCGTCTTCGTCAACGCCGATGCCTCCACCATCGCCTCCATCCTGACCGAAGTGGGACTGGACGCGGCGCAGCTCAGCGGGGACGAGCCGCCGGAGACACTCGCCGCCCTGGACGGGCGCGCCTTCAAGGCGCTGCGTCCGCGGGATGTGCCCGACGCGCGCGCCTCGGCGCTGTCTGCTCTGCCTCATGCCCCTGGCGATGACCGCCTGCCAGCACTGCTGGTAGACGCCTATCACCCGCTGCTCTACGGGGGTACGGGCGAGCAGGCGAGCGAGGACGTGGCGCGGGCAGTGATTGAGATTGCGCCGCGCGTCATGCTCGCTGGTGGACTGACGCCGGAGAACGTAGCACAGCGGGTACGGGCCATCCGGCCCTGGGGCGTGGATGTGGCCAGCGGCGTCGAGCGCGCCCCCGGCGTCAAAGACTTCGAGCGCGTCCGCGCCTTCATTGCGGCAGTGAAATCAGCCGATCAAGGAATGGGAAGCACATGATGACTGCACAACCTCCTGTGATGACCTCCGCGCTGCCCGACGCGCGCGGCTACTTCGGCGAATTCGGCGGGCGCTTCGTGCCGGAGACGCTCGTCCCCGCGCTGGACGAGTTGATCGCCGCCTTTGAGAGCGCGCGGCACGACCCGGCCTTTCAGCGGCGCTTCGCCGATCTCCAGGCGACCTACACGGGCCGCCCGACGCCGCTCACCTACGCCGCCCGTCTCAGCGATTACCTGGGCGGGGCGCGCATCTACCTCAAGCGCGAAGACCTGGCACACACCGGCGCGCATAAGATCAACAACGCCCTCGGCCAGGCGCTGCTCGCCGAGCGCATGGGCAAACGACGTATCGTCGCCGAGACAGGCGCGGGTCAGCATGGCGTGGCGACGGCGACCGTCTGCGCCCTGCTGGGCATGGAGTGTCACGTCTACATGGGCAGCGTGGACATGGCCCGTCAGCGTCCCAACGTCTTCCGCATGAAGCTGCTCGGCGCAGAAGTGATCCCCGTCGAAAGCGGCAGCCGCACGCTCAAGGACGCCATCAACGAAGCCATCCGCGACTGGGTGACCAACGTCACCACCACGCACTACCTGCTCGGCTCGGCGCTCGGCCCACACCCCTACCCCCTGATCGTGCGCGAGTTCCAGAGCGTGATCGGGGTCGAGGCCCGCGCCCAGATTCTCGCTCAGGCTGGGCGACTGCCCGACGCCTGCATCGCCTGCGTGGGTGGCGGCAGCAATTCTATCGGCCTGTTCCACGCTTTCCGCGACGACGAGGACGTAGACCTGATCGGCGTGGAGGCGGGCGGGCGGGGTATTGCCACCGGGGAGCACGCCGCCCGCTTCGCCGATTCGGCGCGTGGGCGGCCCGGCGTGCTGCATGGCACGCGCTCGTTCGTCCTGCAGGACGCCGACGGACAGATCACCGACACGCACAGCATCTCCGCCGGGCTGGACTATGCGTCGGTGGGGCCGGAGCACGCCTACCTGCGGCAGATCGAGCGCGCTTTCTACACGGTGGCGACCGACGACGAAGCCCTGGCCGCGTTTCAACTGCTCAGCCAGCTTGAGGGGATCATCCCCGCCCTGGAGAGCGCACACGCCATCGCTGAAGCGATCAAGCGCGCGCCGACCATGCCCCGCGACGCCATCCTGCTGATCAACCTGTCCGGGCGTGGTGACAAAGACCTGGACACGGTCATCAGTGCGCTGGGAGGTGAGTCATGAGCCAGGCAACACGCACGCAGACTGGCCTGGACGCCCTCGCCGCCATGTTCGCCCGCACCCGCGCCGAAGGGCGGGCCGCCTTTCTGCCCTACTACCCAGTCGGCTACCCGACGGTGGAGGCATCGCTGGAAGCAATCCAGGCCATGGCCGCAGTGGGCGTGGACGGCTTTGAGATTGGCATACCCTTCAGCGACCCCCTGGCCGACGGCCCGACCATTCAGGCGGCGACACAGGTCGCGCTGCGCAACGGCGTCACCGTCCGGCGCTGCCTGGAGGCGGTGCGCGAGCTACGCGCGCGCGGCGTGCACCAGCCTATGCTGCTGATGGGCTACCTCAACCCCGTGCTGGCTTACGGGCCGGATGCCTTCGCCCGCGATGCGCGCGCCGCCGGTGCCGACGGCCTGATCATCCCCGATCTGCCGCCAGAAGAGGCCGATCTGCTCGCTGCCGCCTGCGCACGCGAAGGGCTGGCGTTGATCTTCTTCCTGGCCCCCACCAGCACCGACGCGCGCATCCGCCTGGTGGCCGAACGGACACGCGGCTTCATTTACGTCGTCTCGGTGACGGGCGTGACCGGCGCGCGCGCGGCCCTGCCGCCCGGCCTGGGCGACTTCCTGGCGCGGGTGCGCGCGCAGACCGACTGCCCGCGCGTGGTCGGCTTCGGCATCAGCGGGCCGGAGCAGGCGCGGGCCATGAGCGGCCTGGCCGAGGGCTTCATCGTCGGCAGCGCGCTGGTGCGCGCCGGCGGGCAGGGTGTGGGAACGGTGCGCGACCTGGCGGCGCAGATCAAGGCAGCGATTGGGCGGAAATGAATACCCTCCGGCCTGTGACTGGCCGGAGGGCGAAACACTGCGATCTCAGCAAGGCGCCATCAGTTCTGGGGAGCTACCGGCAGGGCTTGTGTGTGTCCGTTTCCGTTTCCCGGAGCGACAGCCGGCGCATGGTGCGGCAGTGTCACCCGGAAGGTCGTGCCCTGGCCGGGGACGCTCTCAAAGCTGATCGTCCCGCCCTGCAGCTCGACCGCCTTCTTGATGATGGACAGCCCCAGGCCACTGCCCGCGATGGTGTCCACATTGCTGGCCCGGAAGAACGGCGTGAACAGGTGAGACTGTTCCTCCAGCGGGATGCCGATCCCCTCATCGCGGATGGTGAGTGTCGTTCGCTCAGCCTCCTGAGCGACGCTCAGCGACACCGTCTTGCCCGCCGGAGAGTACTTCACGGCGTTGGAGAGCAGGTTGCGCACGACCAGCGTGATCAGGTTGGGATCGGCCTGGATCACCAGCGGCGAGGGCGCCGCCTGGAAAGTGATTGGCACGTCTTTTTCCTGAGATAACGAGAGTTCCCTCACCAGGCGCTCGCACAGCGTGTTGATGTCTGTCGGCTCCGGGCGGACTTCCAGCGCGCCCGTCTCCGTCCGGACATGCACTAGCAGATCGTCGGTGAGCTGACGCATGGTCTGGACAGCGTTCTTGATCCGGGCAAAACGCTTGTGGCGTTCCTCCTCCGTCTGACGATCCCAGTAATGTTCGAGGGTGTCGGTAGAAGACAGGATGACGGCCAGTGGTGTGCGGAATTCGTGCGACGCGATGGACAGAAACTGCGTCTTCAGCCGGTTGATCTCCGCTTCGCGGTTCAGGGCGCTGCGCAGGTGTGCCTCCACCTGCTTTTGCAGGGCCAGGTCGTGCAGGGTGGCGATGAGGCGCGGCGAACGCTTGAGACGGGCGCGGATGGGCGAGAGCATCACCTCGAATTCCACCGTCTCGCGCGCCATAGACTGGCGGCGGAACGACACTTCGGCCAGGGTCTGGGTGGTTTGCAGGGTGGACGCTTCGCGCAGCTTGTGTTGGAGTGCCTCCTGGTGTTCGGGATGTTCCGGGCAGACAACGTCCAGCAGCGAGCGCTGCCCTGGCCCACACAGGGTCTCGAACGCTATATTGGCTTTCAGGATGGTGCCGTCGGCGGTCACAACCACGATCGGGTCGGCACTGCCGTTGAGGATATCGCTCAGTTCCTGCCCTTGCTCCTTCATCTGCCACACCAACAGGATGATCACCAGACCCATCACTGCCGTAAACATGATCAGCAGGGTGGTGTACAACGCGTGGCTGGCCAGGAAGTGCTGGTAAATGTCGCGCTCGATGGCGGTCCGCAAGATCACCGTCGGGTTGCCGGAAATATCGTATAGCGCCCCATACGCTGCGATCCGGTGGTCGTTGAGCGCGCGCGCAAACACCGTCTCCGCGCCAGATAGCTGCTGGCGCGCCTCGGCGAAGTCGGCGGGCACAGTGTCAGCCTGCCACGGGACGAGGGCAATTTCGCCGCCTGTGGCCTCTTCGAAGAAGGAGAGCACGTCGTCATCCAGCCAGCGCCCGAAGGTGAGCACGCCCCTGGGTGAGCCGGTGCGCGTGCTGGTGAGGATCGGCTCGGCGGCGACCAGCAACGGCCCTTCGGGCAGGTCTAGCAGGCCAGCCAGGGGGCGCGGGGGTTCGAGCAGCGACGCGAGCAGGTCGCCTTGCAGCGAGGGAGGCGGGGGCGCTTCGCGCTCGGCCTGCGCATCATAGGCTTTGCTGAAAACTACCTGGCCAGAGAGATCGGTCAGCACGGCCAGGTTGAGTCCCAGCGTCTGGAACATCTCCAATGGGTAGTTCGACTCGATGTACTCTTCGTTGTGGTCTGCCAGGAACGTATAGGTGTCGTCCCAGTTCGCCCAGTCGGCGGCCTGCGCCGCCAGCCCAGCCAGTTCGCGATCGTAGAGATGCTGCACACTGAGCATGTGCTGGCGCGCGTGTTCCTGTTCCAATTGGGCTATGCTGTGCGCGATGAAGGCATTGGACGCAATAGCCATCAACACAACGAACCCTGTGAGCAGGGCGATGATCATCAGAGGTGTTTTTTTCGGGAAGAGCATGGGAATTGTTTCCGGCTGGCAGGCAAAGTCTACCAGTACTAAACGAGATACAGAGGCCCTTTACTTTGGCCCTTCCATCCTACACAAACGGGATCAATATACCATAAAAATCGCGTGTGATTTATAAAGAATTGATGAATTCTTGAGGTATCGCTGCACCGTTCAGTATCCCACCAGTTGCAGGGTGATCAGTCCCGGCCATGGATCGGCGATGACCAGGGTGCCGGCCTCGCTGGCGACCTGCGTTTGCGCCGCGTGCCCGCGCCGGTGATGCTATACACCACGCCGGGCACCGGCCCGGTGACCAGGACGCGCGTTACGCCGGGCACGCCGGCCGGTCGCCCGCTCAGGGTCCACGAACAAGCTGTTAGGGCTGGGCACTTGGGCGTTGGGATTGCCCCCCATCCCCCAACCCCTTCCCCCACGCTGCGCTCAACTTCCCCCTCTCCGCTGGCGGAGAGGGGGTCAGGGGGTGAGGTTGCGCACGGGAAGGATCGAACTGTCAGTCAGGGCGGAAGCCCATTTTTCCGAGGAGACGCAGAGGGCACAGAGGAAAACATTGAGGAGAACTATGAAGAGTCTTTGCTTTTCTCCGCGCTCTCTGCGTCTAGTATGATAGAAAGGAGAAGGACACGGCAGATCGATTGCGTCTAGTATGATAGAAAGGAGAAGGACACGGCAGATCGATTGCGTCTGGGTC
>DYGW01000249.1 GCA_020724485.1 Thermoflexus sp. | reverse complement strand
GTCCCACCACGTGACGGTGACATGCGGCTCCAGCGGCGTCTGCTGCACCTTCGGGCTGTAGTACGTCGCCTCGAAGACGCGGTCGGCCTGGGCGAAGCCCGCCTCCACATTGCCCACTTCCCAGTCCACAACAGCGGCCAGGTTGCGCGTCCTGTCCTCGATATGCCAGCTCTCCGGCTCGTCGTGCAGGACGGGCGCGCCCTCTTTCATGCTCTCGCGCGGGTCGAAGATGGCCGGCAGCGGCTCGTACTCGACCTCGATCAACTCCAACGCCTTGCGCGCGATCTCCTCCGTCTCCGCCGCAACCGCCGCCACCCGGTCGCCGACGAAGCGCACCTTGTTGTCGAGGCTGTAGTTATCGTGCGGCCCCGGTTCCGGGTCGCTCTGCCCTGCTGTCGTGTAGGGCACGCGCGGCAGGTCTTCGTGGGTCAGCACCGCGTGTACGCCCGGTAGCGCGCGCGCCCGGCTGGCGTCAATGCGCGTGATCAGCGCGTGAGCGTGCGGGCTGAGCAGTAGCTTGCCGACCAGCATCCCGCGAAACTCAATGTCATCAGTGAAGGCCGGATTGCCCTGCACGAGCTTGCGCGCGTCCACTTTGCGCGCGGGCTTGCCCACCTGTTGCAACGTGTCCACCTCCGGCGCGACGAGCATCACCGGCAGCGTCCGCGTGGTCACTTGCGGCGCGCCCGGCTGCGCCTGCGGGGAGTCGGCGGGGGGCATGGCATCATCATCCGCCCAGTCCGCCGACCGCGTGAAGACTTCCGCTGGCACCGGGATCGCCCGCCCCGGCCCGATCGGGGGGACTTCCTCACCGCGCATCACCGCCGCCGCGCGCAGCACCGCCTCCACTGGCTTGACGTAGCCGGTGCAGCGGCAAAGGACGCCCGCCAGGGCATCGCGCACATCGCTTTCGGTCGGGTGGGGATTGCGCGCCAGCAGTGCCTTCGCCGCCAAGATCATCGCCGGCGTACAATAGCCGCACTGGATCGCCCCCGTCTCCACGAAGGCCACCTGCAACGGGTGCAGCGGCTCCGACCCGCGCCAGCCGCGTTCCTGCTTCCCGCCAATGCCCTCAATCGTGACAACCAATCGGCCCGCGACCTGGGCCGCCAGCATCAGCGACGACACAACCGGGGCGCCGTCCAGCAGCACGGCGTCCGTGCCACTCATGCCTTGGTCGTCGCCATACTTGACGCCAAAGACCCCATAGCGGCGCAGCAGGCGCAACAAACTCTCGTTCGGCGCGGCATCCAACGTGACCGCCTCGCCGTTGAGCGAAAAAGTGATCTTCACTGCGCTGTCTCCTCAACCACAATCTCACCGATGAACAAGCGCCGGTCAGGGCCAGCGCCCGCGCCCGTCACCGGGTAGCGGACGCCTGTGCGTGCCTCAAACATGCCCAGCGCCACCACATACGTGCCCGGCGGCAGGTCTTCCGGCAGCATGACCGTGTAGGTGTCGGTCAGGGTGCCGGGCAACCAGTTGGCCGGCGGCAGCGCCCCTCCGCCCGGACGGGTGACCACCTGCGCCACCGGCTCCGTATCCACTCTCTCACTATTATACAGGTGTACGAAGATCACGCCGTCTCCTGCGCCGGGCGCTGGCCCCTGCCACACGGCGCGAACGGCAACCTGCCCGCCAGCCCCGTCCGCTGGTGGCGTGTAGTGGAGCGTCACCTCGCGCAGGCGCACCGCGCCATCATCGCCGAAAACAGCGACCGGCTGCCCATCACTCGCAACATCCGGGCTAAACGCCCCCTGGTACGCCCAGTGGTAGTACGGCAAATAGGCATCGGCGCGGGGGGCGTCCACGTCCGCTTCGATGCGCACCCGCGTGCGCGTCCCGGCGATCTGCGCGGCAGGCACCCAGGTGACGAACTCAACCCAGCGCCCCGGCACGGCGGGCTGGGCGCGCTCCGCGACGCGGATGCCGTTCACGAACACCGCCAACGGCACGCTCGTCCGTCCGTGCACGCGCGTGACCAGCAGCAGGTCTTCGCCGGGCCGCGTGTGTACAGTGAACGCCTCGCCGCCGGTCAGCACGCGCCCGCCATCGGTCGCCCGGCACGCGCTTTGGTCGGGCAGTCCGCAGGCGTGGTACCAGTGCGTGTAGACCTCGGTGACGAAGCCGGGCGGAGACTCATCCTGCCACCAGGTGTAACCGTGCTCGGCCTCGCTGCTCAGGTGAGCGACATCCACCGCATCTACGAGCGCCAGTCCTTGCACTGCGTCCAGCGTAGACGCTTGCGCGGCGATCTCTTCTGGGCGAGTCGTCGTCCAGTCCGCCGCGTACACCGCCTGGTACTCCGCCGCCGCCGCGACGTTGTGCTCGCCCAACTCCACCGGGAACTCAGCTAGCACTGCGCCGAACACGCCTGCATCCAGAAGGTAGCGCAGTCCCTGCACGTCCGGGTAGATGGCGAACGCGCCGGGCCGGTAGCGGCTATGAGCCATGTGCTCGTAGATCGCGCCGGGACCCTGCCGCCACGACGGCGCCGGGCCGAGCAGCGTCAGCCCGACCACATCATACAGCGGGCGCTCGCTGAAGTAGCCCATCATGCCCACGTCGTGCACGCCGATGCGCGGATCGTTCTCTTCTTCTGGCAGGTTATCGCGCACCCAGCGGGCCATCGGCACCTGCTGATCGCGCACGACGGCTACGTTTTCGTCGTAATAGCGGGCGAAGCTCAGCGCGGTCAGCGCCGAGGAGACGAGCACCAGCGCGGGCAGCGCCCAGCGCCACGCCCGCCACCCCGCGCGCGCTGCCAGGCCGTCGCCCAACCCACGCGCCGCCCACGCCGCCGCCGGGTAGAGAAGCGCTATGGCCGGAAGCTGGTAGCGCTTGAACTGCCAGAACGCCGTGTCGAGCGTGGCGACCGCCGCCGTCAGCGCCAGGATCGTCGCCAGCGCCAGCACTGCCGCGTTGGCTCGTCGCTGCCGCCAGGCCAGCCACGTCCCGGCCAGCAAGGCTCCCAGCGCCGCCGGAGCCAGCAGCGGCGAGGTGAACGTGCCGAAGTCTGCGCTGCGCCCGACGAGCAGCTCGCCCCACATGCGCCCGAAGAACGAGGCCACATCCGCCAGCCGCTCGCTGAGCGGCGCTGCCGTGTTAGCCAGCAGCGACTTGGCCTGCATCCCCGACGCGGACGCGCTCCCCGTCGCCGCCCAGTTCAGCGCGGGCTGGACAAACGCCGCCGCAACCGGCAGAGCAAGCAGCGCCCCCCGGCGCAGCCGGCCCCGCCAGTCGCCCGGCCACGACCGCCGCACGCCCAATGCCAGCATCGCCAGCGCCGCCGGGATGACACCTTCCGGGCGGGCCAGCACAGCCAGCGTCCCCGCCGCCACCGCCAGAGAGGAGCGATCCTGTTGCGCGGCGTAGAAGGTCAGCAGCGTGAGGAAAAGAAAAGGCGCCGTCTCCATGCCACTGAGCGCCGCCCACACGAACGGCCCCGTCACGCCGTAAGCCAGCGCCAGCGCCAGCGCGTATCCCGCCCCGCCCGGCTCCTCAGCCAGCGGACTCGCCCGCCCGATCAGGTAGACCAGCCACGCCGACCCGAAGAAGGCCAACGCACCGATGCCCAGCGCCCATTACGCAAGCGACCAGCCACTGAAGCCCGCCGCGTAGCCAAGCGCCAGCAGCGGCGGGTAGAGCAGGCTGGTCGCGCCGGAAGTCGGCGGATCGCCCGGATAGTAGGTCATGGGCTGGCCCGCCGCCCACTGGCGCGCGTACTGGAAGTGAATGTAGGTGTCGTCTAGCGGCATGAGCAGCGGGTCGCGGCTCACCGCTAGACTTGCGCTCAGGTAGAGCAGCACGACCGCCCCGACCATGACCACAAGGGCCAGCCACGCCGTCCACTGCTCGCGGCTGGCCCCTATCATCTGGAGCCATAATCGGCCACGCGGCGCGCTGTGCACCGCGCCGCCTGCATCGTCCGGCATCAACCGCCTCAGCCGTCTTCTCCCGGATACACCTGCCAGCCCACGTCAGCGGTGAGCATCTGCGTCACATGCTCATGGGGGATGTCCGCCAGCGTCGCCGACGCTTCGACCGCCACCGATCCGTCCGCCCGCACGATCTCGCCGCTGACCAACGCCGTCCGCCCGCGATCCTGTTCCACGCGCCCGCGCACAGTGAATTCCTCGTTCAACGGCACCGGGCGACGATAGCGGATTTCCATCTTCGCCGTGAACATCAAGCGCGCCAGTTCAACGGCGTCAGCCCGCTCGTCGGCCAGCAGCGCGCGCCCCATCGTCTCGTCCAGAATCGTAGCCAGGATGCCACCATGCGCCATGCCAGGGTAGCTCTGGTACTGCTCGCCGAGCGTCACCCGCGCCACCACTCGCTGGTAGCCGTCGTTGAAGAAGCGGATGTGCAGCCCGCACGGGTTCTCCACGCCGCAGACAAAGCACCAGCGCGCGCTCGGCTGCTGGTCAAACCGCTCCGCCGAGGGAGTTGGGTTAGACACTGTGCGCCTCGCTGTGATGTGCCTGTCAGTCGCTGTAGCCGCTGGCGAACGTGTCAATCATCAGGCGGACATCGTCACCGAGCGGGTAGAGCACCGGGCACGTGCAGCCGGCGGACACGTACTCGCGCACCTTGGCCCGCACCGCCGCTGGCGTCCCCGACGCGGTGATCAGTTGCACCACGTCATCAGGCACCAGCGTCATGGCGCGCTCGATCTGCTCCTCGGTAGCGGGCCAGGTCAGCACCTGGTGAATCTCGTCGAGCAGATCGCTGCTGACACCGCTGGCCT
>DYGW01000248.1 GCA_020724485.1 Thermoflexus sp. | reverse complement strand
CCCTCCGTAGCGGAGAGGGGGAAAGGCCGAGCGCAGCGAGGCCAGGGGGTGAGGTTGATGGCTCGGCGTCAAGCGAGTCACTAACAACCTTTGCACACACCCTGCGCGCACCCGGGGAGGCTGGCCGCCATTCTTCCGTGCTATAATCGTCAAGGTTGGTCGTAATCCTTCGCCGGGACGCAACATAGACCGGATGAGCCTATGCCGGGCGCGATGATCGAGCAGGCCGTCATTCTCGCGGCGGGGCACGGGGCACGGCTGGCGCCGCTCACCGCCGACCGTCCCAAATCGCTGCTACCGGTGGTGGGCCGCCCGATCCTGGTGCGGGTCATGGAGCGGCTGTGGGATGGGGGAGTCCGGCGCTTCGTGATCGTCGTCGGGCCGCACGAGGCAGCGGTGCGCGTAGCGATCCGGGCGACTTTCGAGCGAGCCGCCGAAGTCCGGCTGGTGGTGCAGGACACGCCGACCGGCACTGTGGATGCGCTCGGCCTGGCCCAACCGCTGTTGGACGGACCGTTTGTGCTCACAGCGGTGGACAATATCATGTCCGCAGATCACGTGCGCACTCTGATCGCGCGCTACAGAGCAAACCCGGAGCAACTTGCCACGCTCAGCCTGATTCCCGCGACGCCCGCCGAGATACGCCAATCGGCGGGTGTGCTGATCGAAGGCGAGCAGATCGCGGCGGTGATCGAGAAACCGGACAAGCCGCCAGGACAGTACGCGGCGATGATGGTTTACGCGCTGTCGCCGCGCGTTTTCGACTGGCTGCCGCTGGCGGAGGTGTCATCACGCGGGGAGCGGGAACTGGTCAACGCGCTGGAAGTGGGCGTCCGGGCGGGAGAAAGGGTAGGCTACGCCATCACAGACTGGCGTCTGCACCTGACGCGCCCTGGCGATCTGTTGGACATCAACCGCTGGTATCTGCAAGAGGGCCAACACGCCCACGCTGGCAGCGCGATTCCCATGTCAGCGCGGCTGGAGCCGCCGCTGTGGATTGATGTGGGGGTGCGCGTCGGCGAAGGGGTAGCCCTGGGGCCGCATGTGTACGTGGAGAGGGGCGCAGTGATTGGGCAGGGGGCCGTGGTGCGCGATGCGGTTGTCCTGGGCGGGGCCAACATTCCGGCTTTCGCCGTATGCCAGGACGCCGTGATAGACCGCCACACAACGTTCGCCGCAGACGGGCAGCGGTGCGAAACTGCATCTTGAGGAGCTATGACTTATGCGAACACGATGGTTCTTGCTTGGCACGCTGGCAGCGATTCTGCTGCTGGGATTGGCGGCGTGTGACGGCTCGGACAAAGACAATCCTGCACCAGCGCCAACTGCCACCAGCGCGGAGGTGGCTTCGGCGCAAAACCCGGCCAACCCGGCTACTTATGTGACGTTGAGCGTGCGGGCTGCCTATGAGCAGTTCAGCGCGAGCGAAGACGCGCAGTTCGTGGACGTGCGCGAGCCGGACGAGTGGGCCGCGACGGGCGTCCCTGCCGGAGCCAGGCTGATCTCGCTGGGGCAGTTTGAGCAGCGCGCGCCTGCTGAACTGGCCAAAGACAAGCCGGTGTATGTGATTTGCAACAGTGGCAACCGCAGCCGGGTTGCGGCTGAGGCGCTGATCCGGCTGGGCTACAGCCGGGTGTACAACGTGGATGGGGGCATCCAGGCGTGGCTGAAGGCCGGGCTGCCGGTCGAGCCGTACAAGCCGTAAGCGTGCGGAGTGTGTGAGAGAAGTCCAGGCGACGGGCGTCCTGCTGCCGGTCGCCTGGATGCTGTTGGCACGTTCCAGAAAGCGAATCGCCGCTAACCAGCGGCGATTAATTCTTCGGAACGTGGTACAGGCACGCAAATGGCGTCGCCCGCCGTCAGTTTAACCCCAGCAAGCGATCCACTTCAGGCTTGTTGAAGCCGACGACGATCTTGCCGCCGATGTCAATGACCGGCACCCCCTGCTGTCCGCTGCGACGCACCATGTCGCGCGCGGCGACCGGGTCGCGGCTGACATCCACATCGCGAAAGCGAATGCCGCGCTCGCGCAGGTAGCGCTTGGCGTGGTTGCAGTGGGAGCAGGTCGGCGTAGTGAAAATGATGACGCGCTTCTGCTTTTTGCTGGTCGTGGTTTCGCGTTCTTTAGCCATATGTCCTCACGGTTATCCCGTCCGGTCATTTTCGAGAGTGTCCGACAAAGCGTCACGCTTCTTTGGATGCATGGTAGGGCGAAAGGTCGCATCTCTGGCTGTCACGATCAGCCAGGGACGTGGTGCAGCAACGCCTACTGACCGGGCTGATCGGGCGCGTTGGGCTTGGTGGGGATGTACGCTTCGAGGCGCAGTACCTTGTAGAGCCGCTCCTTGACGGCGCTGGGCATCTCCGGCGCGGGAATCTGGCGGTAGAGCGAGACGGTTTTGGTGAACGTATTGACCACGATGCGGCAATTCTCACAGGCTGCCATGTGCGCCTCAAGCTCCTGGCAAAGCTCATCGCTGAGCGTGCCATCGGCGTACTCAGATAGGCTGCCCAGGTAGCGGCGGCAGGCGTCTTGGTCGTGCTGGTGAGGTTGGTGGGAGGCGCTCATGCTCTTACTCCGTTTCGGAGATCAGCGGACCCTGCGAGAAGTAGACGCTCAACTGCTCGCGCAGCTTGAGGCGGGCGCGCATCAAGCGGCTCTTGACCGCTGAGATGGAGAGATCGAGGGCTTCGGCGGTCTCCTCGGTGGATAGCCCTTCGATGTCCCGCAGGACGAAGACGCTGCGCAAGGTGGCTGGCAACTCCTCAACGGCGCGCATCATCTCGGCGCGGGCCTCGTCGCGCAGCAGATCGTCTTCGGGCAGGCAACAGAAGTCAAAGAACTGGCGCGGGATCATCTCGCCGTCGTCGCGCTCTAGCGGCTCGTCCACCGAGACCTGCTCCGGCTCTTTGCGCCGCAGCCGCATGAGGGCGGCGTTGCTGGCGATGCGGTAAAGCCAGGTGCTCAGGCTGGAGCGGGCCTCGAAGCGGTCAATGGAGCGGAATGCGCTCAGGAACGTCTCTTGCAGCACGTCTTCGGCGTCCGTCTCGTTGCCCATCATGCGCAGGGCGAGCCGGTAAATTTCGCCGGCGTTCTCCTCGACCAACTGAGCGTAGGCTAACTGGTCTCCCGCTTGCAAGCGCGCGACCAGCTCGGCATCGGGTGAGTGTGACATAGGCATTCTTCGGCTGAGTCCGTCTGGATTTGGCTGGCTCCGCCAGGGAGCCTGCTGCCAATCATAACGCAGGCCGGACTCAATCCCAAGAAGAGCCTGCCGTCGGGCGTATTCGGATTTTGGGGCAAGACATCGCCGCAGAGACGCAGAGAGCGCGGAGAAAAGCTAAAGAATCCTCAATGTTTTCCTCTGTGCCCTCTGCGTCTCTGCGGTTCAGAGACTCTCGCCCCCAAATCCGGATGCACCCCTGCCGCTGGGTGCGCCGCGCACACTCTCCATCTGGTTTGATGCGTGCCACTGGCCCAGGTTGCGTGCGACTTCTGGCGGCGGGCTGCATCTTAATCTAGAGCAAGTGCCTAATTCGCGCACTTGGCCTACAATTGTGTTGGACGAGGCGCAGGCAAGAAGGAGGTTCACTGATGGGCCAGAAGAAGAGCAGCCGGGTAGTGCTGCGCGACGATTTGATCTTTACCGGGTATAGCAACAACGGGCACAGCATCCCGCTCGATGCAGCGAAGGCTGCTGGCGGGCATGACGCCGGCGTTAGCCCAATGGAACTGATGCTGACGGCGCTGGGCGGCTGCACGGGGATGGATGTGATCAGCATCCTGCGCAAGAAGCAGCAGGACGTGACGGGCTTCGAGGTGCAGGTGGAAGGCGTGCGCGCCGACGAGCACCCGCGCGTGTACACGGAGATATGGGTGAAGTTCGTGGTCACGGGGCGCGCGGTGGATGCGAAGGCCCTCGAGCGAGCGATTGAGCTTTCGCGCGATAAGTACTGTGGGGCGGCGGCCACGCTGCGCCACACGGCCCAGATTCACTACGACTATGTGATCCAGGAGGCAGACGAGACCGTATGAAACGCGACGATGCCTGGAAATTGGTGACAGACTGGACTGCGTCGGAGAGCCTGCGACACCACATGCTGGCTGTGGAAGCGGCCATGCGCGCCTACGCCCGCCGCTTCGGTGGCGACGAGGACTTGTGGGGCGTGGTGGGGCTGCTGCACGACTTCGACTACGAGCGCCATCCCGACATGACCGCCGCCGACGGGCACCCCTTCACCGGGATGCGCGCGCTGCGCGAACAGGGCGTGGACGAGACGATCATCCGCGCCATCGCTGCACACGCTTCCGAGCGGACAGGCGTTCAGCCAGAGAGCGCGATGGAGAAGGCACTGGTCGCCGTAGACGAATTGACTGGCTTCCTGACTGCAGTAGCCCTCGTGCGGCCCACGAAAGACATCCGCGAGGTGACGCAGATCAGCTCGGTGCGCAAAAAGTGGAAAGACCGCAGCTTCGCCGCCGCTGTGCACCGCGAGGAAATCGCTGAGGCTGCGCAGGCGCTAGGCGTTGACCTGTGGGCGGAACACGTGCCGCTTGTGCTTGAAGCCATGCAGGGGATCGCGGCGGAGTTGGGCCTCGACGGGCGCGACGCCAGGGCCTAGGCTTGCGGCACTGCCTCTAGCCCCTTGAGCATTCCCCTCTCCAGGCTCACTTGGGAGGAGAATTGCTCTGCGCGCAACTATAAGGGGCCACGCACAAGTCGTGAACGTGTTTGTCCCCCCCCCCCCCCCCCCCCCCCCCCCCCCCCCC
>DYGW01000247.1 GCA_020724485.1 Thermoflexus sp. | reverse complement strand
GAGCTACGGCCTGCTGGATATCGTCACCCTCAACCTGCCCAGCGCCCTCGGCTGGCAGACCGCCCCGCAGACCTACGCTTACTACACCAACGGGCAGAGCTGCCTGGGCAGCTACCCGCGCAACTGCCAGCGCCTGGCCGAAGACGTGGTGGCGCTGGTCAACCCGGTGGTGAACTTTGCCAACTACGACAACAACGGCGACGGGTGGGTAGATACCGTCTTCATCATCCACTCCGGCACCGGCGCCGAGGCCAACCGCGGCGACGCCAACACCATCTGGTCGCACTCGTGGTGGACGTACAACGAGCCGCTGGTGGACGGCGTCCGTATTGGCTCGTACACGACCGAGCCGGAGTTCTGGTTCACGCCCGGTGATATGACGCACGGCGTCTACGTGCACGAGCTGGGCCACGCCTTCGGCCTGCCCGATCTGTACGACATTGACTACACCTCACGGGGTGTTGGTGTCTGGAGCCTGATGTCCAGCGGGTCGTGGAATGGCACCCTGGGCAACTCCCCGGCGCATCTCGACGCCTGGTCGCGCGTGTACCTGGAGTTCAATCCGGTGGTCAATATCACCGGGTACAACGGGACGATCAGCCTGCCGAACGTCGAACAAAACCGCGTCAACGCCATCTACCGCTTCAATTCCGGCAAGGCCAACGAGTATTGGCTGCTCGAAAACCGGCAGAAGATCGGCTCGGACGCGGCACTGCCGGGCAGCGGCCTGCTGATCTGGCATGTGGACGATAATCTGTCTGGTAGCAACCGCTACGAGTGCAAGCAGGCCAACAACTACCTGTGTAACTCGCAGCACTTCCGCGTGGCGCTGGAACAGGCCGACGGCGCGCTGCACCTGGAATTCAACAGCAACTCAGGTGACTCTGGCGACCCGTTTCCCGGCTCGACCGGCAACACGGCCTTCAACTTCACCACGAACCCCAACACGACCTCCTACTATTCGACGACCGATTGGGGCTTCAAGGTGAGCAGCATCAGCCCGTCGAGCAGCACGATGACGGCCTATGTGGGCAATCCTGACGCCCAGACGCCGCCGCTGCTGGTGGCGCCAGCTAACGGCAGCGCGACCAACGACAACACGCCGACCTTCAGTTGGCAGGTCGCGGCAGGGGCGACCTCCTACCGCATCCAGGTGAGCAAGAGCGCCACGTTCGCCAGCACGGTGGTTAACTCGACCAAGAGCGGCACCACGCACACGCCGGGCACGGCGCTGGCCGACGGGCTGTACTACTGGCGCGTCCAGGCCAGGGGCGCGGACGGCATCTGGGGCGCGTGGAGCGCGGTCTGGACGCTGACCATTGACACGGTCAAGCCGCCCAAGCCGGCGCTGCTCTCGCCGGTGAAGGACGACCTGCTCACGACGAACCTACCCAGTTTTGATTGGAGCGACGTGGCCGATGCGGTGCGCTATGACCTGCAGGTGGACAACTCCTCGACGTTCGGCAGTCCGGAAGTGGTCGCCGCGCCCGCTGGCTCGGCCTACACGGTGACGACGCCGCTGGCGGACGGCAGGTACTACTGGCGGGTGCGGGCGGTGGACCTGGCGGGCAACGCGGGGTCGTGGAGCAGCGCCTGGACTGTCTGGATTGATATTGATCCCGCCCCGGCTCCGGCGTTGGTCTCCCCTGCTGACAGCGCCGCGACCAACGACAACACGCCGACCTTTGTTTGGGGCGTTGTTCCTGGGCTGACGACATACCGCATCCAGGTGGACAACAACGCGGACTTTTCCAGCCCGGCGGTCAACTCAACCAAGAGCACGACCACCCATACGCCGGGGACCGCGTTGGTGGATGGGCTGTACTACTGGCGCGTGCAGGCCAGGGGTGCCGATGGCATCTGGGGGTTGTGGAGCACGGTCTGGATGGTGACTGTTGACACGGTGGCTCCGGCCAAGCCGACCCTGCTCTTGCCGGAGACGAAGTCGATCCTCAACACGAGCCAGCCCGCGCTCGACTGGAGCGACGTGGCGGATGCTGTCCGCTATGAGCTGCAGATCGACAACTCGTCCACCTTCGGCAGCCCGGAAGTGGTGGCCACCGCGACCGGTTCGGCCTACACGGTGACGACGCCGCTGCCCAATGGCAAGTACTACTGGCGTGTGCGCACCTACGACTTGGCGGGCAACAAGAGCGGTTGGACATCTGCACGCAGCTTCACCCTGGCCTACATGCCCGCACCGCTGGAGATGGCCACGCCTACCCCCACGCCCACATCGGTGACACTGGTCGGTGGGCCGGGTCTCATCGAAGCAGAGAGCGATCTGGTAGGGCGCATCGGCACCTGGACCGCCCACGAGACGGCAGCCGCAAGCGGCGGGAGCTACCTCTACAGTAGCGGTAGCATCGAGGACGCCCTGACCCTTACCTTCAGTGGAACGCAGGTGAGCGTGGTCTACGTCAAGCACCCGGCGTTAGGCGTCGTCGTGGTCGAGATCGACGACACGCCATACCAACTGCTGGACAGCTCCGCCGAGGAGAGCGTCTTTGGCGTGCAGGCGACGTTCGCCCTGGCTGATGGTCAGCACACGCTGCGCGTTTACCCGATGACCGGCACCATCGCCATTGACGCCTTCAGCGTCGAAGCGCCGGTGACGCCTACCGTCGCACCGGAGGCGACCGCAGAAGTGCCCGTCACGCCCACGCCGGCTACCGAACTAACGACCGAGCCGACCACCGAACCAACGACCGAACCGCCTGTTGAGCCAACCATTGAGCCAACTGTTGAGCCAACGGCAACGCTGCCGCCGCTGCTCACGCCGACGCCGACCGTCACGCCCGATCCGCTGACGATGGTGATCGAGGCGGAGGGCGCGAGCGTGCTGTCCAGCGGTCTGTGGACGCGGGCGGAGAGCCTGGCAGTCAGCGGCGGCGCGTACCTGATGAGTAGCGGCCAGGGGCCGGACGCGCTGGCGCTCGTCTTCAGCGGCGCGCGCGTCGAGCTGATCTACGCGACCGGCCCGGCGCTGGGCAAGTTCATCGTCGAGGTGGACGGGCTGCCCGTGCAGCTTGTGGACAGCCGGGCAGACCTGCCGGACTTCGCCGCGCGGCTGGCTTTCTCGCTGGGGGCGGGGCAGCACACGCTGCGCCTCGTTGTCAGCGAGGGCGTGGTCGCCGTGGATGCGTTCGTCGTGCCGCTGGAAGTGTTCGTGCCTGCCACGCCCGTCCAGCCGCCGGCTGTGATGCCGACAGCGGCCATCCCGCCCACAGCCACGCCGCTCCCAACGGTAGTTCCGCCTACGCCTGAGCCACCGACGGCGACTCCTGTCCCAACGGAGCCGCCGACCCAGACGCCGGTGCCCGCCGAGCCGCCCCCGCCGGAGCCAACCGCTGGCGCTAATGCGCCGGACAAGCCTTTCTGACGCCGGCGAGAAGTCCGTGCTCCGCGCGCAGGTGCTCTAACGCAGACTTCCGAAGTTTCCAAAACTTCGGAAGTCTTGTTATAGCCCTATCGAGTCCAGGGCGGGGCGTATGCGATGCTCCCCCAGATCAGGCCATCTCCAGCAGGGCGGCCAGGCCCAGCTTGCGCAGACGCTCCGGCGTGGGCACGCCGTCGCGATCCCACCCCATGATGCGGTAATACTCGTCGAGCATCGGCTCTAGCTCGACCACATGCCCCGCCGCCGGGCCGGAGGCCATCGGCTGGGTCAGGTTGCGGGCGGGCAGCGTGTCCTGGGCGCGGGCGAAGCCCTCGCGGGCGTTGAACAGGCGGGCCAGCGTCGAGACGCGCTCGCCGAGCAGTTGCAGGTCAGCAGTGGTCGGGTAGTCGAAGCCAGTGGCGGCTACCACCAGTTGCCACAGTTCCTTGAGCGTCATGCCGTAGCCGGGGAACAGGCACAGGCAGGCACTATCCCAGGCGGCGGTGTCGGCCTGCGTGTCGCGGAAAAGCTGCGGCTTGCCGCTGATGGTCAGCGGATCGGCGGCCCCGCTGAACAGCTCGCCGAGCGGCGCGCCGCGCAGGTGGCACGCCCCGCGCTCTGAGACGGCATAGGCCAGCGCCGTCCCCTTGGCCGCGCTAGGGTGATAGGCGGGCATCTCCAGCCCCTTGACATGCATGGCGAAGGGCTTGCCCGCCGGATAGCGCTCGGCGATGGCGGCCACGCCCTGGGCCAGCCACTCGCCGCAGCCTTCCACTTTAGCCATCTTCGCGACCAGGGCCTCGGCGGCGGCGCCGTCGCCCCAACGAGGCTCAATCCCGTCTAGCTCTTCGGCGCGGATCAGGCCGCGTTGGAACAACTCCATGACGAAGCCAATCACCCCACCCACGCTGATCGTGTCCATGCCGTACTCGTCGCACCACCAGTTGAGGCGGATGATCGCCTCGCGGCTGCCGATGGCGCAATTCGGCCCCAGGGCGAAGATCGTCTCGTACTCCGGCCCCTCGATCACCTTGCCGTCATCCAGGGGGACGGTCCACTTGCCGCAGCCGATGGGACAGCCGAAGCAGGCGTAGTCTTTCTGCCAGTTGTGGGCGCGGAAGGCCGCGCCGGAGACTTCGTCGGCCTGCTCGAACTGCCCGTCCTGAAAGTTGCGCGTGGGCAGCGCGCCCATCACGTCAATGATCTCCAGGATGTTGGCCGTGCCCTCGCGGGTGAGCAGCGTCGTCTTGCTGGACATGCGCACGGCGCGATAGGCGAGCTGCAGGGCGCGCTCATACTTCTCTTTGTCGTAGACGCGCACCGGGCGGCTGCCGCGCGTGACGATGGCCTTCAGCCGCTTGGACCCCATCACCGCGCCGCCGCCGCCGCGCGCC
>DYGW01000246.1 GCA_020724485.1 Thermoflexus sp. | reverse complement strand
GGGGAAGGGAGAAAAGCGGCGGGCCTGCTCCCCTTCCCTGCGCGCAGCGTGGGGGGAGGGGTTGGGGAATGGGGGGCAATCCCAGCGCCCAAGTGCCCAGCCCTAACAGGTTGTCCGTGGACCCCCTACATTAACCTCACTTGCGCCAGAATCGGGCGCGTGGTAGAGTGCATTAGAAAAATCTAACGGTGCCGGTCAGCGAGGCTGACCTCGCCGTGTGTATCTGGCCAGAGGGTGCCCCCAGCATGGCTGAGAAAATACTCGTGATTGACGACGAGAAGATGACCGTTGACCTCATCGGCATTCTGCTTGAGCGGCGCGGCTTCGAGGTGGTGAAAGCGTGCAGCGCCGAAGAGGGCTTGCGCGCCGCCTATCGCACCCATCCCGATCTCATCTTGCTGGATATCATGATGCCGGACATGGACGGTTGGGAAGTCTGCCGCCGTCTGCGCGAGCTATCGGACGTGCCGATTCTGTTCCTGACCGCCAAAGACGACACGCGCGATCTTGTGCGCGGGCTAGACCTGGGCGCGGACGATTACATCACCAAGCCCTACGACAACGACGCCCTGATCGCCCGGATCAAGGCGCATCTGCGCCGTGTGCCCAAGCCGGTTGTGTCTGAGGAACTGGTCTTTGACGGCGGCAACGTGCGCATCAACTTCATCAGCCGCGAAGTGCGCGTGCGGGGCAAGCCAGTGCACCTGACGCCGAAGGAGTTCAACTTGCTCGGCGTCCTGGCGCGCAACGCCGGGCGTGTGCTGGATCGCACTGAGTTGGTGCGCGAGGCGTGGGGGCCGGAATACGGCGACGCGATTGACAGCCTTAAGCTGTATATTCACTACTTGCGCCAGAAGATCGAGAAAGACCCGCAGCAGCCGGTCTATATCCTGACATCGCGCGGGGTAGGCTACCGCTTCAACAACGTGTGAGCTTGGCCTGCCTGCTCACATGCGCAGCGCGATGATTGCCAGCGATACGGCTGCGGCGATCAGCAGGATGAGCACGGCGCGGAATAGCCTGCGGCGGAGCGACAGGCGCTTGCGGGGCGGCGCTGCCGCTGATAGCGTTCCCTGAAGCTGCTTCTCGGCGAGGGCGGCAAGCTGCTGCCGGGCGGTGGGGTGCGACGGGTTCAGCGCGAGCACATTCTCGAAGCATACGCGGCGGTCGTCGTCAGTGTCCACGACGCTGGCCAGCCACAGCCAAACTTGCTCGTGATAGGGGTCAATCTCAACCGCCCGGCGGAAAAGCTTGTGCGCCCTGGCCCGGTCGCCGCGCTTGGCTGCTTCTTTCCCTGCTTTGAACAACTGCAAGAATTCTTTGGGCGCGTTCAGCAGATCCGACGAAATGCCCATTGTGTTCCCCCCTGGTGATGGCGTGCTATGCTGCTAATCCATTGTAACGCGCCCGCGCGTCTAACGGCTCCAGTCGCTGGCCACGTCGGTATGCGGCGCGTAGGTGACCTGATAGAGCGTCTCAGTCTCTAGCTCGTAAACGAACACGTCCCAGTTGCCGGTGCGGTTGGACGAGAAGACGACGAAGCGCCCATCCGGCGAGAAGCGCGGCTGGATGTCGTCGGCGTCCGACGTGATGAGCGGCTCAGGGGCACCTCCCGCCGCCGGAATACGGTAGATGTCGGCGGTGCTGCTCCCGGCAGCGACGGCCTGGAAGACGATGGTCTCGCCGTCGGGTGACCAGTCCGGAGCGGTTTCGACGAGGGCTGCTCCGTTGGTGGTCAGGGTGACGGTCTGCCGGGTGGTCAGGTCGAGGATGCGCAGCTCGGTTGTCTCGCCCAGGGCCGTCAGGCTCAGGTCGGCGGCGTAGACGATACGCGTTCCGTCGGGCGAATAGGCTGGCCAGCTTTCGATGGTATCGTCATTGGTCAGGCGCTCTAACTGGGCCGGGTCGCCACGCCGGTCAACGATTGCCACGCGGAAAAGGTCAGTCGTTGCCGCGCCCAGCCCTTGCGCCGTGAACGCGATCCACTGCCCATCGGGCGACCAGGCGGGCGATTCCTGTTCCTGGAGGGCGGGGTTGCCTGTCCAGTAGCTGCTCGCCAGGCGTGGATCGGTGCCCTGCAAGTTGTCAATTTGCAAGAGGAACTCGCGCGTGCCTGGCGCGTAGCGGATATAGGCATACTGGCTGCTGTCGGGCGACAGGATGGGCGCGTGCCCGCGCGTGTTTGGGGCGGTGAGCGTGTACGGGCTGCTGCCATCCGGCCTGATCAGGACGATTGGCTGGTTGTTGGGATCGCCCGGCGTCTGCCCAGAGCGCATGATGATCTGGCCCGGCAGCGTGGCCGGGGGTGGGGGGAAGAGGGTCGGCGGTATCTCCGGGATGGGGGTCTTGCTGGGCACCGGCGTCCAGGTGGGGGGCGGGGGCGTGAAGGTGCGAGTCGGCTGCGTCGTGGCTCCGGGCAGCGGCGTAGCTGCAAGAGCGGACGGGCCGCCGCTCTCCGTCGGCTCCAGACCGGTGAGCACCCCGCTGCTCGTGCTGGACTCCGGCTGCGGCTTGTCGCTGTCCCCGTTGCCACCCAGCGCGGTCACCAGCACGATCACCAAGACCAGCGCGGCGACCACACCGGCGCCGGTAGCTAGATTCCGGCGGGCGTGCCCAGCGCCGGCAGTGGGCGGCTCGATGGGGGTAACCGAGTCGAGAGGCGTCCCTTCCAGGCGGGCCAGCAGGTTTTGGGCGCGCGTATTGTCCGGGTTGATGACAATCACGTTGCTCAGACAGGTGCGCTTCTCGTGAAGATCGTCGGTCACCGCGGCCAGCCAGAACCAGCCCTTCTCGTGCTGCGGGTTAAGGGCGACGACCTGTTCGAGCAAGGCGCGCGCTATGGCTTTGTTCCCCGCGCGCGCCGCCTCAATGCCCTGCCGCAGTAGATCATCAAGCTGGGAATTGGGTTCCTGCCCGCTCATAATATCCCCCGTGTGACTGTTGCCTCTACTGGTTTCCCGGATGCCACGCCACATAGCGCGTGTCGCCGTCGCCGGAGAGGATGCGCTGAAGCTCGCTTCCGTCTGGCCGGACGGCGTACAGGTCGAATATCGAACGCTCACGGTTGGAGCTAAACGCAATCCAGCGGCCATCGGGCGACCATGCCGGATCGCGCTCCTCGGCCCGGATGTCACCGGCCAGCAGACTGCGCTCGCCGTCGCCGTTGGCTGTCATGAGGTAGAGATCGGTGGTCCCGCGCCGGTCGGAAAGAAACACAATTGTGGTCCCGTCGGGCGACCAGGCCGGTGAGAAGCTGCTGTTGACGTTGTCCGTAAGTTGCTTGAGGGAGCCGCTGCCCACGTTCATGCGCCATATCTCGGTCGCGCCAGGGCCGCTGCGGTCGGAGGTGAAGGCGATCCACTGGCCGTCAGGTGACCAGGCTGGCTCGCGGTCTTCGGGCTGGCCGGGGGTCAGCGTCACTACCTCACCCGTCTCGATAGAGATGAGGAAAATGTCGAAATTGCCGTCAGGATTAGCCGCGCAGGCGATGGTCTGCCCGTCGGGTGACCAGGCGGCGTCCATCACGCGCGGCGCGGCGAAAGTCGTCAGGCGGCGCGCTGTCCCTCCGGCGGCTGGCGCGACAAACAGGTCTTCAAATTCCTCGCTGATCAGCGTTTCCCCTTCCAGCCGCGACTGGGACAGGCGGGCTGTGAACGCAATCTGCTTTCCGTCCGGCGAATAGGCCGCGTCGTGCACTTCCACGAAAGTCAATGCCGCGCTGGTGCCGGGCGACAGCGTGAGAGTCAGCGCTCGTTCGTCAGAGCCGTCGGCGCGCAGGGTATGCAGCGCCCAGCCTCTCCCGCCGCGCAGCGCTGACACCAGCACCGCGTAATCGGACAGCGGCGGCGGCGTGGGCGATGGCAGGGGAGTCGGCGGGGGCGTCCAGGTGGCGGTTGGCGTCCAGGTGGGCGGGTACGTCTCGCGCGGGGGCAACGTGCGCAGTACCCCGCCGACCGGCGTCGGCGAGACATAGCCTGCTACCTGGGTGGCGGCGGGCCGGGTGGGGCGCTGTTGCGTTGGTGGAGGAAGGGGCGTGTCGCCATCACCCCGCGTATCGAGGTAGAGCAGGGCGAGGCCGGCGGCCAGCAGCCCTACGGCGACCAGGGCGAGCGTCCAGAATGCCCAGGGAGGTAGGCCGCGCCGTCGCCGGGGTGCGCTGAGCAACACAACCCGCTCGGAGTCCACCGGTGGAGCGGAGCGTCGCGTCTGCGCCCCGGAGGGGGCGAACCGTATCTGCTGCTCCAAGCGGTGCAGCGCCTGGCGAGCGCGCTCGTTGCGCGGGTTGATAGCCAGCACGCGGCGCAGCCCTTGCAGGCGCTCGTCGTCGGAGTCGGCGACGGTTACCAGCCAAAGCCAGGCCATCTCGTTGCCAGGGTCCCGCGCGATGACCTGGCGCAGGGTCTCGCGCGCGGCGACCCGGTTGCCACTGCGCGCGGCCTCGATGGCGGTGCGCAGCAAGGTTGGGATATCGTCGTTGAGCAACGTCCCTCTTCCTCGCGCAACTGGTCGCTGCGCAATGGCGGGCAGTTCTGTCGTCCCGCGCGTGCACTTTTTCTGCCACCTGTCCGGCTGGCTCGTGGGCAGGGTGGGGCGCGGCGGCAGGCATCACTGCCCGTAATCTTATCCTGGTCTGGCGCGCAAGGCCAGAGAGGGGGGGGAGATGGCCAGGGCAATCGCATCGAACGTGCGCACTGCTTGACCTCACCCCCTGGCCTCGCTGCGCTTGGCCTGTCCCCCTCTCCGCTGCGGAGGGATGGACAAATAAGATTGCGTTGACGGTTAATGA
>DYGW01000245.1 GCA_020724485.1 Thermoflexus sp. | reverse complement strand
TCTGCGGGGATGAATGGCTCACCGTCCGTGCTCCTTGCCGCGATTGATAGCCCGTTCCAGCGCCGGATGAAGCACGCGCCAAGCGCGGCGCGCGGGCCGGTCGGCGTTCAGCAAATACAGCGCGCAAAACGCCGCCGCTGCCAGCGCAATCGCGCTGCCCGCGTAGAACAGCGGTGGGCGATAGGCGAAGCGCACGATATGCCATTCTCCATCCGGCGGCAGGATCACGCCGATCAGCCCGCCGACCGACTCCAGACGGGCGTCTTCGCCGTCCACCGTGACCCGCCAGCCGGGATAGGCGCGCTCCTGCACCACCACGACCGAGCGCGTCTCGCCCGCCCGCGCCCATAGCGCGATGCGATCCGGCAGGCGGTTATAAGCGTGCAGCGGCGTCGTCCGCTCCGGCGCCACCTCGCCCTGCAACCACTCCAGGGTGTGCAGCGGCACGGTGAACGCATAGCTTAATGTGTCCGGCAGCTCGTAGACACAATGATACCCGTTATACCAGGGATCGGGACTGCGCTGTAGCATGACGTACCGTTGCTCGCGCAGGTATTGCTGGACGTTCGGCTCCCAGGCGGTGGCGTAGCGCGGCAGCAGCGCCGTCCAGTCGAAGTGTCCCAGGGTCGAGGCGAGCGGAATCGGCCAGTAGTCCGCCTCGACGTTGTACAGGCGCACCTCGTTATCCAGGAACACCGTCACGATGTCGTAATTCTGGCGGTACATGGCCAGGTCTTGCGCGCCGGGATTGTCCTGGCGTAGCCACTCGATGCACAGCTCGTTGATCTGGTCAACAGGAGTCACGCCGGCGAAGACCGTCCACTTGCGCACCACGTCACGGGCTGCCGCCAGGCTGGCGACCAGTAAGCCCAGCGCCAGCGCCATCTGCCCGGCGCGCACACCCCAACGCCAGGGCCGCCGCAGTCCGCGCCGCCAGCGCGCCCGGTGGAGCAGACACCACAGCGCATCCACACGCAGGGCGATGAGCACGGCGAACCAGAACGACGACAGGGCCAGCGCCCGCCCGACGAAGCGCCACTGTCCCAGGCCCGGCACGTGGGCGTAAAGGAATTTCATAATCGGGTGGCCGCCCACCCCCCACAGGATGCCGAATCCGGCCAGCAGCAGCCCCGCCGCCCACAGGCGCAGGTGCCAGGGATAGCGGTAGGGGCGCGCCAGCGGAAAGGCGACGAACACCAGCAGGATGAACCACAGCGGGCTGACGTAGCTGTAGTAGAAATGAGGCTGCCCCGGCGCTTCGCCGCGCAGGTAGGTCTTCTGCTCGCCGTTGTAGAACTGCTCGATCACCGCCAGGCGGTCAACCGGCTCGCCTGCGTCCTGGTCGTCGGGGTGACCGCCAATGTGAGCACGGTTGGCCCAGATGGGCAGCAGCAGCACGGCGCTCAGGCCAACCGTCAGCAGCGCCGCCGCCCCCACGCGCCGCAGCGCCACCCAGTCCAGCACCCGGCGGCGCAGGTCAACGGTGTAGAGCGCCGTGAGCAGCGCCAGCGAGAGCAACATGGGCAGCGTGTACCAGACGTTGCCCGCCAGAAACAGCAGCGTGAAGGCCACCGCCGTCAGCGCGACCGGCCAGCGCAGGTGCTTGAAGCGCAACGTGCCCACCGTCCCGGCGATGATCCAGGGAAAGTACGCCTGCGCCGTGCCAAGCTGGAAGTAGCCGCCACCGATCATGGCGACCATGTTCCCCCTGCCCGCCAGCAGCAGGCCGAGCAGTACCCTTCCCAGCGCGCCCAGCCCCAGCACGCGGCCCAGCGTCCAGCCGCCCAGCCCGGCCAGCACCGCCGTGAGCATGACGCTGATCTTGATCCCGTTCACGCCACCCAGCAGCAGGCTCGGCACGGTGCTGAACGGGTTGAGCACGAAGGAAAACGGACTTTCGAGCAGCGGCTCGCCGGACTCCAGCAAGGGCTGCCAGAGGGGAAGGTAACCGTACCTGTGCAGGGCCACCGCCGCGTAATGCGCCGACGAGGTCAGCCACTCGCCCTCGTAGCCGTACAGCTTGACGTTCTTATCCAGGGTAGCGAACTCGCGCGTCGCGTAAAGCGCCACACTGATGATCAGCAGCAATTCCAGGTGCAGCAAACCCGTGTGAATCGGGCGAAGCAGATGGCGCACGTCCGGGGGCGGGGTGCGCCGCTGCCGGGCGCCGATCCGGCGCAGGGCCGCCCCGCCGCGCCCGCTGATGAACGGCTCCGCGCGCCGCCACAACCGGACCAGCCCGCTCATCGCGCGCCGAGTCAGCCGCCACAGGGCACGCAGCCAACGGCGCAGCAGCGCCCGCGCGCGCTGGGCCAGGCCCGCCGTCACAGCGGCGAGCACCTCCGCCCGCTGGCGGGCCGTTTGCCAGATGGCGCGGGCGGTCGTGCGGCGCAGCAGCCAGGCGACGTAGGCCACCAGGAGCGACCCGGCGGCGAGCAGGGCAAACAACGCGCGCGACCAGCGCGTCGGCAACGCGATCAGCGCGCCCGCGCACAGCGCGGTCACGACGATGAAGGCCAGCCAGCGCCACGCCGCGCCCGGTCGCCAGCCGCGCGGTGAGTCGGTGTCGCCGCCCACCAAGCGCCTACCCTCCCCCGGCCCCGTCGCCGCCGATCACACCGCGACTCGGCGACCGCTGCGCGCCGCCTCGTACACTGCGTCAATGACGCGCATGTTGAGCACCGCGTCCTCTGGCGGGAACGGCACTTCGCTGCCGGCGAGCACGGCGCGGTTGAAGTCCTGCGCCATCAGCACGAACGAGTTGAGCGCGGGCGTCGTGTACGTCTCAACCGGCGCGCGGTTCTGCTCGCAGCGCACGATCTCGCCTGGCGCATCGTCCAGGGGCTTGTAGGCGCGGTTAACCACCAGCGCGCCGTCCGTGCCGACCAGCTCGAAATACTGCCGCTGCACCAGGCTCATTGAGCAGTTGATGTGCGCCAGCACGCCATCGGAGAAGGCCAGCGTCCCCACCAGCAGGTCGTCCACGCCGGACGCAGTCCAGGTCGCTTGCGCGGTAACCGTCTCTGGCTCGACGCCGGTCATGTAGCGGGCCAGGGAGATGGCGTAGCAGCCCACGTCGTAAAGCGCGCCGCCGCCCAGTTCCGGCAGCAGACGAATGTCGTCGGGGCGCGTCAGGGGGAAGGTGAACCCGGCTTCGATCAGGCGCAGCGAGCCAATGACACCGCCGCGCAGCAGCGCCCGCGCGCGGTACGCCTGCGGATGGTGCCGCCACTGGAACGTCTCGGCCAGCGTCACCCCGGCCTGGCGGCACGCGGCGACCATCTCCGCCGCCTCCGCCGCGTTGAGGGCCAGCGGCTTCTCGCACAGCACGTGCTTGCCCGCCCCCGCCGCGCGGATCGTCCACTCGCGGTGCAGGTTGTTCGGCAAGGGGATGTACACGGCGTCAATGTCCAGGTCGTCGAGCAACGCCTCGTAGCTGCCGTAGCTGCGGGGAACGCCAAGCCGGGCGGCCCAGTCCTGCGCCCGCTCGGCGTCGCGGCTGGCAATGGCCGTCAC
Organism: Thermoflexus sp.; assembly: GCA_020724485.1. Lineage (GTDB taxonomy): Bacteria > Chloroflexota > Anaerolineae > Aggregatilineales > Aggregatilineaceae > UBA2029. The sequence goes on along the minus strand of DYGW01000245.1, from coordinate 1,297 downwards.
GCGCCCGCCGGACGCCGCCTGTAGCGCCGGGATGACCGTATTCGTCCCGTGACGCGCCGTGCTCAAGACTCCCCAGCGCACGAAATCCGCCATCAGTTCTCGCTCCTTATGTGCAATCACTCACCCCCGGCCCCTCTCCGCGTACACAATCCCAGACTTCCGAAGTCTGCGAGACTTCGGAAGTCTAGGAGGCGTTCTTCAATCCGCAATTCGCAATCCGCAATTCGCAATCTCTTTCTACTCGACAGGCGGCAGTACCGCGCATTCCGCCGGAACCTGGGGATTGGCCGGGTCAAGGAAGATGTCGCCGCGCGCCCAACCTCCGCCCACCAGCCGCCACCAGGTAAAGCCTTCGTCGCCGGTCGCCCAGCCATCGGCGTTGACCGTCTGGCCGAGCGTTAGCTTGCCAGTGATCGCGAAGGACGTGCCTGGCCCGGCGCGGATATTCGCCTCGGTCCAGCGCACGGTCAGCGTGCAGGTTGCGCCGCCGATGCTCAGCGGGGGCGTTGCTGTGAACGCACTCCCCGCCGGGCCGGGTGTGGGCGGCAGCGTCCCGACCGCGGCCAGCGTCAGGCAGCCTTCAGGCAGAGTCGGATTGAGCGCGTCGAGGAAGGCATCGCCGCGCGCCCATCCGCTCGCGCCCAGACGCCACCAGGTATACCCGTCGGCGCCGGTCGCCCAGCCGTCGGCGCTCACTGTCTGGCCGGTCGCCAGCGTCCCGACCACCGAGTAATCTTCGCCCGGCCCGGTGCGCACCGCTGCCCCGGCCAGGCGCACGATCAGCGTGCAGACTTCCGCGCCGCCCTGCCCGTCACTGAGCGCGCCGGGCGGGGCGAGAGTCGGCGCGGCGGTCGGGGTCGCTGTGGGCAGTGGGGTGGGCAGCGGCGGCGGGGCGGCCAGCGTGACCGGCACAGGGGCTTCTGCCGTCTGGGTGGCATCGGCCCAGCCGTAGGGCATGACCTGCGTCTCGCGCTCGTCACCGAACAGCAGCGGCCTGACGAGCGCATAGAGCAAAAAGCAGACCAGCGTGAGCGCAGCCAGCGTCACGACCCGCCAGAACCAGTTGACGCTTCGCGTTCTGCGCGGGCCAAACGACCGCCTGCGGCGCTTGAGATTGCTCCCAGATAACCGCATAGACCTCTCGCCTTCGCCAGACGCCCCCGATCATAACATCGAACGGTTGGGCGGGCGAGAGGGGCGGCAAGGAGGGGTCCACGAACAAGTCGTGAACGTGTTTGTCCTCCCCATCCCCGGCCCTTCCCCCACGAGGGGGGAAGGGAGAAAAGCGGCGGGCCTG
>DYGW01000244.1 GCA_020724485.1 Thermoflexus sp. | reverse complement strand
GCTGCGCGCAGGGAAGGGGAGCAGGCCCGCCGCTTTTCTCCCTTCCCCCCTCGTGGGGGAAGGGCCGGGGATAGGGGGGGACAAACACGTTCACGACTTGTTCGTGGACCCTGGACGAAACGCACATGGGACAATCCCTCAGAATGCGGTACGATGAGACAAGTTTGCTCACGGCGTCTGCCAGGCGCTTGTCTCGGCCCGTCGCCGCCCCGTTCACCTGTTGGAGCAAGAACCACGATGAGCTTCAATCTCGACCTCGACGATCGCGCCCGCTTCGCCGCGCTGGACCACGAGCACATGCTCACTCACATTGACGCCTTCCCAGACCAGTTCGCAGCGGCCTGGGCCGCCGCCCAAACCAGGCCGCTGCCCGACACACACCGCCGCCCGCGCCAGATCGTGCTGGCCGGCATGGGTGGCTCGGCCATCGGTGGCGACCTGACCGGCGCGCTGATCGCCTCCTCGTCCCCTGCCTCCTGGACCGTCGTGCGCGGCTACGATCTGCCCGCCTATGTCCAGGGGCCAGATACACTGGTTATCGCCAGCAGCTTCTCCGGCAACACCGAAGAGACGCTGGCCGCCGCCGAGCAAGCCCTGGGGCGGGGCGTGCGCTTGCTGGCCGTCACCACAGGCGGGCAGCTTGCCGCCCACGCCGCCGCGCACGGCTACCCGCTGTGGCGCATCGCCTACGCCAGCCAGCCGCGCGCCGCGCTCGGCTGGAGCTGGGGCCTGCTGTTGGGGTTGGTTCACCGGCTGGGCCTGATCGCCACGCTGGAAGCTGACGTGCGCGAGGCCATCGCCGTGCTGCGCGAGCACGCCCCGCGCTACACCGTCAGCAGCCCCACCCCGCAGAACCCGGCCAAGCGCGGCGCCGGGCAGTTGATCGGGCGCATCCCCGTCTTCTTCGGCGGCGGGCTGTTCGAGCCGGTCGCGCGGCGCTGGAAGTGCCAAATCAACGAGAACGCCAAGGCGTGGGCAGAGTTCGAGGCCATGCCAGAAGCTAACCACAACACCATCGCCGGCATTGGCTTCCCGGTAGAGCACGTGGTGGACATCGCTGCCGTCTTCATCACCTCGCGCCAGCACGATCACCCGCGCGTCGCGCTGCGCCACGAGCTTACGGCGCAGCTTTGCTTGCAAAACGGCATCATGGTTGACACGTTCCGCCCCCAGGGGCAGAGCGCGCTGGCCCAGATGTGCCACGCCATCCAGTACGGCGACTATATCAGCTATTACGCGGCGATGGCCTACGAGGCCGACCCGACTGAGATCGCACCGATCATGGAGCTCAAGGACTTGCTCGCCGCGCGATCTTGACCTCGATTGCCAGTTATTTACCTCACCCCTGTTTCGCTTCGCTCAACTTTCCCCTCTCCGCCAGCGGAGAGAGGGTCAGGGGGTGAGGTTGCGAGCGGAAGCAACGAACTAGCAATCAGGGTGATCTTGATGAGCAGTCCGCCCGAATCCGCTCGAAAGGGGTTGTGAGTCTGGAGTCCTGAGTCGTCAGATTGTGCTAAGTTCTGGACTCAAGACTCTGGACTCACACCCCATGTTCCACCGGATACTCCCCAGGCAAAATACAAGGAGGAATGCAGCCATGTCTCCGCGAAACCCACAACACGTCCGCCTGTTCATCCCCGGCCCGGTCGAAGTCCGCGAAGAAATCCTGGACGCCCAGGCCGGATGGATGATCGGGCACCGTTCAGGCGAGTTTGCGACGCTCTATGCGCGGATGCAGCCTAAGCTACAGCAAACGTTCTTCACCCAGCACCCGGTCTACCTCTACACCTCGTCGGGTACGGGCGTGTGGGAATCCGCCTCGCGCTGCGCGGTGCGCGACGAGGCGCGCGTGCTGCACCTGACCTGCGGAGCCTTCAGCGAGCGCTGGGCCGAGGTCAGCCAGGCCAACGGCAAGCAGGTGGACGTCATCGCCGTCGAGTGGGGCCAGGCGGTCAAGCCGGAGCAGCTCGCCGACGCCCTGCGCGGCCAGGCTTACGACGCGGTCGCTTGCGTGATGAACGAGACCAGCACCGGCGTGCGCAACCCGGTCGAGGGGTACGCCGAGGTGCTGCGCGACTACCCGGACACGCTCTTTCTGGTGGACGCGGTGAGCATCTACGCCGGGGCAAAAGTGGACGTGGACGGCTGGGGCATTGACGTGTGCCTGACCAGCACGCAAAAGGCGTTCGCCCTGCCGCCGGGCATGGCCTTCGCCGCCGTGTCGCCCGCCGTGCTGGAGCGCGCGCGCCAGATCACAAATCGCGGCTACTACTTCGACGTGCTGGAGATCGACAAGTACCACCAGAAGAATAATACCCCGGCCACGCCGCCCATCGCGCTGATGTACGCCGCCGACCGGCAGCTCGACGACATGCTGGCCGAAGGGCTGGAGGCGCGCTTCGCCCGTCACGAGCGCATGGCCGCCATGACCCGCGCTTGGGCGCTCAACGCCGGGTTCGCGCTGTTCTCGGAGGACGGGTACCACTCGCCGACGGTGAGCACCCTGGCCAACACGCGCGGGATTGACATCGCCGCGCTCAACGCCTTCCTGCGCGAGCGGGGCATGACCATCTCCAACGGCTACGGCAAGCTGAAGGGCAAGACGCTGCGCATCGCGCACATGGGCGACGCGCAGCCGGAGCACCTGGAAGCCCTGTTCGCGGCGATGGGCGAGTTCCTGGCGAAAGAGGCGTGAGGCTATGCGTTACCTGGTGCTTGTGCCGGATATGCTCAACCAGGCAGGGTTGGCCACACTGCGCTCTGTGGCCGCGCTTGAAGTAGTCGCGCCGGGCAAGATGACCCGCGAGCAGACGCTGGCCCGCATCGCGGACGCGCACGCGCTGATCGTGCGCAGCGACACGCGCGTGGACGCCGCCCTGCTGGAACACGCCAGCCGCCTGCGAGTCGTGGTGCGCGCGGGCGTGGGCGTGGACAACATTGACCTGGAGGTGTGCACGGCGCGCGGCGTGGTGGTCATGAACACGCCCGAAGCCAACACCATCTCCACCGCCGAGCACACCATCGCCCTGATGCTGGCCCTGGCCCGTCACATCCCCCAGGCCGACCGCTCGCTGCGCGAGGGGCGCTGGGAGCGGAGTAAATTCGTTGGCACGCAGCTTGCCGGCAAGACGCTGGGCATCGTCGGTTTTGGGCGCGTCGGGCACGCCGTCGCCGAGCGGGCCAAAGCCCTGGATATGGCCGTGATCGCCTTCGATCCCTTCGTGCCGGAGCGCCTGGCCCGCCGCATGGCGATGATCGCCGACTTGGGCCAGGTGCTGGCCGAAGCAGACATTCTCTCGCTGCACGCCGTCGTCACCGACGAGACGCGCGAGATGATCAACCGCGAGACGATTGCTCGCATGAAGGATGGCGCGCTGATCATCAACACGGCGCGCGGGGCGCTCATTCACAGCGGCGACCTGGCCGAGGCGCTGCGCAGCGGCAAGGTGGCCGGCGCCGCGCTGGACGTTTACGACCCGGAGCCGCCCGCGCCCGATCACCCGCTGATCGGCCTGGCTAACGTGATTCACACGCCGCACCTGGGGGCCAGTACGCACGAGGCACAGAGTCAGGTGGGTGTGGAGGCCGCCGACGCGGTGCGCAAGGCCCTGCTGGAAGGGCGCTACGACAACGTGCGCAACCGCGAAGTGCTCGACGGTCGCTGAGCGCGGCTTGATCAGGAGTCAGACTTCCGAAGTTTTGAAAACTTCGGAAGTCTCTTGCAGCGAAGCGCCCTGTACCTCACCCCCTGACCTTGCTACGCTCGGCTCTTCCCCCTCTCCGTCAACGGAGAGGGGGAGACGAGGCGCGCCAGCGCCGAGCGGGGGTGAGGTAAAGCGAAGCGTCACCTCAAGCTACGGGCCAGCTCTGATGCCTGTCAGCCCATGAGGGTCTAGTTGGAGAAGGCGATTCAGGCGGTGAGGCCCGGCCCGCGCACGCGGACAATCGCCGCCGCGCTGCCCAACGCCACCAGCGCCCGCCACGCTACCACGATCCAGGCGTCGTTGGGGCCGAGCAGCGTAGCCATGATCTCCACCGTGGCGTGGATGAAGATGGCGACGAACAGCCAGCACAACTCCCCGCGCAGGAACGCTTGCAACACCAGCCAACTGAGCGCCATGTGCATGACCACTGGCAGCGCCCCGTTCAGCGCCTCGGCTAGCGTCCGGCTGGCAAGACTCAGCGGCGCGACATCCCCCGCCGCGCCGCCGGACAGCGCGGACAGTCCCACGCTGATGGCGATCAGCGCCGTGTAGACCGTCTCGGTGAGGCCGTGCCCGGCGCCGATCATCAGCGCCTGCGGGCGCGTCACCGCGCCGGGAGCCAGCACCTGGTAGCCGAGCGCGCGCAGCGTCTCCTCACTGAACCCGGTCAGCACGCCCATCGCCAGCGCGCCCACCGGCAGAATGCCCAGCAGCGCCCGGTCTACGGCCCGCAGCAGCAGCACCTGAATGCCCAGGGCGACGATGTAGGTGATGATGCCCACCGTCAGCAACGGGTAAGGCACAGCGTAGCGGCGGTGCAACCAGGCGGCCAGCGTTGCCGCCCAGGCCAGCAGCCCGCCGCCTGCCAGCACAATGATCAGCCCATAGGCAGCCATGCGCGCTCCTTCGGATACAGCGGTCAGCCGTCCGCGAGGCCGGCGTCGCGCCCGGTTCGAGTGTCGCCGAACTGGTGGGGAGAGTCAAGTAAAGAGGGCGCACGCTGCACTGAGACTTCGGAAGTCTCGCAGACTTCCGAAGTCTGACCGGGCCAGGCTGCCGGGTCCACGAACAACCTGTTAGGGCTGGGCACTTGGGCGCTGGGATTGCCC
>DYGW01000243.1 GCA_020724485.1 Thermoflexus sp. | reverse complement strand
CAGGGGGAAGCCGCACGGCTTTCCCTTCCCTGTGCGGGGCGCGCCGCAACCAGACTTCCGAAGTCTGCCAGACTTCGGAAGTCTGGTCTCTGCACACTCGCCCCTGCTGCCTAGCTCTCCCCCACGGTCACCGTCACCTCGCGCGTCTCGCCGGAGATGTTGCTCACCGTCAGCGTGACGGTGTCGCCGGGCAGAGTGTGCTTTTCCAGGTAGAGCGTCAGATCGTCGCGCGTGTGCACTTCCTGGCCGTTGATGGCCAGGATGATGTCACCGCCGACGAAGACGGTACGGAAGCCCTGTCGCCGCACCTCGGCGGCCTGCAGGCCGGCCTGCCCTGCCGGGCCGTTGGGGTCGAGCGCCACGATCAGCAGGCCGCGCTGTGGCCCGTCCGCCGCCGGACGTACCTCGTAGCCCAGTTCGCGCACCTGTACCCGCAGCGACGGATGACGGTAGCGGCCATAGGCGATCAGGTCGGGCACCACGCGCTGCACCGCGCTGATCGGCACGGCGAAGCCGATCCCCACCGAGCCGCCCGACGGCGACTGAATGGCCGTGTTGACGCCGATCACCTCCCCGCGCGAATTAAGCAGCGGCCCGCCGGAGTTGCCGGGGTTGATCGCCGCGTCGGTCTGAATGGCATTGCCGATGACCGAGCCGCTCTCCGATTCGATGGTGCGGTCGAGCGCGCTGATCACGCCGGTGGTCAGCGTGCGATCCAACCCGAAGGGATTGCCGATGGCCAGCACGCGCTGCCCCACGCGCAGCGAGTCGGCGCTGCCTAGCGGCAACGGCGCGGCACGCACCTGCGCCGGGTCAACGCGCAGCACAGCTAGGTCGTAGTAGGCGTCGGTGCCCACCACTTCGGCGGGCAGCACCGTGCCGTCGGCCAGCACAACCTCGATCTCGCGCGCACCCTCGACCACGTGATTGTTGGTGACGACGTGCCCCTGCGTGTCGTAGACGAAGCCGGAGCCGGTGCCTTCCTGCGGCACGACGCCGCGCCAGAAGTCCCACACCTCGGTGCGGCTGGTGATGTGCACCACCGACGGCCCGGCGCTCTCGTAGATGTAGGCGACGACGGCTTCTTCGGCGTCCAGCAGCGTCAGGGCTTCGGCGGGCGGCGGGGCCAGGGTTGGCGGGGGGACGGGCGTCGCCTCCTGCGACAGACTGGTGCCGGTGGGCGGGCCGAGCAGCAGCCCGGCGACCAAGCCCAGCCCGATCAGGGCGGCGCTCAACGGTAACAGACGGTGGTGGCGCATGGCGGCGTCCTTTCGCTCTCCAACTCGCTCGCTGCGGCCTGACTCTATCGCGCACCGGGCCGGGGTGCGAGTCAGTGGTGCGTGGGGTGCGCGCAGAAGTCGTCAGGGACTCGCTGGACGCGACGGCATTGACCTCACCCCCAGCCTCGCTGCGCTCGGCTTGCCCCCTCTCCGCCGGCGGAGAGGGGGCGGCGCGGCGCGCCAGCGCCGCGCGGGGGTGAGGTAAACCGCCGCTCGCAACCCGTAGGGGCGTTGTTCTGCTGTGCCCAGCCCCAAAACAGACTTCAGAAGTCTGCGGAGACTTCCGAAGTCCTGCGGGGAAGGCACCGTGCCCGCCGAGCAAAGTCCCCCTCTAGCTCGGCTGGAGAGGGGGATTGAGGGGGTGAGGCGCGCGGCCCAAGACCAGACTTCCGAAGTTTTCGGAAACTTCGGAAGTCTCCATGTGCGTCTGGCGCGGGCAGGGCCGCGTGGTATGCTTGGGATGTCCGGTGTCTCCACAGGGGGGAATCACATGGATCACGCTGCTACCAACGCCAGAGAGTCCGCGCCGGTGTTTGTCGTCGGCTACATGCGCTCCGGCACCACCCTGCTGCACAGCATCCTGGCCGCGCATCCCGACGTGTTCAGCAGCGCCTACGAGACCAAGTACTTCGAGTACTTCGCGCTGTTCAGCCACCTCTACCCCAACCCGCGCGACGAGGCGACCCGCGCCCACCTGATGCAGACCATCGCCGACATCATCCTCAACGGCAACATCCGTCCTGTCCGGCGTGCTGCGCCCGGCTACTGCCCGGCGGAGCCGCCGCTGCCCCCTGCCGAGATCGAGGCGCTGGTCGCTGCGACGCGGCCCGATCCCACCTATGGCGCGGTTTATCGCCAGGTGTTCGATCACCTGGCAGCGCGGGCGGGCAAGCGCCGCTGGATCGAGAAGACGCCGCAACACACCTACTTCATAGACGCGATCAAGGCGACCATGCCCGATGCGCTGTTCGTGGAGATCGTGCGCGATCCGCGCGACGTGTTGGCGTCCAAGAAACGGTACAAAGGGGTGGTCAGCACGTCGGCGAAGTTCAGCGAGGAGGAGCGCGCCTACCTGGCCGTGCAGCGCGTCTACGATCCCTTTTGGGACGCGCTGGCCTGGCGCATGGCCGCCCGCGCCGTGCGCGAAGCCGAGGCGCGCTGGCGCGACAGCCTGTTCACCGTGCGCTATGAGGGATTGGTCGCCGCGCCGGAGGAGACGCTGCGCGCCGTGTGCGACTTTCTGGCCCTGCCCTTCGACGCGGCCATGCTCGACGTGAAATGGGTAAACACGGGCGAGGGCGTGCGCGAGGACGTGCGCGGCTTCCAGACCGACCCGCTGGGCCGCTGGCAGTCGGCGCTGCGTCCGGCGGAGGTAGCCATCGCGCAGATGCTCGCCGCGCCGTACATGCCCGCTTTCGACTATGCGCGAGCACCGGTCGGCTGGCGCGGGCGGATCGGGCTGATCCCGTTGCTGGTGCGCAGCGGCGGCGAGTTTTTCGCGCGGCTGTACCGGCGCTGGCGGATGGGCGGCGTGCCGTTCATGATGGCGACGCTGGTCAATTATCGCCGCGAATTGGGCAAGCTGCGGCGGCGGCGCTGAAGCAGGTGGGGCGTATGGGCCATACGCCCCCTATCTGCGACCCGCGGCGCTACAGGTAGCGCGCCGCCGACATCCTCACGATGGCGATGATCAGCAACAGCACGCTGATCCTGCCGTGCCGCAGGCTCTTGCGACCCAATGCCTGCAACTGGGCGATCTGCGCCTCGGTGGGCTGATCGGGCGCTATCGTTCCGTTGCTGTGTCGTTCGAAATTCGTTAGGAGCGAGTTGTGCATTCTACAAAAATCACTATCATGATAAGCAAGCACTATGAGTCTGCTTGAGCCAGGGAGCTTATGCCATGCGTTTCAAATGGATTCTTCTCACCGTTCTTATTGCGGCTCTTGCCCTGCCCGCTTTTGCGCCGGGAACGCCCGCGCGGGCGCAAGGGGGAGGGACCACCCACGTCGTCCAGCCGGGCGAGAACCTCTATCGCATCGCTCTCAAGTATGGGACGAGCTGGCCGGTGCTGGCAGCCGCCAACAACCTGTCCAACCCCAACCTGATCTACGTCGGGCAGGTGTTGGTCATCCCTGCCGGGGGGACTCTGCCCCCAGTCACGCCTTCACCGGCCACACCCCAGCCGGCAACGGGAACCTACACCGTCGTGGCGGGAGACAACCTATCGCGCATTGCCGCGCGCTTTGGCACGACCGTCGCTGCGCTGGTGCAGGCCAATAACATCGTCAACCCGAACCTGATCTACGTCGGCCAGGTGCTGAAAATCCCCGGCGGAACCGGCACGGTGCCACAGCCTACGGCGGTTCCCGGCACTCAGCCAACCCAGCCCGCCCCGACTCCCGCACCGTCTACCGGCGGGTTTGAGCTAGGCGGCCATGTCGAGAGCTTCGCCTACCCAGACCTGATGCGCCAGGCGGGCATGACCTGGGTCAAGCGCCAGATTCGCTACAAGCTGGGCGACTCACCGCAGGGCGTCGCCGGGGCGATCAGCCAGGCGCACAGCCAGGGCTTCCGCATTCTGCTGGGCATCGTCGGCGATCCGGCGCAGCTTGGCGCGGGTGGCACGGGTTACATGGATCAGTATGCCGGGTACCTGGCGGGCGTGGCTGCGCTCGGCCCGGACGCCATCGAGGTGTGGAACGAGCAGAACCTCGACCGCGAATGGCCGCGCGGGCAGATCAACCCGGCCACCTACACGCAGATGCTGGCTAAGGCGTACGCGGCCATCAAGGGGGCCAACGCCAGCGTGATGGTCATCAGCGGCGCGCCGTCGCCCACCGGCGCGGAAGGCGCGTTCGGCACCGACCGCGTGTGGAACGACGATCGCTACATTCGCGGGATGGCGTCAGCGGGCGCGGCCAGTTACATGGACTGCCTGGGTATCCACTACAACGAGGGCATCATCTCGCCCGACCAGACCAGCGGCGATCCGCGTGCCGACAACTACTACACGCGCTACTTCTGGGGCATGGTCAACACCTACTGGAACGCCTTCGGCGGGGCCAAGCCGCTGTGCTTCACCGAGCTAGGCTACCTGTCACCAGAGGGTCTCGGCCCGCTGCCGGCGGGCTTCACCTGGGCGGCCAACGTGACCGTCGCCCAGCAGGCGCAGTGGCTCGGTCGCGCCGCCCAACTTGCGCGCGGCAGCGGCAAGATTCGCCTGATGATCGTCTGGAACGTGGACTTCACCGCCTATGGGGCAGACCCGCAGGCGGGCTATGCCATTGTGCGGCCTGGCGGATCGTGCCCGGCTTGCTCGACGCTCGGCGCGGCGATGCGCTAGGCGCGGAGACCACGCACAGCACGGAGGGGTGTTTCTGCTGCGCCCGACCCGCTGTCAGACTTCCGAAGTCTGCGGAGACTTCGGAAGTCTCTTGCGGCGGAACGCCCCTCCCCTGGCCCCCTCCCTGGCTCTGCCGGGGAGGGGGAAACGCGCCAACCGGCGGTCAAAGTCCCCCTCTCTAGCTCGGCTGGAGAGGGGGATTTAGGGGG
>DYGW01000011.1 GCA_020724485.1 Thermoflexus sp. | reverse complement strand
GCCGGCTCCCCTTCCCTCCGCGCAGCGTGGGGGAAGGGGTTGGGGAATGGGGGGCAATCTCAGCGCCCAAGTGCCCAGCCCTAACAGGTTGTTCGTGGACCCGCGCCCTGAGGGCTGCCGCGCCCGCCACGCCTGGCAACCGTTGCGGGGCTGTAAAATCGTGCAGCGAACCTGCAAAAAAGCCGGGTTTGCTATGTCTTGGTCGCGCATTTCGAGAATAATATAATCAGGTTAAGATTAGCGCACCGTTCTCAAGCACCATCACCGCCGTTCGCGCCCGGTGCCCACACCGCGCCGTAGACAAGGAGAAACCGCATGGCCAAGCAAGACCTCACCACCATCATCAGCCGCGCCCTAACTGACGAGGAGTTTCGCGCCTTGCTACTGTCGGACCCGGATGCGGCGCTGGCCGGGTATGAACTGGAAGAAGCCGAAGAGAAGGCGCTGCGCAACCTGCCTGCCGATGCCTTCGACAAGCTGACTATGGACCTGGAGAATCGCCAGTCGAAGAGTGGCTTCATGGGAGCCTTCTCGCTCATGAGCGGCAAAGACGCGGCTCTCGACGCCAGCACCCTGCTCAACCTGCTGAGCAATAAGTACGGCGGCAAATGATCCCCGCCTGACAGACAACACCAGGCACGCCGGCTGCGGCGTGCCTGGTTGCCTCGCTGCTTGCCGACCTACCGACTCACTGGCCCAAGGGGATGATCAATTCCTGGCCGGGATAGATCAGGTTCGGGTTCGCCAGGTTGTTGGCGGCGACAATCGACTCGTAGGTCACGCCGTACTTGCGCGCGATAGCGTAAATGCCCTCGCCCGCCTGGACGATGTGCACCACCGGCCCGGACGGAGTGCCGCCCGGCGTAGCGGAGGGCGTGCCCTCGGCCACAAGCCCTTCCTCTTCATCCGTGCAGCCGGGCAGCTTGAGCTGCCAGCCAACCTGCAGGATGGCGTTCGGGTTGCCGCCCAGCAGGGTGGAGTTGGCCGCGACCAGCGCCTCCAACGTCACCTCGTTGTCCCTGGCAATCGAGTAGAGCGTGTCCCCGAAGGTGACGACGTGAATGCACGGGTTTAGCCCAATGGGAATGTCCGTCGGCGTCGGCATCTTGGACGGATCAATCGTCGGCGACGGCGTGGGCGAAGGCCGGATGTCGCTCATGATAGGCGTGGTGATCGTCGTGCGCGTGGCCGCTTCGGTGGGCGTGCCTGCCGCGCCCACCGGCGTGAAGCTGGGCTGGAACAACGGCAGATCGGTCGGCGTCGCCAGCATCTCAGCCAGGTCGCCTTCGCGCAGTGCAGTGGTGGCCGGTAGTTCGCTCTGCACGGAATCGGAGGGGGTGGTCGTGGGCACCAGGCCGCGCGTGGGCGTCGCCAGCAATGCGTCGCTGGGCGTGGCCGTGGATGCCTGAGTTGGCGGGGCGGGCGTGGTCGGGGTAATGTCGCCAATGGTCACCTGCCGCGAGGTAGGCGCCACATTCTCGCCCGCGTCTTTGTAGCAGGCGGTGAAGACCAGCGCCACCAGCACCAGCACGCCTGCCAGCAGCATACGAGACCTCTCAGACTTTCTGCTCATCACGCCACCTCTCCTTGACGCCACCGGAGATACCACGCGCATCCGCCCCTTCCCTGGCCGAGTCCCCATCCAGCATACACCGAACGGCCCGTTTCCACAACGCGCCCACAGGTTTCGCGCGCGCCCGTGAGAGCGTTTGACTGGGAACGCCTGCCCACACGCAACCAAAAAGCCAGGCGACCGGACGTGCCGGAGCCTGGCTTCGGAGGCAATGAGGGCGATTGAGCCGCGCCGCTTACTGGCGCTCGGCCAGCGGCACCCACTTGAGGTCTTGCGGGCCGACATAGTTGCCGCGCGGGCGGATCAGGCGGTTATCCGCCCACTGCTCGATGATGTGCGCCGACCAGCCGGCGATGCGCGACATGGCGAACATGGGCGTCATCATATCGGTGGGGATGCCCACCGCGTCCAAGACGATGGCGCTGTAGTAGTCCACGTTCGGGTAGAGCTTGCGCTCGATGAAGTACTCGTCGGCGGCGGCGAGGTCGGCCAGGCGCTTGGCGACGTTGTACAGGTCGCAGCGGTTGTTGCGCTGGCACAGGGCAGCGGCGTGCTTGGACAGGACGATGGCGCGTGGGTCAAGCGCCTTGTAGACACGGTGACCGATGCCCATGATACGCCGGCCCTTGCCCTTGACCTCTTCCTGGAACCATTTATCCACACTCTCCGCCTGGCTGACTTCGGCGAACATGCGCATGGCCGCTTCGTTGGCCCCGCCATGCTTCGGCCCTTTCAGCGAGCCGATGGCGGCGGTGACGGCGCTATACATGTCGCCATCGGTGCTGGTCACCACACGGCTGGTGAAGGTGCTGGCGTTCATGCCGTGATCGGCGTGCAGCACCAGGTAAACGTCAATGGCCGAGACTTCGGTCTGGTTCGGCTCGGCGTTGTGCAGCATGTAGACGAAATTGGCGGCGATGCCCAGGTCGGCGCGCGGGGCGACCGGCTCCTGCCCGGCACGGATGCGCGCCCAGGCAGCGATGATCGTCGGGATTTTCGCGGTGAGCTTGATCGCTTTGCGCTGATTCGCCTCTGGGCTGCTATCTTCGGCTTCCGGGTCGTACATGCCCAGCGTCGAGACGGCGGTGCGCAGCACGGCCATCGGGTGCGCCGCCTTGGGGAACGTCTTCATCATGGCGATGAGCGCGTCCGGGATGGCCATCTCCGCCGCAAGCACCCGGTGCAGCCCGTCTAGTTCGGCGGCGTTGGGAAGTTTGCCATACCAGAGCAGGTAGATCACTTCTTCAAATGAGACGTTGTCGGCCAGGTCGAGGATGTCGTAGCCGCCGTAGATCAGCTTGCCGATGTCGCCCAGCACGCGGCTCAAGCGCGTGTCCGCAACGACGACGCCTTCCAAGCCCTTCTTCTGTTCTTCTGCCATAGGTCGAGTGTCTCCTCAAGCGTGATGAATTGTATTGCCGGTGCTGAATGCCAGCAGCAAGCGGTACGACGCATGGGCTGGCGGAAGCTGCCATGCCAGACGGGGAAGGCGGCGCGTGGGTGGGCAGAATGCAAGGGAGGATGCAGGCGCGCGGCCATGTTGCTCACGGCAACTTCTGATGGTAGAGTATATCACCACGTTATTTTGGTAACAAACAAATTTGTACGAATCTAACGAGTGGGCGCGCCGCACAGCGGGGTAAAGCGGCTGCGAATCGAGCGCGGGCGCTCCGCTCAAGCGCATTTTCCGTGCAAGCGGGAGGCAAAGCAACATGACATCGTTGGTGACAACCGTTACCGAGACTCTGCGCTACCGGGGACAGCTCGGCCAATGGAATTGGGTGCTGCACCGTGTGTCTGGCTTGGGCACGGTGCTGTTTTTGATTCTGCATGTAATTGACACATCCTGGGCGGCGTTCTACCCGGAGGACTACGAGCAGGCCATCCGCGAATACCAAAGCCCGCTCTTCACCATCGGCGAGTTCTTGCTGGTAGCCTGCGTCGTCTACCACGCCTTCAACGGGCTGCGCATCATCCTGCTGGACTACAAGCCGGCCTGGTGGGTCTACCAGCGCCGCGCGGCCACTATTGTCTTCGCCGCCACGCTGATCGTGCTCGCGCCCACCTTCGCGCTGATGATCGGCCATGTGCTGGACTTCTACGGCGAGGAAGGCCGCGATATTGCCGGGCTGGACGAGATCATCGAGACACAGGCCCAGTTCGTCGTCGGCTTCGTTGTCATCCTGGCGGCGGCGCTCGTCCTGTCGGCGCTGTTTGGGCTGATCGCGCGCAGCCGCGCCACGTTCGACCTGCCGGGGCGCTTCGAGACGGCGCTGTGGTCGTTCATGCGCCTGTCGGGGATGCTCATCCTGCCGCTGGTATTCGGCCACCTGGCGCTGATGCACGTTATTCAGGGCGTGTTCGACATCACCGGCGGTGGCATCGGCATCGTTGGCACGGACACGGTCAACGAGAGCGGCAAGGCGATTGAGTTCGTCGGCCAGCGGTGGGATATGCTGGTCGCCGGAGTCGCCGTCTGGCGCGTGTACGACGGGCTGCTGCTGGCGCTGGTGGTGCTGCACGGCTTCAACGGGCTGCGCTACGTGGTCAACGACTACGCCCACGCCCCGCTGGTCAACCGCGCGCTGAACTACGCGCTGGTGTTTGGGGCGGTGGCGCTCATCGTCGTGGGCATGGCCGCGCTGCTGGCTGGCGTGGACGAGACGGCCTACCGCATCGCCGAAGACCTGACATCGTGGATTAGCCTTCGCCCCGCGTGGTGAGCAGGACAGAATCTTGAGGAAGACTATGCAGACACACCAGTATGAGGCGGTGATTGTCGGCGCGGGTGGCGCCGGGCTGATGGCCGCGCTGTACGCCTCGCGCCACGTCAAGACCGCCGTGATCAGCAAGCTCTACCCGACGCGCTCCCATACCGGCACGGCACAGGGAGGCATTGGGGCGGCTCTGGGCAACCTGGATGAGGATCGCCCCGAATGGCACGCCTTCGACACGGTCAAGGGGGGCGACTACCTCTCCGACCAGAATGCCGCGTTAGTGCTCGCCCAGGAAGCGATCAGCGCCGTAATCGAGCTGGAGCACCTGGGCCTGCCCTTTGACCGCACGCCAGACGGGCGCATCTCGCAGCGGCGCTTCGGCGGGCACACCAGCGGCTTCGGCGGGCAGCCGGTGCGCCGCGCCTGTCACGCCGCCGACCGCACCGGGCACATGATCCTGCAGACGCTCTACCAGCAGTGCATCAAGAACAACGTCACCTTTCATGACGAGTTCTACGTGATTGACCTGATCCGCAGCGGCGACGCAGTCGTCGGCGTGGTCGCTGTGAACCTGGACGACGGCGAGCTACACGTCTTCCACAGCAAGGCTGTGCTCTTCGCCACCGGCGGGTGGGGGCGCGTGTGGGAAATCACCAGCAACGCCCACTCGCTGACCGGCGACGGTAACGCCGTCACCTTTCGGCGCGGTGTGCCCATGCAGGACATGGAGTTCTTCCAGTTTCACCCCACCGGCATCTACAAGATGGGCATCCTGATCACCGAGGGTGTGCGTGGCGAGGGCGGCGTGCTGCTCAACGACCGGGGCGAGCGTTTCATGGAACGCTACGCGCCGCGCATCAAAGACCTGGCCAGCCGCGACATAGTTTCGCGCGCCATCTATCTGGAGATCGAGGAGGGGCGCGGGATCAAGGGCAAACGCTACGTCCACCTCGACGTGACGCCGGAGACGGTCAACCGCTACCTGGCCGAAGCCGGCGACGACCGGCGCATCACCCGCGAGTATGTCGAGTCCAAGCTGCCGGACATCCTCGATTTCTGCTGGACGTACCTGGGCATAGACCCGGTCAAGGAGCCAATCCCTGTCCAGCCGACCGCGCACTACGGCATGGGCGGCATCCCCACCGATCTCGATGGCCGCGCGGTGATTGACGCGGCGGGCACGCCGTTGGCCGGGCTGTATGCGGCGGGCGAGGCGGCCTGCGTCAGCGTGCACGGCGCCAATCGCCTGGGCACCAACAGCCTGACCGATTTGATCGTCTTCGGGCGGCGCGCTGGCAAGCACATGGCCGCGTACTGCCAGGGGGCGGACTTCGCGCCGCTGCCCGCCAACCCGACCGGCGAAGTCGAGGCGGCGCTTGAGCGCATCCGCCGGGCCGACGGCGCGCGCAAGCCCTACCAGCTTCGCGCCGAGATGCAGCAGATCATGATGAAACATGTCGGCGTCTTCCGCACGGCGGAAGGGATTCAGCAGGCGATTGACACAGTGCGCCGCCTCAAGGACGAGTACCGGCACAACCTGGGCATTGACGACCGGGGCCGGCGCTTCAACACCGACCTGTTCGAAGCGTGGGAGCTAGGCTGCCTGCTGGACATCGCCGAGGTGACGGCAATCAGCGCGCTGGCCCGCCAGGAGAGTCGCGGCGCGCACTCGCGCGAGGACTTCCCCCAGCGCGACGACGAGCACTGGCTGGTGCACACGCTGGCCTTCCGCGCCGAGGACGGCTTGGTGACGCTGACTCACGACAAGCCGGTTGACCTGTCGCTGGCCGAGACCGATCCCCGTTTCAAGCCCAAAGAGCGCGTTTACTAGTGCAGGCTTACGGAAGAGGGTTGTGATGCAGGTAACATTGCGAATCCGGCGTTTTAACCCGGAAAAGGACCCCAAACCCTACTGGGCGGAATACACGCTCAAAGATGTGGAGCCGAACGACCGTGTGCTCGAACTGCTGCACCGCGTCAAGTGGGAGCAGGACGGCACGCTCGCCTTCCGCCGCTCGTGCGCGCACGGCGTGTGCGGCTCGGACGGGATGCGCCTCAACGGCGTCAACCGGCTGGCGTGCAAGGTGCTGGTCAGCACGCTGGGGACAGGCGATCATGTCAAGGTTCAGGTCGAGCCGATTCTTGGCCTGCCGGTGATCAAAGACCTGATCGTAGATATGGAGCCGTTCTTCACCCACTACCGCGCGGTGATGCCCTACTTCGTCAACGATGCGCCGCCGCCTGCCGATGGCCGCGAGCGTCTGCAGAGCGAGGAAGACCGCGCCCGCTTCGACGACACGACCAAATGCATCCTGTGCGCCTGCTGCACCACGTCGTGCCCCAGCTTTTGGGCAAACGGCAAGTACGTCGGCCCGGCGGCGATTGTCCAGGCGCACCGCTTCATCTTCGACAGCCGCGACCAGGCAGCAGACGAGCGCCTCAAGATTCTGGCCGAGCCGGACGGCGTATGGCGCTGCCGCACGATCTTCAACTGCACGACCGCCTGCCCGCGCGACATCGAAGTGACGCGGGCCATCGGCGAAGTCAAGCTGGCCATCGCGCGCGGCGCGAAGTGATGCGCTGGCCGCGCCAGTGAGCAGACTTGGCAGCAATTGCATTTGCCCCGTAGAATCGCGACGCGCGCCAGGTGCGCGCCTCGCAGGGGGCAGGACAGGGATCACCGGCGAGGCTCGCCCGGCTCGCCGGTGCTGTCATTGTGCAACGAGGAGCAGAATATGCTCGTCCTGCTAGAGGGTAACATCGCGGCGGGCAAGACAACGCTGGGAAAAGCGCTGGCTTCCGGCGACCACTTCGTGTTCGTCCCGGAGCCGGTCGAACGTTGGCAAAGCGGCTTTGCCGCGAACCTGTTAGAGCGTTTCTACACCGATACGCCGCGCTGGGCGTTCACGCTGCAAATCTGCGCCTACGTGACGCGGACGCAGGCCGTGCAGCGCGTGCTGCGCCCCAAGCGCGACATCGTCTTCGAGCGGTCTATCTACTGCGACCGCCACGTTTTCGCCAAGAGCCTGCACCAGCAGGGCCTGATGGACGACACGGAATGGGCACTCTACTGCCATTTCTGGGATCACTTCAAGGAGTCCGCGCCCCGACCCGACGCGATCATCTACCTGCGCACGCCCGCCGAGGAGTGCTACCGCCGCCTGCAGGCGCGCGGTCGCCGCGAGGAAAAGGGCGTCTCGCTGGACTACCTGCGCCAGCTTGAGGCGCGCCACGATGAGTGGCTGCTCGACCCAGCCGTTGCCGAGTGCTCGGTGCTGGTGCTGGACGGCACATACCCCTGGACAGCGAAGGACGTGCGGCGCGAATTGGTGAGGCTGAAGTGACGATTGGTGATTGGTTCTTGGTAAGGGCGGCTCCGTGTCGGGTACGTTCTACCAACAACTAATAACCAACGACCAATAACCCCCTCATTGTGCGAAATCAATCTGGGGCATCTGCTAGACTCTAGACTCAGGACTCGTGACTCACTGTGTGGCAGGCCGTTGGGGGCGGCCTCTGCCGGACGCACACTTGACGTGACGCGCGCAACGGAGTGGTGACGGAGCAGAGCACAATGACTTACCGCTCGTCCGGGCCTTCGCCGCTGCTGATCGTTCTGATTGGGGCGCTAGTCGTGTTCGGCGGCTATTACGTGTGGACGGGGGTTCTCTCGTTTCTTGAGGATCAGGGCGACATCACGGCAGATGTAACCCGCCAGGCGTTCTCCACCGCGACCGCAGGGGCGGCCCCCCTGCTCAGGCTGCCGACGCTGTATGTCCCCGCGACGTTCACGCCGCTGCCCCCCTGCCAGATGTTCCGCGTCAGCGTCGAGCGGGCGGTGTACCGCGACTGCCCCAGCACGGATCGGCTGCAATGCCCGGTGCGCGATGTCGTCCCCTACGGCACTGAGCTATGTGTCTATTCACGCGCGCCCGGCAACCCGGAATGGTACGTAGTCGAGCTAAACCCTAACGGCGCCTACCGCGACACGGTCTACATGCACGAGAGCGTGATCGAGCCAGTGAACCCGACACCGACGCCAACCGTCACCTATACGCCGCTGCCGACCGTCAGCCCGACTCCCTCCTTCACGCCACCGCCGGTAGTCACGTCCACGCCGACCCCCACGCCGAACCCGGCCACTCCCCCGACCCCCACCCAGACGCCCATGCCGACGCCGACCACGCGCCAGGTGTCAATCTGAATGAGGATTTCTGGCGCGCGGCGGTTGCGGGTATACTGTAGATGGTAGATGGAGGGACACGCAGCAAGAGCGACTATGACCGAGACGCAGTGGCCGGGCGTGGACGCGCCCCAGCACATTCTGGCTATGGTCAACCCCGCATCGGGATCGAAGCGAGGGCAAGCGGTTTTGGAGCGGCTGCGCGCGATTCGCCACCCGCGCATCACCCTGCACGCCACCACGCCCGACTTCGACTTCGCGCAAGCCATCGAGCAGGGCGTCGCTGCTGGCGCAGACCGCATCCTCATCGCTGGCGGCGACGGCACGCTGATGGAGAGCGTCTCGGGGGCGCAGCGCGCCCTGGGCGAGGCGATGCTACCCTTCTCGTGGGTGCCGGTCGGCACGGGCAACGTGGTATCTGGCTTCCTGGGGCTGCCGCACCGCCTGGAGCCGGCCCTGAAGGTGGCGCTCGGCCCTGGGCTGATCCGGCGCATTGACCTGGCCCGCGTGGGGGATCGCTGCTCGGTGCTGCGCGTCTCAACCGGGTTTGAGGCAGAGGTGGCCTTCGATGTCACGCGCGAGGACAAAGACCGGCTGGGCCTGCTCGCCTATGGCATCTCCGGGATCAAGTCCCTGCGCCAGACCAAGCCGGTGGAGTACCTGATCTCGCTCGACGGGCAGTCGCCCATCCGGGTGGAGGGTATTCTGGCCTTTGTCACGGCAACTGGCGCGCTGACCTGGATCAACGGCATCTCCGTGATCAACGACGCGATCCAGCCGGATGACGGTCTGCTCTATGCGGGCGTGCTGCGCCCGCTCAACCCGGCGCGCGTGCTCACCGGTGTGGCCAATTTGGTGGCGGGGAGCGGCCTACCACCGGAATCGATCATCTACTTCTCGGCGCGCAAGCGCATTGTCGTAGATGCCAGGACGCCGCAGCCCACCCAGATTGACGGCGACCCGCTGGGCACGACGCCGATCATCGCCGACCTCATGCCGCGCGCGCTGCCTATTGTTGTCCCGCGCGAGCGACCTCGCCCCTGGTCGTCTTTCGAGTGGCTGTCAACCGACTGGCTGCAGCACCACGCGGACGACGAATAGCGACGCGAGGTGTGTGCCTATGCGATGGGCAAGGTGAAGCCGAAGACGCTGCCCTCTCCGGGCGTGCTGCTGACGAAGACCTCTCCGCCGTGCTTCTCGATGACCGTCTTGACGATAGCCAGGCCGACGCCGGTGCCTTCGATGCGTTCCGTCCCTTTGCTGCGCACGCGGTAGCCCCGCTCGAAGATGCGCTCTAGCTCCTCTGCGGGAATGCCGATGCCCTGATCGGTCACCTGGCACGTGATCAAGCCAGGCTCTTGGCGCAGCGCAATGCACACTATGCCACCGTTGAGCGAGTATTTGATGGCATTGTTGACCAGGTTGCTGATCGCGCCCTTGATGCGGGTGGCGTCAACCAGGACTGTGCAACTGTCTGCGGGCAGGTCTAGCTCGGTCTTGACCCTGCGCAGCCGGGCCAAGTCGCTCGACTCGCGCTCGATCTTGCGAATGATGGGAACTAGGTCTGTCTGCTGCAGGTGCAGCCGCCCGCTGGCATCCATCCAAAACGTGTCAATGACCTCGTTGATGGCGTCCACCATAGTCAGCATCTTCAGCCGGGCGCGATTGGCCCAATCCATCTGCTGCTCGTTTAGCTCGCCTACTTCTTGGAGCAGGTCAATGAAGCTTTTGGCGGTTGCGACGGGCACCTTCAGATCGTGTACCAGGTTCTCCACCAGGTCTTCGCCCGCTGACGGCACCCCATCGAGCAACGCGATCACCTGCACAGGAACTTGCTCACCGGAAGCGAGCGGCAACATCGCGCGGATCGCGCCCTGGCTGTTGTCCGCGTCGCTCAAGCAAGCCGCCAGCGGTTGCAGCACGGCGTAGTCGCTCAGCGCATGACCCACAACATCGCGCGCGCACAGGCTCAGGGCCGCTTCCGCCGCCGGGTTGAACAGGATGATGCATCCCTGCATGTCAATAACGATAATCGCCTCCAAAGCCTGGGCGCACAGTGCTTCGAGCGCGTAGTGGGTGATTGACCGGATCATCATGGGTTTGTTCCCCCCATCAGCAGCAACGGCAGGTCGCGCAGCGCATAGGCCGCGCGCGTGCCGTGCCACATCAGTAGACTTCCATCAATCGAATAAATACGCCCGAATCGCGCGGCTGGCAAGTCGAGCCTGGATAGCTCGGCTGCGTCGTCCTGGCTGAAGGGGTACGGCTCGTCCGGCAGCAGGATGACCTCCGGCTGGGCGGCTACCACATCGTCCAGCGTGATCTGCGGGTAGCGCGCGGCGCTGTCCCTTGCCCCCGCCGCGAAGACGTTCGCCCCGCCGCACACGCGCAGCATGTCACCAGCGTAGGTGCCTGCGCTGAAAGTCGTCCAGGGGTCGCGCCAGATGGGCACGAAGACCGGCACCGGCGCAGATGCCCGCGCCGCAGCCAGCGTGTAATCGTAGGCGCGCTCGATCTCGCGCACGCGGGGGATCATCAGCGGGTGATCGAACACGTCCATGATCTGCCACAGCAGGTTCACCGCCTCCAGCACCGAGCGCGGGCCGGTGACCCACAGCGGAATCCCGGCTGCGGCCAGGGCTTCGGCATCCTCGCGGCGATTCTCCTCGTCGTTGAGCAGCACCAGGTCAGGCTGTAGGGCGACGATGCGCGCCACGTCGGGGGTCTTCGTGCCGCCGACGCGGGGCAGCCCGCTCAGGCGCTCGGCGGGGTGCGTGCAGTAGTCGCTGACCGCGATCAGCCGGTCGCCTAGGTCCAGGTCAAACAGGGATTCGGTGAGACTGGGCACCAGCGACACCACGCGGCGCGGCGGCTGGATCACCGGCGGTGCGCTCATCGTCCTAATCCGCCAGCCGGACGGCTTGCTCGCGCTCCGGCCCCACGCTGACCAGCGAGACCGGCACGCCGCTCAATTCCTCAATGCGCCGGATGTAGCGGCGGGCGTTTGGCGGGAGATCATCGAAGCGGCGGGCGGCGGAGACATCCTCTGCCCAGCCGAGCAGCGTTTCGTAGACGGGGCGGACGCGCTCAAAGTCCGGTGTGAAGACTGGCAGCGCCGTCGTGCGCTCGCCGTCGCGCTCATAGGCAACCGCGATCTGCAGGGCGTCCAGCCCGCTGAGCACGTCGAGTTTGGTGATGACCAGCTCGGTGAAGCCGTTGACGCGCGCCGCATAGCGCAGGGCGACGGCGTCCAGCCAGCCGCAGCGACGCGGACGCCCGGTCGTCGTGCCGTACTCGTGCCCGGCAGCGCGCAGTTGCTCACTGGTGGCGTCAAATAGCTCGGTAGGAAAGGGGCCGTTGCCGACGCGCGTACAGTAGGCTTTGGCGACGCCCACCACCCGCATGATGTGCTGCGGCGCGATACCCAGCCCGGTCAGCGCCCCGCCAACGGTAGCCGAGGAGCTGGTCACATAGGGGTAATGCCCGTGATCCAGGTCGAGCAGCGTGCCCTGCGCGCCCTCGCATAGCAGCCGTTGGCCCGCGTCCAGCAGGTCGTGCAGCAGCGCCGTGGTGTCGGTCACGTAGGGGGCCAGGCGCGCCGCCGCTTCGCCGCACGCGCGGGCCAGCCCGTCGGCGTCAACCGGCTCCAGGCCATACTGCCCGCTGAGGATGGCGTTGGCTCGCTCCAGCGCCGCTTTCACCTTCGCCGCAAACGAGCCGGGATCGCGCATCTCCCCGGCCAGCAGACCAATACGGGCTGCCTTGTCCATGTACGCCGGGCCGATGCCGCGCCGCGTCGTGCCAATGGACGTGGCCCCGCGCGCGCGCTCGGCAGCGCCGTCGAGGGCCAGGTGACCGGGCGTGATCAGGTGGGCGCGCGCGCTCAGGTGAACGCGCTCCGGCCCGATGTCCACGCCCTGCCCGGCGAGCATGTCTAGCTCCTCGACCAGACGCAGCGGGTTGACGACCATGCCGCTGCCCAAGATGCAGCGCAGGCCAGGGTGCACCACGCCCGAAGGCACCAGGTGTAGCTTGAACTCGCGCTCGCCGGCGATGACCGTATGCCCGGCGTTGTCACCGCCAGCATACCGCGCCATCACGTCCGACTGGCGAGCCAGCCAGTCGGCGATGCGGCCTTTGCCTTCGTCGCCCCATTGCGCGCCGACCAACACCGTCGCGGGCATGTCTGTTCCTCCTCAACCGGGAATGCTATCAATGCTGTGTCGCACAGTGGTTGTATCTTGATCGCCAGTGATTGACCTCACCCCCGTTTCGCTTCGCTCAACTTCCCCCTCTCCGCTGGCGGAGAGGGGGTGAGGTTGCGGGCGAAAAGAACGAGCTAAACAATCAGAGTTCGTTGTGGATCGTGAGTCTTGAGCCGGGAATGCCGGACAATCTCCCGACTCACATCTCATGACTCACGCCCTCGTCAGTCCTGCGCATCCGCTGTGTAGTCCTGGCCCAGCGCCACTGTCACCGCTGCGCTGCCCCATACTTCCACCTCGCCGAGCGGGCCGAGCGCCAGCGCCGCCCCGTGACCGATCCCCAGTCCAAAGCTGTGCGGCATCTGGCGCACGACCTGGTGCAGCCCGTCAGCCATATTCGGTGTATAGCCGGAGACGACAATCGCCCGCTCCAACCACTGGAGGCCCGGCGCAAGGTCTCGCTCGCCGAGGCGGTGCGCGCCGAACTGCGCGGCGCTCAGCCCGACGGCGTAGATCGTCGCCCCCCGGCTGAAGGCGGAGCGCATCGCTTCCAGCACGACGCTGCTCAGCGCGTCGTGGAGCGCGTCCTGTTGCGGGCCATCGCCGATGATGATCACGCCAGCCTCGCTGATCTGGGCGAAAATCTCTTCGTCGGTCTCGCTCAGAATGTCCACCAGGTAGCCCGTGCGCGCGCCTAGCTCGCGCAGCGAGTCCATGTGGCGGTCGGCGGTGTCCAGGTCACCCGCCGCCCACACATACGCAAGCGGCCCCTGCGAGACAGTCCGGGCCAGCAGGTGCGCTTCCACGCTCTGCACATCGTCTGATTCCAGCGATCCGCCGCCCGAAAGGACGAGCCACCCACGACCCGGCTGCCAGCGAAAGACGTTAAGCTGCGGCACGCTGCGATCCTCATTCCGCACGATCCGGCTGCGCGCCGGGCAGGACATACGAGGCAACCGCCGCCGCCAGTAACTCGACGGCCAGCGGAATGGCTGCTTCATCGAAGTCGAAGCGCGGGTGATGGTGCGGGTAATCCAGGCCGCGCTCCGGGTTGGCCGAGCCGACGAAGAAGAACGTCCCCGGCGCGGCTTCCAGGAAGTAGGACATATCTTCGGCGGCCATGGTCTGGAAGTTGCGGATAAGCTGCACGCCCGGCGCGACCGCCTGGAACACCGCCCGCAGACGCTCGTTGACCCCGGCATCGTTGACCACCGGCAGGGTGAGTTGCTCGACCGTGACCTCCGCCTGGCAGCCCAGCGCGGCGGCGATGTCCTGGCTGATGGCGCGCACGCGCTCCCCCAACAGGGCGATCACCTCGCTCTGAAAGGCGCGGATCGTGCCGCGCAGCCGCGCCGAAGAAGGGATCACGTTGAACGAGTCGCCTGCCTTAAACTCGGTCACCGACACGACGGCCACCTCGGTGGGGCGCACGTTGCGGCTGACGATGGTTTGCAGCGCGCTGACGACCTGGCACCCGGCGACGATCGGGTCGCGGGTCTCGTGAGGCAACGCGCCGTGCCCGCCGCGCCCGTGAATGGTGATGGTGATGTCGCCCGCCGCCGCCATCATCGGGCCATCCACCAGAGCCAGGAACCCGACCGGCATATCGTTCCACAGGTGCAGCCCCAGGCTGACCTCCGGGGCAGGCGCTTGCAGCGCACCGGCGGCGATCATCGCCTGAGCGCCGCGACCGATCTCCTCGGCAGGCTGGAAGATGAACTTGACCCGTCCGGCCAGCTCAGCGCGGCGCGCGCTGAGCAGTTCAGCGACAGCCAGGGCAATAGCCGTGTGCCCGTCGTGCCCGCAGGCGTGCATGACGCCCGCCGTCTGCGAGGCGTGAGGAATCTCGTTCTCTTCTTGGATGGGCAGGGCGTCCATGTCGGCGCGCACCAGCACGGTCGGCCCGTCCGCCGCCCCATCCAGCACGGCGACGACGCCCGACTCGCCGACGCCGGTCTGTACCTCAAGACCCAGCTCATGCAGCCGCTCGGCGACAATTCCTGCCGTGCGCGGCAGCGCGAAGCCCAGTTCGGGATGGCGGTGCAGGTCGCGGCGCAGGGCGATCCAGGCGTCCTGGCGGGCGGCGATGTGCGCCTTGAAGTCAATCACCAGTGGTCACTCCCCCACAGTCGCGGTGACGGCGCGGGAGAGACGCCGTCACGCAGGTCGCTCGGCAAGTCACCGGACAGCGCCGGTGGTTTCCGGCGTCAGCGCAGGGCGAACACGCGAAACGCCTCAGTGTAGCGCGGCCCGTCGCCAACGAACTCGGCGTCCACGTTGGCGCGCTGGCGGCGCTCCATCTCCTCCATGTCAGCGATCTGGCTCTTGTGCTCGCGCAGTGCGGCGATCTTGATATCAAGATAGGCGGTCACGTCAATCTTGGCGTTCGGATCGTGGGTGCCGCATAAGTAAACAGTCGTCACTTTGTGGGGGGCCAGGCCCTCCACCTGGAACAACTCCGGGAACACCAGGTGACCGCGCGCCGCCGGGAAGACCGCGTCCAGCGCCGCATCGCCGATGGCGCGGTGATCGGGGTGGTTGATGTACTGCGTACCATACCAGCGCGCCGTCGGGTCGTTGGTGACAACAGCATCCGGCTTCTTCAGGCGGATCAGGCGAGTGAGCTGGCGGCGCAGGTCGAGTGTAGGCTGTAGCTCGCCATCCGGGTAGCGCAGGAAGATCACCTCCCCCACACCCAGCCGGGTGGCGGCAGCGCGCTCCTCGGACTCGCGGATTGCCACCAACTGCTCTGAGGTGATGGTCAGATCGCTTGAACCTTTGTCGCCGCTGGTAGCCAACACGAAGATCACGCGCTTGCCCTCAGCAGCCCAGCGCGCGAACGTGCCGCCGCAGAAGAACTCCGGATCGTCGGGATGGGCGAAAATGCCCATGACCGTCGCCATGCCGTTGGGTGAAGTGCTCTCACTCATGCTGGTCTGGCTTCTCCTGTTTGCCCCGGTTTGGTCTCGGCCCGCTGCCCGGACGATGGCGGCGACCCCGGCGCGAGCGCCCGCGCCGCCCTTCGCGCGATACGTCGCTGGTTTGGTCGCCAGGTTTGGCAGAAAGGTGGCTCTGCGGCGAAATTGGCTCGCCGGGCAGGGCCTCGTCGTCATAGCCCGCGCCGCCCTCGTCGTCCTCCTCGGCGATGGGCTGGCGTGCGCCGCAGTCGCAGCCGCCATTCTCCGCCTTAGCGCAGCCGGCGTCGGCCTTTGCCTGCAACGCCGCCAGTTCGTCCAGGGGGACGATGTCTTCGCGGTTCACGACATACTGCGTCTCTTCGACCAGCACAGTGACAGCGTCGCGCAGCGGGTGCACGTCAATGACCTTGCCCTCGCCGTGCGGAGTGCCGACGCGCTTGTTGCGCTTGGGAAGCTGCTTGCGCGCCTCGACGTACTGCTCGTACTCGTAGATCAGGCAGCAGCGCAGCCGCCCGCACATGCCCGTGATCTCCGTCGGGTTGAGCGAGATGCCCTGCGCCTTGGCCATTTTGATCGAGATCGGGCTGAAGTCGGTCAGGAACGTGCTGCAGCAGCGCGGGATGCCGCACGCGCCCATGCCGCCAATCAGCTTGGCCACGTCGCGTGGCCCGATCTGGCGCAGCTCGATCTTGGCGCGGAAGCCGCGCTGGAGCACGGCACGCAGCTTGTTGGTGTTGAGCTTGTCCTCGGCGCTATAGAGGAAGGTCAGCAGCGAGCCGTCGAAATTGTACTGGGCGGCGACGAACTTCGCGTCTTGCAGGCCGCCCACTTCGGCGGCTTTCTCGCGGCAGGTGATCAGCGCCTCGACCTCGCGAGCCTTCCACAGACGCTGGCTCATCAGGTCGGTGGGGGTGGCCCGGCGCAGCACGGGCTTGTAGTCGCGCAGGTCGCTGCCCGGCTCTGGCACGGCGAAGTTCATCACCTGCCCCAGTTGGACGCCGCGCGTGGTCTCGACAACCACATGGTCACCCACCGCCAAATCGGGGATGTGAGCGTAGCTGAAATGGTAGACCTTGCCAACTTCGAAGAAGCGCACACCGGCGACGTGAGCGGTGACGGTGTGCGTAGGGTGTTCGCTGTGCAATGTCATGCGGTAAAGACCTTCGCCATCTGTCAGATGCGGAATGATCGTCCAGCCTTGACTGTCGGTTGTTTACCTCACCCCCGTTTCGCTGCGCTCAACTTCCCCCTCTCCGCCAGCGGAGAGGGGGTCAGGGGGTGAGGTTGCGAGCGGAAGCAACGAACTGGCAATCAAGGTAATGATCGTCCGGAGAGTGCCCGGACATGTCAACTATAGCCGCTGACCACCGCCTCTGCAATAGCGGGATGCGGGGGGGGCCACGAACAAGTCGTGAACGTGTTTGTCCCCCCCATCCCCGGCTCTTCCCCCACGAGGGAGGAAGGGAGACAAGCGGCGGGCCTGCTCCCCTTCCCTCCGCGCAGCGTGGGGGAAGGGGTTGGGGAATGGGGGTGTCCTGAGAACTGCCTGACTACTTGTTCGCGGACTCCATCGCCGGGGTTGTGCGACGCAGGGCAATGTGTTACCGTGATCGCGCCGCGCGGTCATGCGGCAAGGAGCGCGCCTGCCATGTCTGCCCTGTCCCGTCTCTCGCCCGCCGACAAGCGAATCACCCTGGCCGAAGCTACGGCGCTGGTCCAGCCGAGCCAGACGCTGGCCCTGGGCGGCAACATGCTCTATCGCCGCCCGGTCGCGTTTGTGCGCGAGCTACTGCGCCACCCGCAGCCGCCCACTGGCCTGACCCTGTTGTGCTTCACCGCCGGCTACGAGTCCGATCTGCTGGTCGGCGCGGGCTGCATCAGCCAGACGCGCACCTGCTACTTTGGGCTGGAGGCGTTCGGGCTGGCCCCCATGTTCACCGCCGCCGCCAGCGCTGGGCAGCTTCGCGTGATCGAGGAAACGGAGGCGAGCCTCGCCTTTGGGATTCGGGCGAGGCTCGCGGGCGTGGGTTTCATGCCCTCGACAGCCTGGCTGGGCACCGATCTGCTGGCGCTGCGCCCGGATGTACAGACCATCCGCGACCCGTACAGCGGCGAGGCGCTGGTCGCCTTCCCCGCCCTGTCGTGCGACGTGGCCGTGATCCACGCCCTGGTCGCCGACCGGCGCGGCAACGCCCGGCTGAACAAGAACCTGGGCATTGACCCGGAGTTGGCGGGGATCGCGGCGACGGTGATCGTCACAGCGGAAGAGATCGTTGACCGGCTAGCCAGCGACGTAGACCTGCCCGGTCCGCTGGTCACGGCGGTCGCGCCTGCCCCGCGCGGCGCGTGGCCCACCTCGGCCTACCCGCTCTACCCGGTCGGCGGCGGCGAGCTACTGCGTTACGTGGAAGCCTGCGCCAACGGCAACTTCGCCGGGTACCTGGCGGGCGTCCTGGGTGAGGACGCGGGATCGGCGTGATGGCCGCGCACCCTCTAAGCAGCCTCTCATGCGGTTTACTGGGCACCATGCGTATAATCTGGACTGACCGCATCCTATGGAGATTATTCCATGCACCGCTCAAAGCCGCTCCGCGCGCACCGTGCCCCCGTCCTCGCCGCCCTGCTGATCGCGCTGCTGGCTGCCGCCCTGCTCGCCTGGCATATTCCGGCGAGCGTGCCCACCTTCGCCCAGGGCGGACAGCCGGCAGGGAGCGAGACGCTCTTTACAGCGTTCCGCGAAGCGTGGAGACTGCTGCACGACAACTACGTAGACCCGCTCGACGACAGCGCCCTGGTGAGCGGGGCCATTGACTCGATGGCTCGCTTCGCTGCAACGCCGGATGTTGCGATCAGCCTCCACTCGCCGCTGGACGAGAGCGCCGGCGAAGACGCTGCCCTCGCGCCGCTGTGGGACGCCTGGGCGGCCATTCACACCGCCAACCCATTGGTGGACGATGAGAAGCTGCTCGACGCGGCGCTGTACGGCCTGATGGCCGCCGCCGGTGACGCTCACACCGATTACATGGACCCGGAGACCTACGCGCGCGTTTCGGAAGGGATGAGCGGCGAGTATGAAGGAATCGGCGCCACCGTCCGCCTCAGCGAGGAATACGGCGGGCTGGAACTGGTCACAATCATCCCTGGGTCGCCCGCCGAAGCCGCCGGACTGCGCGCCGGCGATGTGATTGTCGCGGTCGAGGGACAGGATGTCACCGGGCTGTCGCAGAACGAGATCATCAGCATGGTGCGCGGCCCGGCAGAGACCCTGGTCCGGCTGGGCATCCGCCGCCCGAACGTGGCGGAAATCCTGACCTTTGATGTCATGCGCCAGCGGATCAGCGTGCCAAGCGTGACCAGCCGCGTGCTGGAGGGCGAGATCGGCTACATCCAGCTTTACGGCTTCGAGGATGACACAGCATCCGAGATGATCGAGGCTCTCCAAGCCATGAACGCCGACGCGCTGCGCGGCCTGATCCTGGACTTGCGCGGCAATCCCGGCGGCTATCTGACCACGTCCATCCAGATCGCCAGCGCGTACCTTGAAGACGGCAACATTCTCGTTGAGCGCACGCCCGATCGCTCCACCGAGTACCCGCGCATGGGCGAGGTGATCGCCGCGCACGTGCCGATGGTCGTCCTGGTGGATCAGGGCAGCGCCAGCGCGTCAGAGCTGGTCGCGGGGGCCTTACAGGATCATCACCGCGCGACCGTGGTTGGGATGCCCACTTTTGGCAAGGGATCGGTGCAACGCTGGTACACTCTATCCAACGGCGGCGGCATCCGCGTCACCGTGTCGCGCTGGTACACGCCCGACGGGCGTTCGGCGAGCGATCACGGCATCCAACCGGACGTTGTTGTTGCCTACGAGCCGGACGCAGACGGCGGTGACGACGACAACCAGCTTGCGGCAGCAGTGGCCGTTCTCGAGGGGGCATACGCCACCGCAGAGAAAACGCTCACCCGCAAGCAGCCGGAGAGCAGCACATTAGGCCCCTGATCTTGCGCGTTTCATAGCTGGCTCTAATGCCGCTCTAATCGTGCCTGGGTATACTGCAACTGTCACGTTGTATCGAGCGGCAGACCTGGCTGCATCAGAGACCTGGTGGAGCGCAGCCGCTCCGAAGGAGTGAGGGATGTTCTTCGACCCGATTTATATCATTGCTGTCCTGCTGCCGACGCTGATCCTCAGTGGGCTGGCCCAGGCGTGGGTGCGCGGGGCGTACCAGAAGTGGGGCAACGTACCCAACAGCCGGCGCGTCACCGGGCAGCAGACCGCCCAGATTCTGATGCGCGACGGCGGCATCCAGCGCGTGGGGCTGGAAATGGGCCAGGGCGAGCTGTCCGACCATTACGATCCGCGCGCGGGCGTGGTGCGTCTGTCGCCGAATGTAGCCACGCAGCCGTCGGTCGCGTCTATGGCCATCGCCGCCCACGAGTTCGGCCATGTCCAGCAAGATCAACAGAAAAGCCCGCTGATGTCCTTGCGCGCCATGCTCATCCCCAGCGCGACGCTCGGCCCGCAATTGGGTATTGGCCTGATCTTCGCCGGGCTGATCCTCAACGTCACCGGGCTGGCTGTCGTGGGGCTGATCCTGTTCGCCGGGGCGACAGTGTTCACGGTCGTCACGCTGCCCGTTGAGCTAGACGCCAGCCGCCGGGCCATGTCCCTGCTGCGCGACACCGGTCTGATCGCCAACGAGCAGGACGCGGCGGGCGCAAAGGCCGTGCTGCGGGCGGCGGCCTTCACCTATGTGGCGGCGGTCGCCACCTCGCTGCTCACCCTGCTCTACTACGCGATGCTCGTCTTTGGCAGTCGCAACCGCGATTGACAGGCACCTCCCGCAGCGAGCGAGCACCCTGTGATCCTCCAGGCTCAACCTGCCGCCGACCACACGCTTGACGAGCTGATCGCCGTCTGCATCGCGCGGCAGGTTGAGGACGGCGACGTGCTGGTGCAGGGCCTGGCCACGCCGCTGGTCGCTGCCGGGTACATCCTGGCCCAACGCACACACGCCCCCAACGCCTTCTTCGCCTCGGCCATCGGCCAGGGCATGGTGCAGGATTGGGCGCCGCTCGGCCTGGCCCGCGCCGAGGAGTTGTGGTCGGGCAAGG
Source organism: Thermoflexus sp. (assembly GCA_020724485.1). Classification (GTDB taxonomy): domain Bacteria; phylum Chloroflexota; class Anaerolineae; order Aggregatilineales; family Aggregatilineaceae; genus UBA2029. Next base: position 14,848 of record DYGW01000011.1, on the reverse strand, counting down.
CGCTGACCCACGCCAGCTTCGTCACCCTGGCCTGCGACGCTCTGCACATGCTCACCCCCAAGGAGTTCTTCCGCCCGGCCCAGGTTGACTCCACCGGCAACTTCAACAACATCGCCATTGGCGAGGACTATGCCCGCCCCCGGCTGCGCCTGCCCGGCACAGGCGGCATCCCTGATGTGACGGTCTATTCGCTGGGTGTGTACCTTTACGTGCCGCGCCACTCGCGGGCGATCTTCGTGCCGAGGCTGGATTGGCGCAGCGGCCTGGGGCACACCAGCGAGCGTCGCGCCGGAGCAGGGCCGCGCGTCCTGGTCAGCAACCTGGGTGTATTCGATTGGGCGGAGGGAACGATGCGCCTGGTGACAGCGCATCCCGGCGTGACAGCGGAGCGCGTCCAGGCCAAGACGGGCTTCCCGCTGGCGGTCGCGCCCGACCTGCGCGAAACGCCCCCGCCCACAGCGGAAGAAGTGCGTCTGCTGCGCGAGGAGATTGACCCGCTGGGTGTGCGCCGCCTGGAGACGCTGGCGGGTACGGCGCGGCGCGATCACCTGCGCGACATCCTGCGCCGCGAGGGTGTGCTGGATTAGGCCCTGGGCGGCGGCAAATTGACCTCGTCGGGGTGCATTGCCATACGCCCCCGCCAGGCGCGACGCCTCAGATAGACTTCCGAAGTCTGGCACTCGACTTTATCCATTAGCTGGATGAACGAAGGAGGGCAAGGTAAGCTGTCTCCGGTCATGGTCATGACACCAGGAGGTCAGAATGCTTAGAGATGATCCGTGTCATGCAGCATTTTGCGCCAGGTTTTCAGTGCCCGGACGTGGGATGGGGTGCCCGTGTTGGTGGTGGGCGCGCTTCTAACCCCAGGGAAACGGACGGTGACCTCGGTCTTGCGGGTGATGGGTCTGAGCGAGGAGCGGCAGTTCCAGCGCGATCATCGGGTGTTGAACCGGGCGGTGTGGTCGAGTCTGCGGGTGAGCCAGATTCTGTTGGCTTTGTTGGTGGCTGCTTTGGTGCCGGCGGGCAGCCCGGTGGTGATGGCAGCGGACGAGACGTTGGAACGTCGCGAAGGCAAGAAGAGCGAGGCGCATCTATCGGGATGCGGTTCGTTCGAGCACGAAGCACAAGGTCATCAGTGCGGGGTTGCGCTGGGAAAGCATGACCTTGTTGGTGCGCGTGCCCTGGAGCCGACGGGTCTGGGTGCTGCCCTTTCTGACGGTGCTGGCTCCCAGCCAACAAAGCAACGAAGCGGATGGCAAACGGCATAAAACGAGCGTGTGCTAGATCGGGCAGGTGCGCCGCTGGTGCGCAGACTTCCGAAGTCTATTGCCGCGCGGGGCGCAGCAAAGCAACGCTCCTATAGTGCCGGACAGGTTTTGCACGCACCCTGACGAGCGCCACACTTTCAGTCCGGCGCACATTACGCTAGAATGGGTGTGCGGGCCGGGAGAAGGTGATAGCCATGCCCCCGCAAGCGCATGTGCCAGATCGTGAACGGAACTAGAACGGACGGGAAACCGTGACGTTGATTGACCAGCGCATCCTGATTGACGCGCCCCCGCAGATCATCTGGGAGTTCATCTCCGACCCCTACAAGCTCGCCGAGTGGCACGCCGGCTATACGAGCGTCTCGGTGCTCACCACCCAGCAGACCGGGCTGGGCACCCGCCGGCGCTGCGCCGTGACCGGCGGCGGCAAGGACGTCATCGAGCAGATCACAGCCTGGGTGGACGGCCTGGGCTATGAATACGAGTTGATCGAGGGCGGGCCGTATCGCGCCATGCGCGGGCGCATCCGCCTGCAGCCGGGGCCGGACGGCACCAGCGTACAGTGGACGGTCGAATACCAGCCCAGAGGCCCATTCGGACTCCTGCACGACCGGCTGAGCGGGCGCAAGCAATTCGCGGCGATGATGGCCGCCAGCCTGCGCGAGCTACGCCAGCAGGTGAACGCGCTTGGCCTGCGCATGGACGACGCCTACCGCGCCCGGCTGGGTATCCAGGGGCGGCTGAACGCTGCCGAGCGCGCCCAGTACCAGCGCCGCCACCCTGCCCCTGTCGGCGCTGACCCGCTCCACCCCGTGATCGCCCCAGAGGGCGCTCCGGTTGGCGGCGCAGAGGAACCAGAGGGCGCACCGCCCGCATCCCCGGTTGAGGAAACCGCTGCCCCAGCAGCACACACCGTCAGTTACGAGGCGAACACCGAGCCAAAACCGCCCGCCGGTTTGCGTGAGGCCACAGCCGCCCAGCAAGAGAGTCCAATCCCAGCACCCACGCCCCCGCTGGAAACAGAGGCCGAAGCGCCTTCGCCGCCCGTCGAACTGGCTCCAGAGGAAGTGCCGCTGCCGCCAACCATCACCCCGCCGCCGCTGATCGCGCCGCCGGAGCCGCAGCCTCCCGTCAGCACGCCGCCCGGCGAAGCAGAGCCAGACTACCGGCGGGTCACGCCGCCGCGCGGCATCCCGGCAGTGCTGCTGCCCGCCGACAGCGCCCCGGCATCGTTTGCGCGACCGGCTCCGCAAGACGCCGAGACCGTCCCAACGCGCTCCACGCCGCCGCGTGGGGTGCCAAGCGTGCCAGCGCCCGCTGCTAGAGAACAGGCCGAGCGCGAGGGCATCCTGCCGCCGCCGACGCCGAAGACCGACACCGGCGAGGTGAGCATTTGGGAGGTCTTTGGCCTGCGCCGTCCCAGCGAGCAGGACGAGGACGCCCTGCAAGGTTTGATCCAGGCGGTGGAGACGCGCAAAACCGTCGAGCAGCACCGCGAGACACTGCGACGCGGCCTCAAGCGTCCGCCGCGCGTCCGGCTATTTGCCAGCGCCGGCGGGCTGCGAGCGCGCCTGGGCCTGGTGCGCGCTTGCGTGCGGGCGCACGCCCTGCGGTCCGACCGCTGGCAAACGCACAATAACGAAAACGGCGCGTGACGCGCCGTCGGTTGGGGTGGCTGGTGGGATTTGAACCCACGACCTTCTGATCCACAGTCAGACGTGCTAACCACTGCACCACAGCCACCATAGTGGTGCGCATTGTAGCACAACTGGATATGGCCTGCCAGGGTGAGTTTCGCTAGCCGGACGGGGAGACTTGACATGGACAGAGACGCGCGGCCCGTCACTCGCATCGTGTTTATGGGCACGCCAGACTTCGCCGTGCCCGCGCTGCGCGCCCTGCTCGACACGTCCCACTTCGAGGTCGCCGGCGTCGTCACCCAGCCAGATCGCCCTGCCGGGCGCGGCCAGCGCGTGCAGATGTCGCCGGTCAAGCAGGTTGCCCTGCGCGCCAGTCTGCCCGTCATCCAGCCGCTCCAAGCACACGAACCAGCCGCCCTCGACCAGCTTCGCGCCTGGACACCGGACTTCCTAGTGGTCGTCGCTTTCGGCCAGATTCTCCGCCAGCCCGTGCTGGACCTGCCGCGCATCGCCCCGATCAACGTGCACGCCTCGCTGCTACCCCGCTGGCGCGGCGCGGCTCCCATCCAGGCGGCCATCCGCGCTGGCGACCGCTGCACGGGCATCACCACCATGATCATGGATGCCGGGCTGGATAGCGGCCCCATCTTGCTCCAGGACTCGATTCCGATTGATCCGGCGGAGACGGGCCAGACGCTGCACGACAAGCTGGCCCCCCTGGGCGCGCAACTGCTCCTCCACACCCTGGAATGGCTGCTCAGCGGCAGCATCTCCCCCCACCCTCAGCCGGACAACTCCGCCCTGATCACCCACGCCCCCCAACTCCGGCGCGAAGACGGGGCGCTGGACTGGTCGGCCTCTGCCATCGCCATTGACCGCCACGTGCGCGCCTTCACGCCCTGGCCCGGCACCTTTACCACCTGGAATGGTCGCCGGCTCAAGGTGCTGGCCGGCTTCCCCTCGACGGCCAATCTCGGCCTCGCGCCGGGACAGGTCGCCAGCACCGACGGCACCCCGCTGGACGGGCTGGGACCGCTGGCCGTCGGCACTGGGAGCGGAGTCTATCTGCCGCTGCGCCTGCAACTTGAGGGCCGCCAGGCGCTCAGCGCGGAGGCATTTCGCAACGGCGCACCGGATTTCGTGGGTAGCCGATTAGGCTGACGGCAATTCCTGGCGCGTGTGGAAAAACAAAGGGGCGCAGCAAGTTAAGCCTGGCTGCGCACGCCTCACCGGTGCGGTACTTCCCCCTCCCCGGCAGAGCCAGGGAGGGGGTCAGGGGAAGGGGCGTTGCACCCGACCCGTGCTCCCGGACACCGCTGAATATCCCCTACCGGGAGTCCTCACCACCGCTCCCAGCGCACCACCTCATCCAGCGCGCGCCGCCCACCGGCACGCGGCGGGCGCGTGCGCGGGTCGTCGTCGGGGTGCGGGTAGCCGAACGAGATCAGCCAGGGCACATCTTTGCCTTCGGGGATGCCGAGCGCCCGGCGGGCTGCCTCTGGCTCGTAGATCGTGCCCATGCACGAGCCGATGCCCAGTTCCCACGCGGCCAGAATCATGTTCTGGCTGGCCCGCCCCAGGTCGAACGGCGTGGTCAGCGTCGGAGGAGTCTCCAGATCATCCACCACCAGCACGACGGCGAACGCTGCCCCCGCCGCGTGCCCGCACCAGGGACCGCACGCCGCCAGCGCGCGCAGCGTCTCGCGCACCGTGACGACGACGAACGTCCAGGGCTGGCGGTTCTTGGCCGAGCCAGACAGCCGCCCCGCGTTGAGGATGCGCGCAATATCCTCCGGCGCGACGGGGCGCTCAGCGAACTGGCGCACGGCGCGGTTGGTCTTGATCGCTTCACTCACCTGCATCAGTCGTCACCTCCAGTTCTGCCGGCGAGCCAGTGACGGACGGCGGCAGCCCGCGCAGGCGCTCGATCTCCTGCTTGAAGATACGCCGCAGCGTGGCGATGGCCGTCGCGTAGGTCGGCTCCGCGCCCAGGTAGCTCAGGCTGCCCTCGCCCAGCGTGCGCCCTTTGCTGCGCGGCGTGTCGCTGGCGTAGTGCAGGAAGCCAAGATCGAACGGCGCGATGTACAGGTTGACGATCTCGTCCACCGGGTGGCGCTGGGCGCGCACCATCTCGTAGACCGCCGACAGGTACGGCCCGGACTCCATCTCCACAATCGTGTAGCCCTCGCGGTAGAACACGTCCATGTACTGGACGTTCTGCAGGAACGTCCCGCGCACGCTGACCACTTTCTGGTTGTCGAGCACGCTGTTCAGCGTCAGGTAGGGGATGACATCGGACGCGCTGAAGCAGTTGCCGAAGAGGTACGAGTTCTGGCTGTGCTCGTCGTAGACCACGTTGGCGATCATCACGTCGCCCACTCGCGCGTTGAGCGTCGCCGCCTTGCCGATTACGTAGATGCCCTGCATCCGCGTCACATACTGGCTGATCTTGGCCAGCACGTGGTAGGCGGCCATGCCCAGCGGGTAGTCAATGTTGACGATCAGCGCGTCGCTGTGGCGCAGCAGGGCCATGTCGCTGGCGCTGGCAGGGACGATGCGCGAGTCCATGCGCGCCGGGTCGAGCTTGTTTAGCTCGATGACCTGCGCTTCGATGTCGAAGCCGTGCAGGCTGGGCACGCGGCTGATCCCGGCCTCGGCCTCGGCCTGGCGGCGGCGCGCGTCCACATCGGCCAGGCTGGTGTAGCGCCGCAGCGCATAATAGAGGAAATTGTTCTTATTGTTCAGTTCGTCGCGCACGCGCACATAGTCGTATTCGGCGGTCAGGCCGGGGTCACCCGCCTTCTCCACGAACTCGAAGATACGCTCCTCTTCGCGCAGCGCGAATCCGCTCAGCAGGTTAGGGACAGCGTGCACGTTGCTGGAAATGAAGTAGACCGGGCGATCCTGCAGGCGGACGTGCTCGACGTGCTGGCGCACGTTGAACCACCAGTCGGACGTGGCGCGCTGGTAGTTGATGTAGGTGCCCGCCAGCAGTTGCACCGCCAGGCGCTTGGGGCTGCGCGCGATCTTCTTCAGCGTGGCGATCGTGTCTTTGCCCCAGGCGTCCTGCAAGCGGCTCAGATCATCCGCCGTCATGCCCAGCGCGCGGGCTAGCTCCGCCGTGCGGCTCAGCGAGGAATCGGCGCTGAAGGCGGCCAGGCTCGCCTGGGCCGCCACCGATTGCAGCAAGTCGTGCAGCTTGTTCCATTCGATCTGGTAGGCGACCAGGATCGGGATCAGGTCGTCAATGTCCGAGCCGCTGGCGACGTAGACGGCCAGCGTCTGCTTCCCGTCGAAGGCCATGCGCCGGCGGCGGGCGGGCGCGATCACGCGCTCCCACTCGCCCACGTGCGCGAACCCGTGATCGTGGAAGACGCGGTCGGTCTGGCCCATCACTACCAGCTCAACATCGGCCATGCACGGCGGCAGGCGCATCGCCGCGTAGAACAGCGCCGCCGCGTCGGGCATCGGCGCGCGCGCCCGCGTGTGCAGGGATGAGTTCACCGTCAGGTGCGTCTCAACCAGCGCGTCGAGGTGCACGGCGCGGCTGGAGCGCAGCAGCGAGTAGTAGGTGCGGATGTAGAGCGCGATCTCTTCGCTTCCGGTCTTGGGCACTGAGCGATCCATAGGCTTCCCGTATTCTCCCTGTCTCGCGTGCGGCTCGGCGAGCGCCAATCTCCCGCCTAATTCGATCCTACACCGGAATGAGGCCGAGCGCGATAGCTGCCAGGGAACACAGGGCGAGCACTGCGACGACGGCCAGCGTCCAGACCAACCGCTCACGCCAGCGCGAGTCGCGGCGGCGCGGCGGGCGACGCAGCGGGCGGCGCGGCGGCGCTTCGGCGGCCAGAAGCTCCGCCGCAGAGGGCAGCCCCCCCAGCAGGTCGGCCAGCGCCGCGTCGTACTCCGCCGAGAAGTCAATCACCGTCGCCCGCCCCAGGTAGCGTGGCAGGTCACCGGAGGAGCGCAGCAGCACGAAAGTGGGCGTGCGCCGCCGCCCGGCCAGGACACCCTCGTGACGCATCCCGACGCGCCGTCCGCGCGCCGGATCGAGGATCATCAGCACCGCCCCCGCCGCGCGAATGGCGTGGCGTGTCTCGGCGGCCCAGGCCATCGTCCCCCGCGCCGCGACCGCGTCCACGAACACAACATAGCCCGTCGCCTGCAGGTCGTCAACCAGGCGGTGGGCGAAGTCGTAGTCGTGATCGGGGTAGCTGACGTATAGGTATTGCATCCCGCGTCAGAATTGGGCGCACTTCTCGACGAAGTAATCGGGGTTGAGCCGCTCGCCGGTTGCGTGCTCCAACCCGTCATTCCAGGGCATGGTGTTGCCAACGGCGAAGATACGCTCGCAGAAGAACTCGCCAGCCGCCCGCCGCCCGACGATGCCACCGGCGTGCTTGCGCAGCCAGTCTTCCCACTGGAAGGACATCATGCGCCCCAGCAGGTAGTTCTGGTAGTAGGCCGGAGCCAGCGCGATATGGTATTTTGTCGCCCAGTCGGGCAGCTTCTCGCGCCCGTCCGGCTTGTTGAGCAGTTGGTAACGCTGCACCAGCTCCCACCACAGCGCGTCCAGATCGCGCGACGGGTCTTCGTAGAGCGCACGCTCGAAGTTCACCACGACCAGCACCCAGCGGGCGAAGATCAGTTCTTGCAGGCGCAGCCGCCGGTAGCCCGCCGTCCCGGCCCGCGCCGCCTCCGCCGCGTCCGCGCCCAGCACGCGCTCGTGCCACTCCGGGTCGAGCGTCTCCGCGCCCATCAGCATAGCCATCGCCTCAGTGGTCAGGATGTGCGGGATCGTCCGCAACAGCCAGGGCAGGTCTTGGGGGATATACTTGTCGTACACGGCGTGCCCTAGCTCGTGCAGCAGCGTCTCCATCCAGCGCAGGTTGGGTTGGAGGTTGCACAGGATGCGCACGTCGCCCTCGCGGTCAATGTGCGTGCAGAAGGCGTGCTGGTCTTTGCCCTCACGCTCGTAGAGATCGCTGCGCCGCAGGATGTCGCGCACGTCCATGCCCAGCCCGTCGTAGGTGGCGACGCTCAGCGGCTCAAGTGCGCGCCCGACGAACAGCGCGTCGTAGTCGTAATCGGCCAGGATCGGCGCGTCCTGGGCGAACGGGTCGGCGTAGTGCCAGGGCATCAGGTCGTCCACTGGCACGCCAAAGCGCGCGCTCAGCTCGGCGTCAAGCTCGGCTTTGGCGCTGCGGTAGGCCGCCTCGGTCTTGACGGCCAGCTCGTCGAGCATGGCGTACAGCCAGTCCGCGTCAAGCTCGTCGAAGGTCAGGCTCATGCGGTGGAAGTTGGCGAAGCCCATACGCTGCGCGGCCATGTTGCGCAGCTCGGCCAGGCGGCGAATCTGGTCCGCGACGCGCGGGCCGATCTGCTTGCTGGCTTCCCACGCCGCGCGCCGCGCCTGGGAATCGTTCTCGCCGCGCAGCACCTCGCTGATGGCGTTGGCGGTCAGGCGCTGGCCGTTGACCTCGGCGCGGAAGTTGGTGTAGGCATCGCTGAGCGCTTTCGTCAGATCGCTCATCTCGTCAATCGTCGCCGGGTCGCGCTGCCCCGCCCCGAACCCGAAATGCAGCACGCGCACCATGCGCGCCAGGTGCGCGTCGTCGCCCGCCGCGCCCTCTTCGTCCCACTGCTTGTACTGCGCGTAGGCCTCAGCATCGGCCTGGAAGCGCATCCACGCCCGGTGCGCCTTAGCGGCGTCATTGAGCGCCTGGGCGGTGCCGGTGGTCGCCGCGATCCACTCTTTCTGGGTGTAGTCTACATAGAGCGCCCGAATCTGCGCCGTATGGCGCTCGACGGCGGCGCGCACGGAATCGGTCATGAGTCTGTCCTCTTTCCTTTCAGGCCACACGTTACTGCTCACAGCGCCGTAGGGTAACACAAATTGCCGCCCAGGTCGAAGTTGGCTTTCGCCCCGGCGGGGTGTAAGCTATGATTCGAGCAGACACACGGCTGGCGGTGTTGGTGGTTGGTAGTTGGTTCTTGGTTGTTGGTTATTGGTTGTCAGTTGTCTGTTCTCGGTTGTTAGTTTTCAGTCTGCTGAGTGCTCAGCGCGCCGTGACAGACCTCAATCCGATCACTGATCACCGACGACTCACTCTACGGACGGGGCACATGAAACAACTCATCGTCAACGCTGATGATTTTGGGCGGTCGCCCGGCATCAACCGGGGCATTCTCGAAGCGCACCTGCGCGGCATCGTCACCTCCACGACGGTCATGGTCAACTATCCCGCCGCCGCGCCAGGCTTGGAGCGTGCCCTGGCCGAAGCCCCCGACCTGGGCATTGGCCTGCACGTCACGCTGACCGCCGGTTGCCCTGTGTCCGCGCCAGAGACGGTGCGCTCGCTGCTGGCCGACGGGGGAGAGTTCGTCCACATCAGCACGTGGCCCGCTCAGATGAACCGCTTCGAGCCAGATCACCTGCAACGCGAGATCGCCGCCCAAGTGGATCGCTTCCTCAGCCTGGCCGGTCGCCCGCCCGATCATCTGGACTCCCACCACCACGCCGCCTACCTGCACCCGGACGCGCTGCGCGCTATGCTGGAGATCGCGGCGGGCTTCGGCATCCCCATGCGCGCGGGCATGGCTGATCTGCCCCCCGACATGGCAGCGGCGGCGTTGGCGCGCATCCTGCCGGAGTTCGACGCGAGCGTGGCCCTGCCCCTGGTCGAGCGTCTGCAAGCGGTGCTCGCCGCAGGCCCGGCCCCCTTCTGGCCGGCGCGCTTCGAGATGGGCTACTTCGACAAGACGGCCACGCTCGGCGATCTGCTGGTCATCCTGACTAATCTGCCCGACGATGGCATCACTGAACTGATGTGTCATCCGGGGTACGTGGACGACGAACTGGGCCTCAGCGGCTATCGCGACAAGCGCCAAGAGGAGATTCTCCACCTGACCCACGCCGCGACCCATGAATGCGTGCGGGCCGAAGGCATCCATCTTGTTTCGTTCGGGGACTTGACGCGCTGAGGTCGCCCCACGCGGGCATGAGGGACACCATGACCGACTACTACCAGCCCGACGACGAGCCAGCCGACGACGTGTCCTACGAGGACTTCGACGACATGCTGTGGACAGGCGCGGACGAGCCGGAGCCAATTGACCTGGCCGCGCTGGACGACGCCCTGCCGCCGCGCTACCCCGCGCCAGCGCCCGAAGACCGGCCTTTCGCTGCCTTCGCCACGCCGCCCGTCTCGCTGGCCGAGGACACCGACGACTTCCTGGCCGCGCTGGACGACGCCCTGCCCGCCGAGCCAGGCTCCACCCGCGCCGAAGACGCACTCGACACCGCGACCGAAGACCTGCTCGATATGCTCGACGATGCCCTGCCGCCGCCGGCCACCTCCGTTCCCGTCCGGGCGGTAGCGCCCAGCCCGCCCCCGACGCCTGTCGCGCGGGACATCGGCCCGCAGATTCCCGCCGCCCCGCCCGCCGTCGGCTTGACCTACCAGGTGCTGCTCGGTCTGCCGCCCGAACTGGGCGCGCAAGTCCTGGAGCTACGCGCGACCGGCGACGTGGAGGACATGCCGCCGCCGGGCATCCCGCTGACGCCGCGCTTCTTCACGCCCGACCTTGACGCCCTGGACGCCGCGCTCGAACGCTGGGCGCGCGCGCGCCTGCCGCTGCCCGTTGAGATCGCCGGGGTGCACGCCGAAGTCGTTGGCGAGCGGCAGTACGTCGCCGCCTGGACTGTGACGATGGATGACCGGCTGCGCGCGGCCCTGCACGCGCTCAAGCGGGCGCTGACCGGGCTGATCCAGCCGCTGCCCGACGAGCCGCCCACCATCCGGCTGCGCGTGACCATCGGCGAGCGCATCGCCGCCCGCCGCTTCCCGCACGTCGTGGCGCTCATGCAGCACGATTTCGAGCCGGCCCAGTGGCCAGTGCGCACGCTCCTGCTCGCCGTTTGCATCGAGGACGAGTCCCTGCCCGACTGGGACATCGCCGCCGTCTACGCGGGGGAAGCGCCCCCAGCCGCTGTATAAGCTCGCGCCGACCGCCAGTCCGTAGAGTTGCTTGCAGAGTGTGAGGGCCTATGGCACAGCAGCACGATTCCAAGCTCGACAAACGCGCCACCTCAAGCATGAAGGCGTTGGCGCAGCGCGAAGAAGAACGGCCCCAGTGGTTCTTCATCCGGCGCGTGCCGTCGCGCCACATCGGGCGCGAATGGACGCGCCCGCCAGACGACCAGTACGCGCGCGACCTGATCGCCGAGGGGTTCATCGCGCCCGCGCTGGTTGATGGGCCGCTCTCCGCTGAGCTTTCCGCCGACATCCGCGAGCTAGACCAGCACCTGCTGCCCCATTTCTGGCGCATGAACCAGCAGGCCCGGTTCTTCCAGAATCGCTACTACCAGTACCAGTGGGCGTTCATCCTGGCCGCCTTCCTGACGACGGCTCTGGCCGCGGTCAACGTCTTCCTCTACGCGCAGGGCTGGACCGGCCAGGCCGGGACCATCGTCGGCTCGCTGCAGTGGACAGAGATGCTCGGCTTTCTCACTGCGCTGGTGAGCGGCATCGCCGCCACTGTGTCTTTCCTCGACGCCAACCAGACGCCGCAGAAACGCTGGTACAAGGCGCGCGTTCAGGCCGAAATCCTGCGCTCGACCTACTTCCTCTTCCTGGCCCGCCAGACCCCCTTCGACAGCCCCAGCGACCGCGAGCGGGTGCAGCGGATGCGCGGCAAGGTGATCGAGGTGCTGCGCGAGACGCGCATCGCCGAGCGCCCGGCCAGCGCGGACACAGCGGCCCCTACCCCGCCCACCGAGCCAGCGCCTGAGCCAGAACCGCCCGCCCGATCCCGCGCTCCGCGCCGCCGCGATAGCACCCCGCCCGGCGATAACTGACCCGGCAACCCAGGCAGCGAGGACACAACCATGAGCAGTCAAGACAGCACCCCGCCCCAGGCACCGCCCCTGTTCACGGAGGAAGAAGCTCGGCTGCGCGCCCAGCTTTACATCCAGCAGCGCATCAACCTGCAGGATGGCTTCTACCGCCGCCGCATCGCCGAATTCACCTTCAACTCGGACAAGATGCTGTGGGTGTCGGCGGGCCTGATGGGTATTTCGACGGTCATCTCGTCGTATTCGGTCATTGCCGACAAAGCCTTCTTCGCCTTCGTGACGGCGCTGCTTCCCGCATTTGCCGCTGCGGTATCGGCCTTCCGCGCGCTGTACCAGTGGCAGCGCCAGGCGTCCATTTACGAGGATACGTGGCTGGCGTTGCAGCAGGCGCGGCTGGCCATGCCGGATGAGGATTACCTGGGGTCAGGCGACTACAACCGCTACTTCCCGCTGCTTGTCTACCAGACAGAGGAAGTGCTGCGCCGCGAAGCCAGCCAGTGGGGCCAGATGGAGCAGATCGGCGGCGCGGCAGGGGAAAAACCGCCGGGCTAGCCGTCCGGCACGGCCTGAGCGCACCATGAACCCGGCGCTCACTCGCAGTTGACGTTAGCCAGGTGTTCTTCGTAGGTGACGGCGAAGGCGATGCCGCCGCCGCAGGCAGCCGTATGGTAGCGGTATTCGGTCTGCGCCGGGTAAATGGCCCCCATGATGGCCGACAGGCCGGGACTGTCAATGGGGCCGGGCGGCAAGCCGCGCCGCGTGTAGGAATTGTACGGCGAGTCCACCTCCAGCCCGCTGGCCGTCACGCGCGGCCACCAATTGCCTGGCCCTCCCAGCGCGTACTGCACGGTGACCGTCTGGGCGAGGCGATTGCCGTCGCGCAGGCGATTGTAGAGCACGCTGGCGATGAGCGGCTGCATCTCCGGGGCGCGCGTCTCGCGCTGCACGATAGAGGCGAGAATGAGCGCCTGGTAGAAGCTGATGCCTTGCGCGGCGGCATCGGCGCGCATCTGCGGGGTGACGTTGGCCGCGAACGCGCTGAGCAGCATGTCGCGGAATTGCTCGGCGGTCGTGTCGTTCTGGGCCGTGTACGTGCCGGGGAACAGAAAGCCCTCCAGTGTGCTCCCCGGCGGGCGCTCCGCCGTGAAGTCGAACGGCGGAGCGGCGTCCGGCCCCGTCACCGCCAGGAAATCCCCGCCGGTGAACAGCGTCTGCGCCGCGTTGATGGCGTCGGCGATCTGCTCGCGCCGCCAGCCCACGCCTACCGTGATCGTGCAGGGGCAGTTGGGCGTGCGCGGGCCGCGCGCCCCAAAGTCAGTCGCCGGGCCGGAAGGCACCGACAGCGGCGCGTTCTCCCCCGCACCCGGCGGCAGATAGATCACCTGATCCACGCGCAGGTAGCGACTGGTCAGGCAGTTGGCCGCCATCAGGTCGTCCACCGTCAGCGTCGCCCCCGCCCCCAACACGAACGCGAACAACGTGTCGTCCGGCTGCACGACATACCGCTCCCAGCCGGCGGGCGGCGCGCAGGGTTGCACCCCCGCCCCTTGCGCTGGCTCGCCCGCCTGGGCAACGGCAGTCGGCGCGGCGTTCTCGCCCGCCTCCGCGACCGGCGTAGGCGTGAAAGGCTGAGTCGGCGCGGCCTCAGCCGGGAGTTGACTCGCTGCCAGTGTGGGCGAGCTGGTAGGGCTGGCGGACGGCGTCGCAGAAGCGGTGACGGTCGGGGATGGCGTGCGCGTGACGGTCGGCGTCAGCGTGACTATCGTTGCCGCCAGGGTGGGCAGGCGCGCCACGCCAATAGGCGGCGCCGGCTGAGTCTGCTGCTGGGCCGAGCGGACGCCCATCACCACCGCGCCCAGAGTGACCATCCAGGCCAGCACCCCGCCGATCAGCAACAGCACAGCAGTGCGGCGCAGGGCCAGGCGCTGCCGGGGTGTGTGGTCGTTCCCATCCATGACACGAGTCTAACCCGCAGGGCGCGAATTGCCCATACGTGGCCTTCGCCCCACGCCAGGCGCACAAAACAACCCCCGCGCGAGGGCGGGGGAATCTCAACACGGGTCACGTGAGCGAGCGCGAGAGTCAGTCGTGTTTCTTACGCGGGATGAGGTACGAGCACGCCTCGTCGCCTTCAATCTGGTGGCTGATGCGCCGGGTCGTCACCCCCACCAGCGAATCTACCAGCCGCTTGTCCATCTTGCACAGCTCAGGGCTGCTGCAGCTCACCTGCTCGTAGGGGCAGTTGGTGATGGACAGGATCAGCCCCTGGCCGTTCTGCGACCACGATGCCGTGTAACCATGCCGGTCCAGGTAGGCGACGGCGTGATCCAGCCGTGTCTCCAGCGGCGCATCGGGCACCATCGCGTCTTCGGCCATGGCCTCGGCGACGCCGTTCAGAATCTGGTTCACCTGCGCCGCTGGAAGCTGGCTCTTGAGCTGTTCCAGCAGGCCGGAGGCCAGGCCCTGGTAGTTATTCGGGAACTGATCGGCAGCGCGTTCGGTGAGCGTGTACACGTATTGGGGCCGCCCCGGTGCGCTGCGCCGGCGAACTGCCGGTGCCGCCACCAACCCATCGCCGCGCAGAATCTCGAGGTGATGGCGCACCGTCACCGCCGTGATCTTGCCGATGCGTTCGCTGAGCGCGGTCACAATCTCGTCAATCGTGGCCTCTTTGCGCTCCTTGAGGATTTCGAGGATGTGACGTCTCGTCTGCTGCATGGTTACTCGCTCGCCTTCGTGATATTTACGATATTATTCATAAATTTAACAAATCTTAGCACGCTGCTGCCCGGCAGTCAATTGACAACATGATCGTCTCACGTCTGCCGTTTGTCACAATTGCGGTGTGCTCTCACACCGCGCGTTCCAGGCCCCCAAAACGGCGGAATGCGCGCCGCGCGCAGCGAGACGGGTTTCGGTACACCGCGCGCCAATGGGTCTACGGCGGACAGCAGCATAGGAAACTTGAAGATGGAGTCTGGTTGACCTCACCCCCAGCTTCGCTGCGCTCGGCTTGCCCCCTCTCCGCAGCGGAGGGATGGACAAATAAGATTGCGTTGACGGTTAATGATAGGTTACGGAAG
>DYGW01000242.1 GCA_020724485.1 Thermoflexus sp. | reverse complement strand
ACAGAGGAGAACATTGAGGAGAACTATGAAGAGTCTCTGCTTTTCTCCGCGCTCTCTGCGTCTCCTCGGAAAAATGAGCTTCCGCCCTGATTGATAGTTCGATCCTTCCCGTGCGCAACCTCACCCCCTGACCCCCTCTCCGCTGGCGGAGAGAGGGAAGTTGAGCGAAGCGAAACGGGGGTGAGGCAATCACTGACCATCCAGAGTAGGCCCCTTGCCTCTTTTTCATCCCTTTGGTGTGCCGTGCCGACGGCATGAGCAGCTCTGCGGTGATGCTTTGCCCCAAAATCCAAATAGACCCAAGACGGCGAAGACGCTTCGCAGAGCGCCAGGCAGATGGTTACTTCGCGTTGGCGGACTTCTTGCGCCGGGGCTTGGCTGCCGCCTTCTTCTCTAGCAGCGCCAGCGCCGACTCCAGCGTGACCTGGTCCGCCGCCATACCCTTCGGCAGGCTGGCGTTCACCTTGCCATGCTTGACGAAGGGGCCATAGCGCCCGTCGTAGAGGCCGACCGGCTCGCCATCGTCGGGGTGCGCGCCTAGCTCGCGCAGTAGCTCGGTGCGCTGGCGCCCTTTTTCCTTTGCCAGCAGCGCCAGCGCCCGCTCAAGGGTGATAGTCAGCACGTCGTCGCCTGCAGCAAGCGAGCGGTACTCGCCGTTGTGACGCACATACGGCCCGAAACGCCCGATGCCCGCTTCAACTGGCTCGCCGGATTCGGGGTGCTTGCCCAGCGTGCGCGGCAAGTTGAGCAGAGCGATGGCGTTTTCCAGCGTGACCGAGTCGGGGGATATGCCTTTGGGCAGCGAGACGCGCTGCGGCTTGGACTTGCCCTCGCCATTGCCGTTCTCGCCGCGCTGGACATACGGCCCGTAGGGGCCTTGCAACACGAAGATCGGCTCGCCGCTGGCCGGGTCATGGCCGAGTGGGGTGGGGCCGGACTGCTTCTCGGATAGCAGACGCTTGATCTCGCTCTCCACCAGGTCTGCGGGCGGCATGTCGTCGGGCAGCGAGACGCGCAGCAACTCGCCGTCGCGTTCCTGCTCCAGGTACGCGCCGTAACGCCCGACGCGCACGCGCGCGCCTGCTTCATCCAGCACCAGCGCGTGAATGGCGCGCGGGTCAATCTCCTTCTCCTTGACTTTGACCTGCTGCTCAAGGCCCTTGTCGCCGAGATAGAAAGTGTGCAAATATGGCCCGCCAGCCTGCCCACCCTCGGCGATCTCGTCGAGCACCTGCTCCATCTGCGCGGTGAAGTTGGTGTCCACCAGGTCTGGGAAGTGCCGTTCCAGCAGGCAGTTGACGGCGAAGGCCGTGAACGTGGGGATCAACTGCTTGCCCGCTTTGCGCACGTAGCCGCGCTCTTCGATGGTGCTGATGATGGTGGCGTAGGTGCTGGGCCGCCCGATGCCCTCGCTCTCCAGCGCCTTGACCAGCGTCGCGTCGGTGTAGCGCGCGGGCGGCTTGGTGTCGTGGCGAACCGGCTCCAACGCCTTGCAGCGCACCTGCTCGCCCGCTGCCAGCGGCGGCAGTAGCGTTTCCTGGTCGTCGAGCGCAGCGGACGGGTCGTCGGCCCCTTCGATGTAGACGCGGAAGAAGCCGGGGAAGAGCACGCGCTTGCCCGCCGCGCGAAACTCGGCATTGTCCACCGTGATCTGTACGGTCGTCAGCCGCAACTGGGCATCGGCCATCTGCGTGGCGATGGTGCGCTTCCAGATCAGGTTGTACAGCCCGTACTCCTGTCCGGTGAGGCCCAACTCGTCAGCGGTGGGCATCCGCGCCCCGGCGGGGCGGATTGCTTCGTGGGCTTCCTGCGCGCCCTTGGCCTGGGTGCGGTACTGGCGCGGCGTCCGGCTCAGGAACTTGGGGCCGTACTGGTCGGTCACGCGCTGGCGAATGGTACGCAGCGCCTGCTCGGACAGATGCACGGAGTCCGTGCGCATGTAGGTGATCAGGCCGCGCTCGTAGAGGCGCTGCGCAGTGCGCATGGTCTGCTGGGCAGAGAGGCCGAGCTTGCGATTGGCTTCCTGCTGGAGCGTCGAAGTGGTGAAGGGCGGTGCGGGCGTGCGCGTCTGGTCGCGCTCGCTCACGTCGGTCACCAACCAGTCGCCCGCCTTCAGCCGGCGCGCCAGGTCTTTGGCCTGCGCCTCGCTGAGCAAGAGGACTTTCTTGCCCTTCGGAATCTGGCCGGTCGCCTCGTCGAAATCCTTGCCGGTCGCCAATCGAACGCCGCCGAGCGCGGTAAGCTGGGCGGTGAAGGTGCCGCCGTGTGCTTCCAGCGTCGCCTTGAGGTCCCAGTACGCGCCGGAGCGGAAGCGGCGTCGCTCCTCTTCGCGCTCGACGAGCAGATGCACCGCCGCCGACTGGACGCGACCTGCCGAAAGACCGGGCGCGATTTTCTTCCACAGCAGCGGCGAGATGGTGTAGCCGACCAGCCGGTCGAGGACGCGGCGCGTCTCCTGCGCCTGAACCAACTTGTCGTCAATGGCGCGGCAGTTCTTGATGGCGTCCTGGATCGCTTCGTTGGTGATCTCGTGGAAGACCATGCGCTTGACCGACACCTTCGGCTTCAGGACTTCGGTGAGGTGCCAGGCGATGCTCTCGCCCTCGCGGTCTTCATCGGTCGCCAGGATCAGTTCGTCGGCTTTAGCTAGCGCCTCGCTGAGCGCCTTGACGACCTTCTTCTTGCTCCTGGGGATCACGTAGAGCGGCTCGAAGTTTGCCGCGACGTTGACGCCCAGCCGCGCCCAGTCCTCGTTCTTCACTTTGGCCGGAATCTCCGCCGCCGAAGCGGGCAGGTCGCGGATATGGCCCATGCTCGCCTCAACACGATACTCGGCGGGCAGGAAGCCGCGAATGGTGCGCGCTTTGGTCGGTGATTCAACGATGACGAGTTTGCTCACGATGACCCCATGTGGCTAATTGGCTGCTGTGGGCGTTCGGGCGATGGCAGGCCGGACGAAACGCAGCGAAGGGTACCATCATGTCGGGCGGCTGGCAAGAGTCAGTCGCCGCGCGGCTGCTCAGTCCGCGTCAGGCGATGGGGCGTCCGTCGGTGCGAAAACCTGCGCCGCCGGGAACTGGGCCAGCCCGTTCAGGTTCAGGAATGAGACCTCGCCGGGCGTCAGGTGAAAGGCCAGGTGCGTGTCGGGAGGGACGGCCAGCGTCAGTTCCATGCGCGCCACCGTGCCCACCACCGGCTTGCGCCGGGCGACGATGTAGATGCCCGCTTCGTCCTGCTCGGCGGTCAGTTCGACGCCGAAGGATCGCGCCAGGTTTGCCTCTAGCTCGACGCGCGGTGCGTCGTGCTGGCGCACGGACACGGCGCAGTGCGACCCGCGCACGTAGACAGTCACCGGGCGAGAGACGGAGAAGACCTGGGTAAACGACCGCTGCCCGCCCTTGGGCACCGCTTCGACGGCGGCACCGACCGCCGATTCGACCACCGAGCGCCCGCCGTGACGCATCAGCGCGCTGAACGCCGCGTGTCCGCCGGCGCGCATCAACCAGCCAACTGATCGCCTGAGCAAGCTCACCATTGCCCTGCCTCCAACCACTCAGTGACGGCGCGCGCAACCTCGGCGGGCCGCCCCAGGGGCACCATGTGCCCGGCCCCCTGGATCACGATCAGCGTTGCGTGCGGAATGCGCTCGGCCAGCGTCACGCTGAATGAGACGCGCACCATGCGGTCGTCCGACACTCCCACGACCAGCGCCGGAGCCGAGATCGCGTCCAGGCGGTCGCACACGTCGAAGGACTGGCAGGCCAGGTAGTCGCCGCGCAGCACGGATGGCGGCGTCTGGGCCATGCGCTGGCGCGCAAGTGCCCGCCGGTCGGCGGAGACTGACCGCCCCCAGGCGTTGGCGATGATCCAGTCCAGCGTCGCGTCGGGCGCGTCGAGGATGCGTTGGGGCAGGGCTGGGTCAACGGGCAGCTTGCTGCCGGTGGCGATCAGCACCAGCCCGGCGACGCGGTCGGGATCGCTCAGCGCGACTTGCTGGGCGACCGCGCCGCCCATGCTGTGACCGGCCAGGATCGCCCGCTCCAGACCCAGCCGATCGAGAAACTGGCGCACGTCCTGGGCGTAGCCTTCGATGGTGGTGCGGCCCGGCCCGGTCGAGCGCCCGTGACCGGGCAGATCGAGCGTGAGCACGCGCGCGCCCGGCAGACGGCGCAGCTCGGCGGGCCAGTCCAACCGCGAGCCGCCCGCGCCGTGAACGAGCAGCAGCGGCGGCCAACGCCCCGCTCCCTGCGTGTGGCCGGAGTAGTCGGAATAGTGGATCAGGCCGTGTCCGGCAGCGACCGATGGCATTGGCTCCCCGCCGCAGAACTCCATGAAGCACTCACACGGTGTCAGTGTAGCGCGGACTGGGGCGCGCGCGCCAGCGTTTGACGGCGGCCCCCCGGCGGGGCTATACTGGCGGCGTGCAATCAAGCCGAAGTTGGAGGAAACCTATGGCAGACGAGACCTCGCCCGGCGCTGTGATCAGCCCGGACTTGCTCGAAATCCTGCGCTGCCCCGAAGCGGTGCATTACACCGACAAAGGCGATGACCCAGGCCGCCTGGAACTGGTGCATGGGTGTTGGCTGGTCTGCGCGGATTCGGGCTACAAATACCCGATCCGCGATGGGATTCCGGTCATGCTCATCGAGGTCGGCAAAAAGTACAAGGATGTGCCGGTCGCCGACCTGCCGGTGCCCCCGCCCGACGAGGACTGAGCGCCGAGCAAAGTAAGACCAGGCACGGGTGCAGCAGCGCGGCACTCCTTCCGCCCGTCACCCGGTAACTGATAGTCGCGCATGTCATGCCGGGTCCACGAACAACCTGTTAGGGCTGGGCACTTGG
>DYGW01000010.1 GCA_020724485.1 Thermoflexus sp. | reverse complement strand
GCCGGCTCCCCTGCCCTGCGCGCAGCGTGGGGGAAGGGGTGGGGAACGGGGGGCAATCCCAGCGCCCAAGTGCCCAGCCCTAACAGCTTGTTCGTGGTCCCCGGCGAGGAGGGGAAACCGCTCCAACTCTACGGTGACGTTCTGCCCCAGAGATGAAATGCCCCCTGGGAGGCGGTGCGCTGCACTCCCGCCCGGCCTTACCCCTCGTCTCGCCCGGCCAGCAGCCCGGCTACCCGCGCGATCACCGCTTCGGCGACGCGCGCTTTGCTCAGCAGCCCCAGCGCTTGCTGCCCGCCGTCGCGGTCGAGCAGGGTGACGCGGTTGGTGTCGGCGCCGAACCCGGCGTCGGTCGCGGTGATGTCGTTGGCGGCGATCAGGTCTAGCCCCTTGGCGCGCAGCTTGGCTTCGGCGTTGCGCAGCAGGTCTTCGCTCTCGGCGGCGAAACCGACCACCACGCGCGGCCAGCCGCTCGTTTCGCGCGCCGCGCGCACGTCCTGCAAGATGTCCGCCGTGCGGACGAGAGGCAGCGCCAGCCCTTCGCTCGCGTCGCCGGATTTCTTGATCTTCTGCGCGGCGATCTGGGCCGGGCGGTAGTCGGCGACAGCCGCCGCCATGAGCAGCGCATCCGCCCCCGCCGCCTCGCTGAGCACGGCGTCGCGCATCTGGGCGGCGGTCTCCACGCTCACCAGCGCCGCGCCCACCGGGGCCGGTAGCTCGCTGATCGTGCTGATCAGCGTCACGTCCGCGCCCGCGTCGAGCGCGGCCTGAGCCAGCGCGTAGCCCTGCTTGCTGCTGGAGCGGTTAGCCAGCACGCGCACCGGGTCGAGCGGCTCGCGCGTGCCGCCAGCGGTCACCACAACGCGCCGCCCGGCCAGCGGGCCGTGCCGCCCCAACGCTCGCCGGATGTGTCCGAGCAGGACGGGCGTCTCCGGCAGGCGGCCCTTGCCCACCAGCCCAGAGGCGAAGCGCCCTTCGTCCGGCTCGATGACCGTCACACCGCGCGCGCGCAGCGTCGCCAGGTTGTCTTGCGTGGCAGGATGGGCGTACATGCCGCCGTCCATCGCCGGGGCGATCAGCAGGGGGCAGCGCGCGGCCAGGGCCGTCACCGCCAGGAGGTCATCGGCCAGGCCGTGCGCCAGCCTGGCGATGGTCTGGGCGGTGATCGGCGCGATCACCAGCAAATCCGCGCCCTCGCCCAATCCTACATGGGCGATGTGCGTCGGCAGGGCGTCGTCAGCGGTAGCCCACATCGTCGTATAGACAGCGCGCCCGGTGACCGACTGGAAGGTGAGCGGCGTGACGAAACGCTGCGCCGCCTCGGTCATGATCACGTCCACCAGCGCCCCGGCCTGGGTGAGCTTGCTGGCCAGGTCTGCCGCCTTGTAGATGGCGATGCTGCCCGTCACGCCGATGATGATCCGCTTGCCTTCGAGCAGGGTGATCGGTTCTGCTGGCATGGTATGCGCCCCTTTGAGCAGCCCGCGCGCTGCTAAGCTATCAGCCAACCGCTACATCATCACCGCACCGAGTGCCCCGGCCAGCAGCGTCAGCGCGATATACGAGTTCATGTTGAAGAAGGCCACGTTCACCCGGCTGAGATCGTCCGGCGAGACGAGGTGGTGCTCATGAACCAGCAGCAGCGCCGTCAGCAGCGCCGCCGCATAGTACGGCCAGGCCAGCGACGCGGCCAGCCCGGCCAACACCAGACAGCCCAGGAACGCGGCGTGATTCAGCCGTGACAGTCCCAGCGCGCTGGCGACGCCGTAACGGGCGGGCCAGGCGTGCAGTCCCTCGCGGCGGTCGTGCTCGACATCCTGGCAGGCGTAGATCAGGTCGAAGCCGGCGATCCAGAAGGTCACCGCGCCGATCAGCAGCCAAGCGGGGAGGTCTTCCGGCGCGAAGAACGAGCCGCGCACGGCGATCCAGCCGCCGCCGACCGCCAGCGCGTCGGTGAAGCCGAGCACCCAGTGCGCCAGCACGGTGAAGCGCTTGGTGAAGCTGTAGCCGATCAGGAACAGCACGGCGACCGGGGCCAGCTTGAGCGCCAGCGGATCGAGCAGCGCCGCCGCGACCAGCAGCACAACCAGCGACACCCCCGCGTAGCGCGTCACCGTGCCCGTGTCAATGGCCCCGGTGACGGTGGGCCGGTTGCGCGTGCGCGGATTGACTGCGTCGTAGGTGCGGTCGGCCAGCCGGTTGACGGCGAAGGCCAGCGTCCGCGCGGCGGCCATAGCCACCGTCACCCAGACAAGCTGCCAGAGCGTGGGCAGCCCGTCCGCCGCCAGCACCATGCCGATGTAGGCGAAGGGCAGGGCGAAGACGGTGTGCTCGAAGCGCACCAGGTCGAGGAACACGCGCAGCCGGTAGGCGAACGTGCCCGGCTTCAGCCCGCGTGCCTGGGCCGACTCTTTCGCCCGCTGTGTGGAGGAACCCATGATCCGCTGCCCGATCCGTTGGTGGTGAGTCAAGAGTGATGAGTCATGAGTCTGGAGTTATCAGTCATCAGTTGGGCATCTGGGACGATCTGCGTCTCTTGACTCCCGACTCAGGACTCCTGACTCACGACTCGATCCTGTAACTCGCCCACTTCTCGTCCACCAGCCGCACAATCTCCTCGCTCATGGCGATCTCCTGCGGCCAGCCGCGCGGCTCCGCGCCCTTGCTCGTAGCGTCCACACCGATCTGCCCGCGCGGGCCGTCGCCGGCGAAGTGATCCACCGGCCCGCCCCTGACCAGAATATCGCGCCGCCAGTCCACATTGCCCAGCGCGCGCCAGGCCACCTCTGGCAGGCGGCGCACATCCACGAACGAGTCCAGGGCGACGATGCTCACCTCCGGCGCGACCGCCCAGATCGCCTCGAACGTCTCGCGCACGGGCCGCTGCGCCTTGTCCACGCCCGCCAGGAGCAACCCGGCGCGCGGGCTGTGCCAGCGGTCGCCCAGCAGGGCGGTCAGCGCCTCGGCGGGCAGCGGCGCAGGAGGTAGGGCGGGCGCGCGATCCGGCTTGTGCGTGGCGTCCACGCCGATCTTGCCGCCGTAGGAATCCTGGATGGCGCTGTGATCGAGCTGGTCCACCGGCCCATCCACAAGGGTGATGTCGCGCCGCCAGTCCACGTGGGCCAGCACCGCGTCGGTCACCGCCGCCGGGTCGTGGACGTTCACCTCGGCGTCCACGATGATCACCGCCTTGCTGAGCATCATCAGCCCAATAGACCAGATGCCATACATCACTTTCTGAGCGTGGCCGGGGTAGCGCGGGGCCAGGCTGGCGATGATCAGGTTGTGAAAGACACCCTCGGCGGGCATGGCGTAGTCGGCGATCTCGCCCTGGAAAAGCTGCAACAGCGGCAGGAACAGCCGCTCCGTCGCCTTGCCCATCCAGTAGTCTTCCATCGGCGGCTTGCCGACGACCGTCGTTGGGTAGACTGCCCCGCGCTTGTAGGTGATCGCCGTGACGTGGAAGACCGGGAAGAAGTCCGGCGGCGTGTAGAAGCCGGTGTGATCGCCGAACGGGCCTTCGCTGCGCCGCTCGCTCAGGTCTACATAGCCCTCGATGACGATCTCGGCGTTGGCCGGGGCCTCGATGTCCTGGGTGATGCACTTGACGAAGGGCACCGGTTTGCCGCGCAGCCAGCTAGCCAGCAGGTACTCGTCAATGCCGGGCGGCAGCGGCGCGGAGCTGCACCACATCTGCGCCGGGTCGCCGCCGAGGGCGATGGCGCAGGGGATGCGCTCCTGCTGGTGGGCGCGCGCTTCGCGCTCGTGATCGGCGCCGCCCTTGTGCCGCTGCCAGTGCATCCCCAGCGTGCGCCCGTCGAACTTCTGCAGGCGGTACATGCCCACATTGCGCGCGCCGGTGACCGGGTCGCAGGTGATGACCTGCGGCAGCGTGATGTACGGGCCGCCGTCGCCCGGCCAGCAGGTGAGGATCGGCAGCAGGTCGAGCGACGGGTTCTCGGTGATGACCACTTCCTGGCACGGGGCGCGGCGGACGCGGCTCGGCCCCAGGCCGATGCTGCGCAGCGCAGCCAGCATTTCGCTCCCGCGCTTCATCATCGCGCCCATGCCCTGCGGCAGGCGCGGATCGATCAGCTTGCCCAGCTTGTGGCGCACCTCTTCGAGATCGTCCACACCGAAAGCCAGGGCCATGCGCCGCGCCGAGCCGAAGGCGTTGATCAGCACGGGCATGGTGCTGCCCGCGACGTTCTCGAAGAGCAGGGCCTTGTTCTGCGCGGCTGGCCCCTTGCTGACCCGGTCGGTGATCTCGGTGATCTCCAGGTGGGCGCTCACTGGCGCGGTGATGCGCACCAGCTCGCCTTCCGCTTCCAGGCGCGCGAGAAAATCGCGCAGATCGGCATACGCCATTGGTGTGGCCTCTCCGTCGTTCGGGGCGTTCTGAAAATCGTGAAACTGCGCTGATTCTATCACAAGCTCCCAGACGCACCCATCGCGCCCCGCCGCTCAGCGAATGCGCAGGTAGGTGATCGCGCTCTCCTGGAAGCCAGCGGCCTGGAAGAAGGCGCGCGCCGCCGGACTCCCGCGCGCAGTGTTCACATACAGGTGGGTCAGCGCCAGGCGGTTGGCATGGCGCAGCGCCGCTTCGAGCAGGGCCGCGCCAACGCCCTCGCCGCGAAAGTCGAGCGCAACGGCCATGTCGTCAATCCAGCCGCGCCCGCCGGTCAGCGTCTGCACCAGCGACATCGCCACGAAGCCGATCACCCGCCCCGGCGTGCCGTTCGCCTGGGCGACGAACACGCTGACCGTCTGCCGCTCGCCGAAACGCTGGCGGGCGGCGTCCCAATCGCCCGGCGTCAGGCTGGCGTTGGCGTCCACCAGGCGCAGCAGGTCGAGCACGGCGTCGGCGTCGCCCGGCTCTGCCTCGCGGATGTGGAAGCCGACCGCCCGCTCCTCGGACGTGTAAGGCGCGCGCTGGCGGAGGGCCAGCCAGCGCTGGATCGCCTGGCGGTGCGTGCGGAAGGGCAGTTCCGGCACGTCGTCCGGCTGGAACACGCGCACATCCAGCGCGTCATCCCCGGCGCGCAGCGCCCCGCCGACCGGTCGCGCCCGGTAGAAGACGATGATGCCGCTGGTGGGCGGGCCTTCGGGGAACGAATAAATGCCGACCAGGTCTTCAAGCTGGACTTCAAGGCCAGTCTCCTCGCGCGCCTCGCGGACAGCCGCCTCCTCCACGCTCTCGTCGGCTTCGATGTAACCGGACGGCAGCGCCCACTGCCCCGGCTTGACGTGCCCGCCGCGCTTGATCAGCACGACGCCGCCTTCCATCTCGATGAGGATGCCCACGCCGGGCACGGGGTTGCGGTAGTGGACATAACCGCACGCCGGGCAGATGAGCCGCTCGCGCGAGCCGACAGTGCGCAAGGCCAGCGGCTCGCCGCACTGCGGGCAGTAGGTTGGGCGCGTGGGGAAGGTCATGGCCGGGGAGCCTGGCGGCTCACAGTTCCAGGTAATCGCGCAGGGGGTGGCTGCGGTTGGGGTGGCGCAGCTTGCGCAGCGCCTTGGCCTCGATCTGGCGAATCCGCTCGCGGGTCACGCCGAAGTGCCGCCCCACCTCTTCGAGCGTGTGCTCCTGGCCGTCGGTCAGCCCGAAGCGCATCTCCAGGACTTCGCGCTCGCGGGCATTGAGCACCGACAGCGCCCCGCGAATCTGCTCTTTGAGCAGTTGGCGCGCGGCTGCGTCCACCGGGCCGGGAATCTTGTCATCTTCGATGAAGTCGCCTAGCAGACTCGAATCTTCCTGGCCGACGGGCATCTCCAGGGACATCGGCTCTTGCGAGATGCGCAGGATGCGCCGGACTTTGTTGGCGGCGCGGCGCAGCTTGCGCGCCAGCCCCACCTCAAGCTTCTCGTCCAGCGCCCACGCCGCGCGGATCTCCTCCACGTCCTCCGGGGCCAGGAAGTCCATTTCCAGGGCGATCTGCTCGGCGGTCGGCTCGGAGCCGAGATTCTGGATCAGGTCGCGCTGCACGCGCATCAGCCGGTTGATCGTCTCGACCATGTGCACCGGGATGCGGATTGTGCGCGCCTGGTCGGCGATGGCCCGGCTGATCGCCTGGCGAATCCACCAGGTGGCGTAAGTGCTGAACTTGAAGCCCTTGGTGTGGTCGAACTTCTCGACGGCGCGCAGCAGGCCGATGTTGCCCTCTTGAATCAAGTCCAGGAAGTTGATGCCGCGCCCCATGTAGCGCTTGGCTACGCTGACGACCAGGCGCAAATTGGCGCGGGTGAGCGCCTCGGCAGCCTGCGGGCCGCGCTCGGTGGCCTGGGCGAACTCGTGCTGGGCCAGGGCGTTAGTCTGGGCGCGATTCTCGTCCAGCCAGGCGCAAAATTCTTCGTAGCTCGGCCAGTCGGCCCCGGCACTGTAGGCGGCGTGGAGCCGGTTCTGGAAGGGGGCGGGGATGAGATAAAGCGCCTGGAACACGTCGAACAGGTGCTCAGCGACGCGGTTCCAGTTCTCGTCACGGCCCCAGTCGCCGTTCTCCAGGTACGCCCGGACATACGATGGCTCCGCGCCGTTCCACGACCGGCGCAGGTTCTGCGCCTCGCTGATCAGTAAATCCACGACCGGCGGTTCCAGGCCAAAGACGGCGATCCACTGGAGGGTGGCCCCCCAATGATCGAGCAGGTGCGCGTAGAGCGCCGCCAGCACGTCCGCCGCATCCGGCTCGGAGTCGCCGTCACCGCGCTCGGTGGCGAGACGCTGGCGGACGGCGTCGAGCAGGTGGCAGGCTGCGATCTGCGAGGAGAGCCAAGTCTCGCGGTCCGGGTCCAGAAGCTGAACCTGCCCGATCTCCTTGAGATACATGCGCACGGGATCATCGGCGAGGACGGATGGCTCCAGGCGGGCCACATCAAGGCCGTTGTCGAGGGTTTCCAGGTCGTGGACATCCAGCTCGCTGGCGTCCAGGTCGGGCACCAGTGGCTCGTCGAGATCGAGCGCGCTGCGCTCATCAATGAGGATCTCGACGCCCATCTCCTCAAGCTGATCGAAGAGGGCCTGCGCCTCTTCGCAATCCGGGTCGTCGAACAGCGCCAGAACCTCGCTCTCGTTGAGATGCCGGTCGCGGCGGCCTTTCTCGATCAGATCGCGGATCGCCCTGGGTATCTCGTCGTTGGGGCTGGTGCGTGGTACGTTAGCCATGATCTCCGGGCATCTTCCGTGAGCACGTTCTTGCCGACCTCAGCGGGCTACGGCCCTCGCAGGCCGTTGACCTCGTGCAGCGCCCTGGCGATGACCTGCATGGCGCGGTTGTTCGCTTGCAGCGCCTCATGATACCCGGCGCCGGTCAGGTCGCCGCTGAGCGCCTGGGCATCTTGCTGGATGAAATACAACTCGTTGCGCTGCCGCTCCAAGAGACGCTGGCGCAGCGCCAATACTTCTTGCAGCCAGGCTCGCGTATCGGGTTCGGGCAGGGCATTCATGCGCGCCTGGTCGCGCATGATCGAGCGTAGTTCGGTCGCCAGCGCCCTGGGCAGCGCCTGCTCGAACTCTTCCAGGGGCGTCACGCGCAACTCGTCAACAACAGCGCGCAGCTCCGGCGACAGGTGCGCGTAGAAGTACTCGATCGGCTCGGCCTCGTGCTGGTCGAGCGCGCGCACCAACACCTGGAAGACCGCTTGATAGTCAGAACGGGTGAAATCCTCCGCTTTCAGGGGGGCCAACACGTCGGCCAGCAGCGCATTGTCACTTTGTAGCTCGCGCAGCAGCCGGTTGGCCGCGTACAGGCGCTCCGGCTGTTCGAGCAGCAGCCGCAGGCAGAACCCTTCGCGCAGCGCGGACTGTCCAGGCGGGCTGGCGGGCGCAGTTGCGGGGGCCGGTCGCTCGGCCAGCCGCCGCTGCTCGCGCAGCGAAGGCAGCGCCCGCGTGCGCGCCGCCTGGCGACGCTGCGACCATTGGATGAGCACGCGCTCGTCAATGCGCACCCGCCGGGCCAGCGCCTGGACGTTGCCGCTGCGCTGGATGTCGCTTTCGGTCGCGGTCAGGATGGGCAGCAGTGCGCGCGCCGCCTGCTCGCGCTCCTGGGGCGACGATTGGGCGGTGAGGTGCGCCGTGCCTCGCTGGATGACGTAGTCCGCCACCGGAATGGCGCGCGCTAACAGGGCTTCCCACGCCGCCGGATCGCGCCGGATCAGGTCGTCGGGATCGTTGCCCTCCGGCAGGCTGACCACGCGAATATCCAACTCTAGCAGGCCAGTGTAACGCATCATCCCGCGCGGATCAAAAGTCACGACGCGCTCGCCATCGAGCGTCTCGCGGGCGACATTCAGCCCGCGCATGGTCGCGTTGATGCCAGCGGCGTCCGGGTCAAGGGCCAGGATCAGGCGGTGGGCGTAGCGGTTAAGCTGGCGTAGTTGGTCTTCGGTGAGCGCCGTGCCCATCTGGGCCACAACGTTGGCAAAGCCAGCCTGGTGAGCCTGCAGGACATCCATGTAGCCCTCGACGATGACCGCCGTCTCCGTCTCGCGGATGGCGCGGCGGGCCACGTCCAGCCCGTAGAGCAGGCGGCCTTTGTCGAACAGCGGGCCTTGCGGCGAGTTGAGGTACTTGGGCACGGCCTCCTTCTCCAGCGCCCGCGCCCCAAAGCCAGCGGTGCGCCCGCGCCCGTCGCGGATGGGGATGACCAGGCGATGGCGGAAGCGGTCGTAGACGTTGCCCTGCTCGTTGCGGATGGCCACGCCCGCCTCAACAACTTCGTCCTGGGTGTAGCCGAGCATCTGCAGGTGTTGGAGGGCCTGGCGCCAGTCATCCGGCGCGTAGCCAAGCTGAAAAGCAGTGACCGTCTCGGGGCGCAGCCCGCGCCCGGCCACGTAGTCGCGTGCGCCCTGGGCAGCGGGCGCGGTGAGAAGCTGCTCGTGGAAAAAGCGCGCCGTCTCTTCGAGCAGCCCTTGCAGGCGCTCGTTCTCGCTGGCTTGCTGCTGTTGAGCGGGAGTCAGCGGCTTTAGCTCGACGCCGGCGCGCTCGGCCAGGACGCGCAGCGCCTCGCCGAAGTCCCAGCCTTCCGCCTTCATGACGAAGCTGAAGACATCGCCGCCTTCGCCGCACGCGCCGAAACAGCGCCATGTCTGCGTGTCGGGGAACACGACAAACGACGGCGTCTTCTCCTGATGAAAAGGGCACAATGCCTTGAAGTTGCGCCCTGCCTTCTGGAGACTGACGTAGCCAGAGACGACATCAAGGATGTCGAGACGTGCTTTTACGTCATCAACAACAGACATATCGGGTTGGGGGTCCGCTGATCCCGCTTGAAGGTGCTGCGGATTATATAGCGCGGTGGAACATTCGGGCAAACGTCGTAGGGCGCGCACAGGCTGCCGGGCGAGAATCTTGACAAGAGACTTCGGAAGTTTGCGCGGACTTCCGAAGTCTGTTCCTGGGCATCTGTGCGCGTAGGGGCGCTGCTCTCTGCTGCGCCCCTACACGGGATCGCGTTTTCGCCAGTGGCCCGGCGCTCTAGCTGCCGGACGAGACGAAACCGCGCTTCTGGATGGCGTCGGCGACGCGCTGCACGGCCAGCAGGTACACCGCCGAGCGGAAGTCCAGCCCGCGCTCGATGGCTACAGCCCACGCCTGCTCGAAGCCGCGGCTCATTTTCTTGTAGAGCTGGGTGCGCACTTCGTCAATATCCCAGAAGTAGAACTGCAAGTCTTGCACCCACTCGAAGTAGGACACGATCACGCCGCCGGCGTTGGCCAGGATGTCCGGCACGACGTGGATGCCGCGCTCGCGCAGGATGGCGTCGCCCTCGAAGGTCGTCGGGCCGTTGGCCCCTTCGACGATGATCCCGGCCTTGATCTGGTCGGCGTTCTTGACCGTGATCTGATTCTCGATGGCCGCCGGGATCAGCACGTCGGTCTCCAGGGTGAGCAGTTCGGCGTTGGTGATGTGATCCACGTCGCCCGCGTAGCCCTTGAGCAGATGGCCAGGGCTGTGCGCCACGTGCGCGTTGATCGCGGCCAAGTCCAGGCCCCTGGGGTTGTAGATCGCGTCGGACACGTCGCTGACGGCGATGATCGTGCAGCCGTGCTCAGTGGCCAGGATGTTGGCCGCATAGTAGCCGACGTTGCCGTAACCCTGCACGACCACGCGCGTTTCCTTCGGGTCGCGGCCCAGCTTGCGCAGCAGCTCGATGGTGGCGATAGCCACGCCGCGCCCGGTGGCCTCGGTGCGCCCCTCCGACCCGCCGAGGATGACCGGCTTGCCGGTGGTGATCTCTGGGCTGTAGTAGCCCTGGATGGACGAGATTTCGTCCATAAACCAGGCCATCGTCTGCTCGTTGGTGTTCATGTCGGGGGCGGGGATGTCGCGCTTGCCGCCGAGGATGGGCGCGATCATCTTGGCGAAGCGGCGGGTGAGCCGTTCCAACTCGTGCTGCGAAAGCTGGGCCGGGTTCACGCAGATGCCACCCTTCGCCCCGCCGAAGGGGATGTTGACGCCGGCGCACTTGAGCGTCATGAGCATAGCCAGGGCGCGCACTTCGTCAATGTCCACGTCCGGGTGGTAGCGGATGCCGCCCTTGCTCGGCCCGCGCGCCGACGAGTGTTGGATGCGATAGCCCTTGAAGGTCATGATGCGGCCATCGTCGCCGGTGATCGGCACGGTGACCGACATCTCGACCTCGGTCTGGCGCATGATGGCGGCGATACCTTCGTCAAGCTGCAGGCGCTCGAAGGCGGTGTCGAACAGGGCGAGCGTGGTGGCTAACATACTGTTGGTTGTTTCCAAAGACGGGTCTTTTGTGGGCGTTGCCATAACCGTTTTGCTTTCTCCTTCTAAGGTTCCTGAATGGCGCGCCACGCGCCGTATACCCTCATCGTACTGGCCTGCCCCCGAAAAAACAATCCCCAACTGTCACCAGTTGGGGGTGATTTTGGTCGGTGTGCTGGGGGCGGGGGCATATCTGCTTCTGGATGCATTCCAGATCGGTACCGGCGGCAAATGGGCTGGATACTGCCGGGCGTCGCTCCCTACAGAATCTGCCCCATCATGGCCGCGACCGCCTGGTAAACCGGCGAGTCGTCGCCCAACTCGACCAGCGGGCGTCCGCTGAACTCGAACTCGACGAGCTTCTCGTCACCCGGCACTGCGCCCAACAGCGGCAGGTCAAGCTGGTCGGCGCGCGCTTGCAGCGGGGCGGGGATCACTCCGCCGGGCACGTTGTTGAGGATGAGATAGGCCGCGTTGATGTTGATGTCTAGCTCGTGGCGGAAGGCAGCGATGCGCTCGGCGGCGACGATGCCGCGCTGCGTGGCGTCGCTGACGACCAGCAGCACCTCCACGTCGCGCGTGGTGCGCCGGCTGAGGTGCTCCATGCCCGCCTCGTTGTCAATGACCACGTAGCGGTAGTTCTTGCTGATGCTGTCCACTACCTCGCGCAGGTTGTGGTTGACGGCACAGTAGCAGCCGGGGCCTTCGGAGCGGCCCATAGCGATCAGGTCGAAGCGCGAGCCTTCGGACAGCGCGGCGCGCACCTCATAGTCCAGGTACTCGCGCTTGGTCAGGCCGCCGTCCAGCGCGCCCATCGCCGCCCCGCCCGCCATCAGAGACTCCTTGACTTTGTCCAGCAGCCCCTCGCGAATGTCGCCAACCGTCCATTCCAGGTCGAGGCCGAGCACCATGTTCAGGTTGCTGCTGGGGTCGGCGTCAATGGCCAGGATGGCCCCGCGCTGCGTCTGGGCCAGGTACTTGATGATCATGGCGGCGATGGTCGTCTTGCCCACGCCGCCCTTGCCCGCCAGGGCGATGGTCGTCGTCATCAGCGTTCAATCTCCGCGCTCAAGGTCGCGGCCATGCGCTCAGCGGACTGGCGCAGAGCCGGGACGAAATCGTACACGGCGATGCCGCGCCGGTCGGCCTCTTGCACGGCCAGGTCGGCGGGCAGCGTGCCCAACACGGGCAGGCCGGGCGTCTCGGCGGCCAGGAACGCGGCCTCTTCCTCGTCGCGCACCTTGTTGCCGACCAGCCACAGCCGCGTCAGGCCGATGTCCGCCGCCAGCTTCTTGATCTGGGCGGCGGTGCCCAGACTGCGCCGCGTCGGCTCGACGACGACGATCATTGCGTCCACGAAGTCTACCGTCGCCCGGCCCAGGTGCTCAACGCCCGCGTACATATCCAGGATCAGCACGTCGTCCTTGCGGAAAAGCAGGTGCGTGAACAGCGTCTTGAGCATGGCGCTTTCCGGGCAGATGCAGCCCGATCCGCCCAGGTCTACCGATCCCATTTCGAGCAGGCGCACGCCGCGATGCGTCACGCTGAAACGCTCCGGCAGGTCGTCCACGCGCGGGTTGAGCGTGAAGAAGCCGCCGACCGTGCCCGGCTTGGCCCCGGTGCGCTCCTCGATCAGCGCGTCCATTTCGGCGATGGGGCGCAGGCTGTCGCGCAGTTCGGGCGGGAAGCCGAGCGCCCCGGCCAGACACGGCGCGGGATCGGCATCCACGGCCAGCACGTCGCGTCCGGCGTCGGCATAGACCTGGGCGAGCAGGGCGGAGAGCGTCGTCTTGCCCACGCCCCCCTTGCCGCTGATAGCGAGTTTCATGAGTGTGTCCTTCTGGCAGTGATCAGTCATCGGTGATCGGTTGTTGGTTATTGGTTGTTGGTGATCAATGGTTGAACAAGCTCCCAGTGCCATCTGGTCACTGAGAACTAATCACCATTCTAACAACAACACCGCGCCCGCACGAAGCTCGTCCCTGGGCGCGGTGTCTGGCTGCGAATTCACTCACACAGGCATGGGGCGCTGCCTTGTGCGCCTCACGTTCCAGACTTCCGAAGTCTGCGAGACTTCGGAAGTCTCCTTCGGGCTGTGCCGCGCCCAGGGCGGGGCATAGCGCCGCCCCTACCGCGTGATGCCGGGGCGTATGCAATACGCTCCTACGCGCGGTTCCGGCTAACGGGCCGCCGCGCCCGCCTCTTCTGGCGTCTCTTTGGGCGGCACGAAGTCGGGCGGCAGCAGCCCGGCCTCGGTGACGATGCGCGGGACGATCTCTTCCCAGCCGACCGCCATCAGGTGAATGCCGTGTACGCCCTGCTTGCCCTTGATCGCCTCGATCAACTCCAGCGTGATCGTGATCGCTTCTTCCTGCACGCCGTCGCCCGCCGCTTCCAGGCGCTTGAACAGCCGCTCCGGGATGACCACGCCCGGCACCTCGTGGTGCATGTACTGGGCCATCTTCAGCGACTTGAGCGGCGTGACGCCGACCAGAATGAACACCTTGTCCAGGATGTCCCGCTTGGCCAGCTCGTTGAGCCACACCTCGAAGCCGTCGGCGTCATAGACCAGGTTGGTCTGGAAGAACTGCGCCCCGGCGTTGACCTTCTTGTGCTCGCGCAGGGCCTGGAACTCAGGCCGCGAGGCGAACGGCGCCGCCGCCGCGCCCAGGAACATCTTGGGCGGGAACTTGATCGGACGCCCGTCCAGGTAGTGGCCTTCGTCGCGCATCCGGCGCAGCACCCACAACATCTGCACCGAGTCCAGGTCAATGATGTCCAGGCGGCCCAACGGCGGCGGCCCCATGCGCCCACTGTCGCCGGAGAGCACCAGCACATTGCGCACGCCCAGGGCGCTCGCCCCCAGCATCTCCGACTGCAACGTGGCCCGCGTGCGGTCGCGGCCCTGCATTTGCATGACCGGCTCCGCCCCGTGCTGCAGGGCGATGGTGCTGCAAGCCAGGCTGGACATGCGCGCCGTAGCCGACGGGTTGTCGGTGAAGTTGACGGCGGCCACATAAGGCTTGACCAGGTCAATGTTCTGGCCGAGCTTGCCCGTCGCCGTGCTCAGCGGGGGCGCAACCTCCGCCGTGACGACGAACTCGCCGGCGCGCAGCCGCCGCTCCAGGTCTGAAACTGGCTCCTGGTAGGCAGGCGGGTGATACTTGCTATCGCCCTGCCACCAGTCCGGCTGGCGGACGGGGCGGAAGACGGCATCCCAGTTGGCGGCGCGCCTGGCCGGGTCGCGCGAGAGCATCCCGCCGACGAACTTGGTCGTGCCCACCTTGCGCACCTGGCGGTAGATGTCGCCCCAGGTCTCGGTGCCGACCTTGTCCCAGTCCAGCGGGGGCAGCACTTCGAGCAGCTTTTCCTCGCGGCCCATCTTGAACGACCGCTCATAAATCTTGTACCACACGCAGGCGCGGGTGGGGTCTACGTAACAGTGTTCCTCGGTGGAGCCGCCGCACGGGCCGTTGCGCGCGCCCTTAGGACACTCCATCGGGCAGATGAAGGCGGTTTCTTGCAGCAGACAGTTGCCGCACATGCGGCAGCCGAAGAGCGGCCCCTTGACCATGCGCTCGATGCGCGCCAGCATACGCCGGCGGAACGGCTCGCGCTTGAAGGGGTAGAACGGCGGCTGCCAACGTCGGACGGGGGTGAATCCGGGCATCAGAGAATATCCTTTGGCACCTGATCAGTGCCACTCATTGTGTCTGCCGGTTGCCAGACACACCTGCCATTGTAGAGGATAGCACAGGGCGCGGCCCAGTGCAGAATCTCAGTTATTCATCATCGAAAACTCACATTCGACGGGCCGCGCGCCTGCTCCTATTGCTGTAGATAGCTATCGGCGTAGATGACCTTGTTGAGCAGAATCTGCACGGTCTTCCAGATGGCGGCCTGCTCCGGATCGCTCATGTCCACGTCCTCGATCTGCGGCTGCTCCATTGCCTGCACCCGGTCGTGGATTTTGACGTACAGGCGGCCCAGGGCCGTGCTCTCGTCGCGCTGCTCGATGATGCGGATGACCTCGTTCTGTTCCTTGTCGAACGGGTCGGCGATCATCATCTGCAGGCCGGCGCCCATCAGCATGGCGCAGTAGACGCGGTTGATCAGCGGGCGGTTCTCGCGCGGGACGGCGTTGGAGACGTTGGACAGCCCGACCGAAATCTGTGGGGCCGGGTCCCACACGTAGGGCAGCATCCGCACCGCTTCGATGCACTCCGGGCAGTATTCCTGGCAACCGGAGACGGTCAGCACCAGCGGGTCAACGATCAGGTCTTGCACGGGGTAGTCAATCTCGACCATGCGCGGGATGAGGTGTTCGACGGCGATGTTGACGCGCTCGTCGGCGCTGACCGGGATGCCGCTGCTGCCCATCGTCAGGGCGATCAACTTGGCGTTGTACTGCTTGGCGACGAGCGGTACCTTCTCCAGGCGCTCCGGCTCCGCCGAAGTCGAGTTGATGATCGGCTGGGCCTTGGTCACTTTCTTCAGGCCGGCCTCGATGCCTTGCAGGTTGGTGCTGTCGAAGACCAGCGGCACGTCCACCACAGCCTCGACCGTCTCGACCATCCAGGGGAAGACCTCTTCCCAGTCCTTCTTACGCGGGCCGAGGTTGAGGTCCACCGCTTGCGCGCCCGCCTCGACCTGGCGCACGGCCAGGTCCATGAAGAACTCGCGGTCCTTGGCGGCCAGCGCTTCCTTGACCTTGGGCGAAATGATATGAATATTCTCACCGATGATGTACATGATCCTGTCCTTTTCCGTTTCCGTAATTATTCGCACGAAGTGGTGCTGGTCTGCTGGCGCCGGCACGAACGCCCCAGGCAGCCCGGCTGGACTCTAGGCCTTGCCGTTCTTGGCTCCCATCGCCGCCTGCACGGTCGGGAAGCGCGACAGGTCGGTGTGCGGCAGGAACAGCGCCGACGTGAACGCCTCATAGAACGTGTTGTCCGCCGATAGCTCGATGTAGGTCATGCGGCTGGCGATCTCTTTGATCCGGTTGCGCGCCCGGCGATCGAGCAGCGCCAGGTAGGCCCCCTTGATCGACGTATTGCCCAGGAACTGGAAGCGATCCCAGGGCATGTCGGGCAGCAGGCCGATCTGAATCGCCTTCTCGACGTTGATATACTTGCCGAACGAGCCGCCCACCAGCACCTGCTCCACTGCGTCGAGCGAGAGGCCGACGCTCTGCGCCAGCACGGTGAAGCCGGCATAGATGGCCGCTTTGGTGCGGATCAGGTTGTCAATGTCCACGTTGGTGACCACGATGTCGTGCCCTTCGGCGCTGTCGGCGGCCCAGCAGACGACATACTCCGGGCCGTGATCGCCCGTCCGCACGCGCGGGGTGGGCAGGTTGGTGTTGATGTGCCCGCCTTTGTCCACCACGCCGGTCAGGAACATCTCAGCCAGCAGCGAGATCAGCCCGCTGCCGCACAGGCCGCGCGGCTTGACGCCGCCGATCACGCGGTAGGTCGGCTCGTAGGTGTCGCCGTTGACCCACACCTCTTCGATGGCACCCTTGGTGGCGCGCATCCCATGCTGCACGCCGCTGCCCTCGAAGGCTGGCCCCGCCGAGGCGGCGACCGTCACTAGCCAGTCTTTGTTGCCGAGCACGATCTCGCCGTTGGTGCCCACGTCAATGAACAGCGTCACCAGCTCGGTGTCGTCCAGACCGGACGAGAGCACGCCCGCCGTGATGTCCGCCCCGACATAGCTGGCCACGCCCGGCAGGCAGTCCACCGTCGCGTCCGGGTGGATGGCCAGGCCCACTTCATGCGCCGTCAGGGTGGGGATGTGGTTGACGGCGGTGACGAAGGGCATCAGGCGGATGCTCCTGGCCGGGATGCCCAGCAGCAGATGGATCATCGTGCTGTTGCCGGCGATGGTGGCCTTCATAATCTCGGTGGGCGCAATCTGGACGCGCCGGCAGACCTCCTCGACCAGCCCCTTGATCGTGCCCAGCACCAGATCGCGCAGTTCCTCGCCGCCGCTGCCTTTGCCGCTGTAGATAATGCGCGAGATGACATCTTCGCCGCGCGCGATCTGGGCGTTGTATTCAGCCACCTGGGCGTGAACCCGGCCCGTCAGCAAATCTACCAGCCACAGCGAGACGGTCGTCGTGCCGATGTCAATGGCCACGCCCCACAGCGGCGCGTCTTCGCTCACCAGCCCGCGCTTCAGCTCGATCAGGCGCACCGGGCAGTGCGGGCAATCCCACGCTTCGGCGTCGAGAACCACTGTGATCTGCCAGTCCCCCCTGCGCAGGATGTGCCCCAGGCGGCGAAGCTGCATCAGCGATATATGCGTCTCGGCCAGGCGCGCGTGCTGGCGCAGCGCCTTCTGGATGCGGCTCCAGTCGTCGGTCTGGTCTTCCAAGCTGGGCGGCGTAGTCGTCAGTGTCACGCGGCGGATTGGCTGGACGCGGGCCGGATCGTAGCCCGCCGGGACCTGGACCTCGACTGCCGTGCGATCCGTCGTCAGCCGCCGTTCGATCTTCTCCTGCGGCGGGACGGCGATGCGCACGTCGCCCTCGACGACCGTCTGGCAGGCCAGCGCGTAGCCTGCCGCCACGTCTTCGGCGCTCAGGCGCAGGGCACTGCGGCGGCGGACGGTTCCCGCGGTCACCTGCACGGCGCAGCGCCCGCAGCGACCCTGCCCACCGCACGGCTGGGCGATCTCTACCCCGGCCCGGCGTGCCGCCTCGACCAACAGCGTCCCGGTCGGCACCATGACCGGGCCTTCGGCAATATCAAACGTGACAGTATGTTCAGCCATCAGTCAGGTTTATAGCGCCTGTTTCATGAACGACGGGATGTCCACCGCCTCGCGCGGGCCGACGCGTACTTCCCAGTCGGGCAGTTCTTCTTCTAGCTCGCCGGAGAGCACGGCCACGTGACCGGGCAGGACGATCCGCTTGCGGCTGACTTTCTCGGCCAGCCCGAACTCTTTGACCGACTTGGCGATGCGCTCGGCGTCGAACTTACCGGCGGCCCAGGCGGTCAGCACGCTCATGCCCTCGGCGTCGGCCACCAGCAACCAGGCGGGCAACCCGGAGCCTTCGACCTCGTTGGCCACGCTGAAGTAGGTGATGCTGAAGTTGGTAGTGACCATCACTGGCGATTCTGGCGTCGGGTTGTTCAATTCGTAGATGCCCGGCTGCACCTGGATCGGCTTTTGCGGGTCCGTGTAGAGATTCTCGCGCAACACCAGCAGCCCGTAGGCCAGTTCCGGCGTGAAGGTATCCAGCACGACGAAGCCGGCGTACTTGGCGATGGCCTGCGCTGCCAGCAGCGACTCGTAGGCCGGGTCTGGCGCGTCGCCGGGGATAGCCAGGATCGGGTAGCCGACCGGACGGAAGTTCTTCTTCAGCGCCAGCCGCCGCATCTGCGTGTAGAACGTCAGCGACGTGCCCAGGTGACGGGCCGTCGGGGCCAGCACCAGGTCGTCAAGCCCCTTCTCCTTCAGTTTACTGCTCAGGGCGACCATGCCATCGAGCGTGTCGGCGATGACCGACAGCGGCGCGCTGGTGCTCTTAGCCAGATCGGCCATAGCTCCCCAGTTGGCGGAGTCCGCGCCGTGAATGAGCGGGGCCTCGCCGTCAATGGCCTTCAGCCCGGCGGCGATCACCGCCGGGTCGCGGCCCATCAGGATCAGCGGGCGCTCGCTCACCTCGCGCACGGCGCCCACCGCGTCGGCGAAAGCCGCCGGGTCGCCTTTGACCGCCTCGACCGCGAAGCCGTCCAGCGTCAGGTCCATGCCCACGTAGTTGACCGCATAAGCGTCAGCGGCGGCAACCTTGGCTTTGATGGCGTCGAGCGGCTGGTCGTCGCGCACGCGCACAAACAGCCCCGGCTTGTAGAAGAATTTCTTCTCGTGGCGGAACATCACCGTCTCGTTGCCCGCCTTGACCGCGTGACCGTCAGCTTTGAGCGTCACCAGGCGCACGGGCGGCTGCGCGGCGGCGGAGAGCTTCTCTTTCGCCTCGTCGCTGACGTAGGGGCAGGCAGAAAGCTCGACCTGCTTGGCGGCCAGCTTCATGGCGAAGGCCATGCACGTCGGGAACCCACATTCTTTGCAGTTGGTCTGCGGCAGCAGTTGGTAAATCTGAATGCCTGAGAGTGCCATCGTTGTCTCCTCAACGGGCGACCTGCCGGTCGGTGCCCGGCGCCGCCCGGCCTAGGGGCCGGGGCGCGGCGGCGCAGGGGGCCGGGGGAACGGCTGGCGCACCACGTTAATGCCCAGATCGGTCAACTCGTCATCGCTGCGGGCGGCCAGGTGCCGCAACAACTGGCGGTAGGACAGCATGGCCGCCGGGTAGGTGATGCCACCGCGCTGGGGCATCAGGAACAGCATCCGCACGCCCAAATCCTGCATAATCTGCGCGGCGGCAGCCAGCGGGATGTCCGGGCGCACATGCGGAACATTCTCGTTCATCACGTCTTCGGCGGTCAGCGTGTCCTGGTCTGGACGCCCGTAGGCCATCACCAGCTCGTCCTGGCCGACCACGCCGACGGCGTGCCCCTCTTCGTTGAGCACGATCACGCCCTCTAGGTCTTGCGCCAGCAGCAGCCGCGCAATCTCGGCGACGGGCGTATCCGGCGCGCAGGTCACCGCCGGGCCGATCAGTTCCCTCACCAGCACTCGCTCGCTCATGGGCGCTCCCTCTGCTCTGGCTCGCTCGCCGCCGCCCCCAGGCGTTGGCGACGGGCCGCGTCGCGCTTCTGCGCGTAGATTTGCATCGGCGACAGGCGCGCGGCGCGAATGCCCAGGTCAGCGAGCTCCGCGTCGCTCCGCGCGGCGAGATGGCGCAGGAAGTGGCGGTAGGATAGCTGGGCCGCCGGGTAGGTGATACCCGTCGCGTTGTGCATCAGGAAGATGACGCGCCAGCCTTGGTCGCGCATCAGGCCCGCCGCCGCCGCCAGCGGGATGTCGGGCGGCAGCTCCGGCACGTCCTCGCGCATGATCGCGGCGGCGGTCAGGGCGCGCGGAGTCTCGTGCTGATACGCGCTGACCAGATCGCGCTGCGTCACCGTCCCGACGGCGTGGCCCTCGTGATCGAGGACGATCACGCCTTCCAGGTCGTGTTCGAGCAGCAGCCGCGCGATCTCGGCGACGGTGGCGTCCGGCGAGCAGGTGAGGACGCCCACAGTCATCAGGTCGCGCACGAGGTGGCGTTGGGTCATCGGGCGGCGTCCATCCGTCAGTCGCTGACAGGGCCAGCGGGGGGCAGCCCGGCGGGCCGCCCCCCGTGCTGAGTCATCACTTGGCGCTCATCAAGTCGTCAATCGCCAGGCGCACCCGCTTGACGCTCTCCGGGTGACGCAGCACGACGATGTTCGCCGCCGATTCGACCAGGGCCATGGCGGTCAGCGTCTCCCAGTGGATGGCACGCGCTTCCCAGTCGCCCCACGCCTCCGGCACGCCCTCGCCCACCTTCGACTCTTTGGCTTTCCAGGCCTCGTAGCCGGGCGTGACGATCATCGGCAGTTGGGTCATGGCGTCGCCTTGCAGCGCCGCCAGGCGCAGGCGCTCCATCACCGAGTAGCCGTATTCGATGCCATAGCCCAGCGCGCCGGTGGTGGGATCCATCAGCACGCGGTCGAGCGGCAGGCCCATGTCGCTGATCAGGATGTTAAGCTGCTTGGCCAGGTTGACATCCATCGCCGTGCGGGCGATGACCAGGTGATTGTTAGCCATCGCCGTAGCGACGATGGTGCGGTAGTTCTTGTCTTCGCAGATGCCCAGCGCCAACCGCTCGCCAGCGGTCGCCTCGGCGATGGGCACCAGCAGGGCGTTGTCGGCCTCGGCCTGGCCCGGCCCCCAGACGATCAGCGGCAGGCCGCTGGCCTGCAGCACGGCTTTGGTCGTGGCGACGGCGCGCTCCGGCGTGTTGGGCTTGCCGTCGGCGTCGGTGAGACTCAGCGCCAGCACCAGGGCATCGGCTCCGGCGCTTTCGGCGGCTTTGGCCCACTGCGCCGGGTCGTTGGCGGCTTTGCCCCACGCCCGCAGCAGCACCGGCGACCAGTCCTCTGGACGCTTATCCATGATCTCGATAGCCACCGCTGGCCGGTGCGGGATGTTGCCCTCGAAGAACATGAAGGGCAGGGCGCTCTCGCCGCCGACGGTCAGGGCGCGGGCGCGCGTGCCGCCCTGCTCTTTGGTCGCGCCGAGCGTCACCTCGCGCACCCTGCCGGGCCACTTCTCCTTGACGATCTCCGTCTTGGTCTCGGCGCTCAGCCAGGGCTTGTCGGGCGCGAGCGCCTTCTTGGGCGGCGCGCCGGGCTTGGGTGGCTCAGCGGGCTTGGGCGGCGCGGGAGCCTCGGCCTTGACCGGTTCGGCGGGCGGGGCCTGAGGCGGCGGGGCGGGCTGTGCGGGCACGGCAGGCAGTGGCATGGGGGCCGCTGTAGGGGCCGGCATTTGCACGCCGCTCACGTCCGCACCAAGCTCGCGCGCGGCGGCCAGCAGGCCCGCGGCCAGCGCGCGACGAAGCTGGTCGAAGAACGCCGCGCCCGTGTCTCCCACCGCAGCGGGAGGGACGGGGGCCGGTGGCTGCTGGGCTGCCGGGCTTTCAGGTGCGCCCGGCTCGCCGGGCGGCAGATCGGCGTGGACAGGCTCAGGAGTCATGGCCGGTTCTGGTTCCGCTGGCGGTTCGACCGCTGCCTGCGCCGGTTCGGGCAGGGCAGGTTCTGGCTCCGGCTCGACCGCCGGCGCGACTTCGTCCGGCGTGTCGAGCACCGCTTCGGCCTGGCTGATGGCGCTGGCCGGGGCTACTTCCGCTTCCGACGCGGCGCCAGCTTCCATCGGCCCCATCGCCAGGGCCGGGTGATTGTGCTCCTCCAGCCAGGCGACCAGCTCATCTACGTCGGTCACGGTGCGCTCGTCGGCGATCTTGTCGAGCAGTTCAGGCACGCCCTCGCGCTCGGCGGCGGCGCGCAGTTCCTCGGCCATCGTCTCTTTAAGGATGCTGCTCATCCACACCACGCGCTTCAGGCCGCCGTCGGCGGAGATGAACTTGGGGCTGATCAGGTAATACTTGCCGACGCCCATCACGCCCGGCGTTTGCAGGCCGCCGCCAGCCATGCCAGCCAGCGTGCTGAAGGTCATGCCCGCCGGGGTCATGCTCGTGTCTTCGCGGCTGACGACCATCACGCCGTTCGCTTCGGGGATGAGCATGACGATGCACTCGAAGCAGCCGCAGGCCGTCATCGGGTTTTCCATGATCGAGTACATGGCCACCTTCTGCACGGTGCCGTGCGAGCCGATGGCGGCGTACTCGTTGGTACCCTGCCAGTAGCCCTTGCCCGGGTCCAGTATCTGGCCAAGCTTGATCGGCTGGTTGGGACCGGTGGGGTTGATGCTGAACGACGCCTTGCAGTCCAGCCAGTTGTACGCGCCGCACAGGCCCAGCCGCTCCGGGCTGACGATGCAGACGTGGTCTGGCGCGAACGACTGGCAGTTCTTGACGATCACGCCGTTGACCACATAGTTGTGGGTGTGCTCGACGCTGAAGTTGTACACGCGCTCACCCTGGCTGGGGACGGAGACAACCTCTCTGACTTTCTGCAAGCGCACATCGGCTTGCGTCCAGGCCCGCAGAGCCGCGTAATCTGCGTCCTGGGGCGGGACAATGCCACTCAGGGCATCCAGCACAGCGGCAAGTTTGGCCTTGCTGGGCCGAGACTCGCCCTTGCGCCAGTTCAGAAGCGTCTTGCCGTCCACTGGCAGCCGGGTGACCGGGATCGGATAGCGTTCCACCAGCGCCGTCAGGTGCTTGTGGCACGACAGGGGGATCGTATCGTTGCGCACGACATGGTGCTCGTCCTGGCGCAGGGTGATCGCGTCCAGGCGGGCGCGCTTGGCCGGATGATCTGTGCCAACGCGCTCGCGGAAGCGGAGTGCGTCGCCATCGGAACTGGTCGCCACCTGGTAGCCGCGCGTGATGGGGCTGATGTACGACACGATGCCCAGTCTCTTGAGCAGGAGATGGATGTGGCGCGCTTCCACCTTCGTGCGCGTGGTGAACAGCACCCTCTGGCCTGAAACGTGCCCATCGCCGTCGAACAGGCCGCGCAGGAAGGCCGCCACCAGGTCGGGTGAGAGCGCGGAAATGGCATAGCCATTCCATTTCTGCTCCTGGCCGGGCAGGCCGATCCCCAGGCCATTGAGCAGGCGACCCAGCAGGGTATTGGCCGCCACAGAAACCGTGACTTCCCGCTGGCCCTCAATCGTCAGATCGTCCGAACGGCTGGTCTTGGGCGGGTGGGTTTGCTGCGTGGGCACATGGCCAAAGACTTGCGACACGATCTCGTTGAAACGACGGACGAGCGCCGGTTCGGTGTTGGTGAACTGGACGAACACGCCGCTACGTCCCTCTGGCCCGCGCCAG
This sequence comes from Thermoflexus sp., assembly GCA_020724485.1. Taxonomy (GTDB): domain Bacteria; phylum Chloroflexota; class Anaerolineae; order Aggregatilineales; family Aggregatilineaceae; genus UBA2029. The sequence goes on along the minus strand of DYGW01000010.1, from coordinate 12,572 downwards.
CGCACACAGCCGTCTGAGGCCACCAGACCGGCGACATAGAGCAGATCGGCGTCAAGCTGCGCGCGGTGAAGCACAGCCTTCGACTGGAAGCAGCGCAGCGTCCGTTTGACGGCGTCCCATTCCTGGTTGAGGGCAGCCAGCGCCGTCTTGATCTCGCCAATGGTGAGCCGCTGGTGCGAAACCCCCTGGCGCGGATAGAGGGCGCTGTAAAGCCGCCGGTAGGGGAGGCCGAAAGCTCTGGCCGCCTCGGTCAGGCGCGGATAGCGGGCCAGCGTCCAGGCGCGCAACTGTGGGTAGAACGCATCATCAGCAACCTTGTAGTCTTCTGGCAGAAAGTCAACGATGTAGGGGGGTTCTTCGCCCGTCTCTTCAAGCTCCGGCAGAGCGTCCAACACGTAGTCCCCGGCCTGGAGCTTGCCAGCGGCCACCCACAGCAACCCCTCCGGCCTGTCCACCAGCACCTTATGGTTGGCGGTCAGGGTCAGGTCGTTGCCATTCTTGAGCCGGATACACACCAACTCGCTGGGAGCGGGGTTAATGAACAGTTCGCCCATCGAGTGGCTGGTAAGCCGGTCTTGGGCAAAGGTCATGACCGGGCGCAGGCCGTGGTCAACCGCCTGGTGGATCAACGTTTCGATGGGCAGGAACGAGCCGTCGGCCAGCATGATGTCCTGGTCGGGCGGGACGCACAGCGTGCACGAGTAGAACTCGTCTACGGCGGTGTCGGTCAGGTCTTCCAGGCGCTTGTTGCGATAGTCGTAGGCTTCGCGCGCCCGTGCCAGCCAGGCCTCGATCTCGGCTTTGTCGGTGTAGAGCGTCACCTGCACTTTGTCCACAATCGCGCCGAAGTCGGCGTGATAGCGGGCGTGCAGAATCTTGCCGAAGTGCTCCAGGCTGAAGCCCTTCGCGGCGGCGGCGTTGGAGATGCGAATCCAGGCGATGTCGCGCTGGCCGATGTGCTGGATGCCGGACGCGCCGTTGACGAAGTAGTGCACCTGGCGCTCCAACACCGGCTCGAAGTCCTTCTGCATCTGGCGGCCCGCTACTTCGATGACGATGCCCAGGTCCATGTGACCCTGCGGCTCGATGTCGTCAAAGGTGGGGCCGACGATCTCGACCTTGCCGTCCTGCACCTGATCCATGTCCACCATACGCAGGTACTCGAAGCAGCGCGCGTACTTGCCGCCGAACTCGATACGCATGTCGGCCTTACGCACGACTTCGCCCTCGAAGGCCGAGCCGTAGGGCACCGGCACGGGCACGTCGGCGACCTTGATCTTCACGCCGCGCACCTCGATGCACTTCTGCACCAGGATTTCGGCGCGCTCCAGGTCGTCTTTGCCCTCGATCTCGTTGAAGGGCATGCTGACCACGTGCTCGTAGGTGGTGACGCCAGTGGGCAGGATTTCGGGGATGACCGTGTCGGCGATGACCGGGAAGCCGTAGTTGATGGCGCCCGCCGCCGCTGCGTACTTGAGATCGTCCACCTCGCCCAGGGCCAGCACGAAGGCGAACACGCGCTGCTTGTTGTAGAGCAGGATGTCGCGCGCCTGGCCGGGCTTGATGCCGCCGAAGGTCAGCGCCGAGCGCGTGGCGAACCCCAGCGCGTAGATGGCGCTGATCGTGTCGGTGCCGAAGGGCACGGTGTAGGTGTCGTAGCCTAACTCGACGCCTTCTTCCTGCAACTGGTGGATGATGCTGCGCCCGTTGACGTTGCCGGAGAGGAAGCACAGGATGTTGCGGCGCTGTAGCTCGCGCACGATCTTGACGGCGACCTCGTTGGATTTGGCCGCGCCCACAATCGCCGCGAAGCCGGGCATACGCCCGTCCACCAACTGGATGCCCCACGAGCGAAGCTGGATGTCGTCAATGGGGCCGTTGAGGTGGCCGATGTTGCCGCTGCCGTTGCTGCCGTAGGACGTGCCGCCGGCCAGCTCGATGCCGGGGAACGGCTCCGGCTGCAAGCCGTAGACGAAGCGAATCGCCTCGATGGTTTCGGCGGCCAGCAAGGTGGCCATACCGCTGTCAAGCGTCTCGCCCAGGTAGGGCGTCCATTTCTGGCGTGACGGGACGGGGTGCAGTAGCTCACGGGCGTGACGCACCACATGAGTCAGGTCGCCGATCCTGGTGACTTCGCGCCCGGTCATGCCGTAGATCACGGGCAGGTAGTAAGCCGTGTTGGGGAAAGCGACGGGCGTATCCGGCCCCTTTTCAGCCAGCGCCTTGTTGAGCATAAGCTCAGCTTCGGTGACCAGCGCGTTCGCCCCGCGAATCGCGCGCGTAGCAATGTATCGGGACATGCGTCGCTCTCCTACTTGGCCGGTACGCCGTAGAGGGCCGCCTGGCGCTCGGCCAGCGGCAGCTCTTCCAGTTCCAACATACGCTGGTCGCCGCTGCGCCCGAACCGCCCTGGATCATAGGCGGGCAGGTTGAGCGCGGCGCGCTTCTTGTCAATGTGCTCCAGCGTGCGGCGGATCATCTCGTCGGGATCGGCGACGAACTCCATCTTGCCGCCGTACAGCGCCTCCCAGCCCTGGCTGATGTAGCGCAGCACGCGGTCGCTGTCGTCCACGCGGTCAGGCATGCCGCTGATCGGCGAGGAGCCGCCGAAGATGACATAAGCGCCCGACGCCACACAGTATGTGCCGATGGAGAGCGCCTTCTCGCTCATCCACTCTGGGGCCAGGCCGACGGCGGGAATCTGGTCAATGTCGTCGCCCAGGCCGCCATCCGCGACCATCTGCGTCAGCACCGTCAGGATGCGCGAGTTGTCCACGCACGAGCCCATGTGCAGCACGGGCGGGATGCCGACCGTCTCGCAGATTTCGCGCAGGCCCGGCCCCACCTGTTCCAGCCCGGCCTCGCCGAGCAAGAGGCCCATCTTGGCGCTGGCGATGGCCCCGCAGCCGGTCTCGACGACCAGCACATCCTGGCGCAGCAGCTCGCGCGTGACATGGGTGTGCAGGTAGTCGTGCTTGCTGCGCGGGTTATTGCAGCCGACGATGGCCGCCACGCCGCGAATGCGCCCGGCCATGATCGCGTCATTGAGCGGGCGGAACGAGGCGCGATAGCTGCCGCCGAGCATGTAGTTGATGTACTCGTGCGAGAAGCCAGGGATCAGGTCTTCGCGCACGTCAGGGATGTGCGTCTCGCCGCGATTCTGGTAGTTGTCAATCGCCTCACGCAGGATTTGCTTGGCGATGGTCAGCGCCTTGTGCTCGTCGAACTCGATGTGTGTCGCGCCGGTGATGCGCACCTTGGGCGAGGTAGTGATGATCTTGGTGTGGAAGTTGGTCGCCAGGTTGACCAGCGCCTGCATGATGCACTGCACGTCCACCACCATCGCCTCGACCGCGCCGGTGAGGATGGCCAGTTCCTGCTGCAGGAAGTTGCCCGCCGCCGGGATGCCCTGGCGCATCAGGATTTCGTTGGCCGTGCAGCAGATGCCGGACAAATTGACGCCCTTCGCGCCCGCTTTGCGCGCGTAGGCGATGATCTCCGGGTCCTGCGAGGCGGCGACGATCATCTGGCTGAGCGTCGGTTCGTGGCCGTGCACGATCACGTTGACCATGTCGTCTTTCAGCACGCCCAGGTTGGCCTGGCCTAGGATGGGCGCTGGCGTGCCGAAGAGGATGTCCGAGATGTCGGTGGCGATGATGCTGCCGCCCCAGCCGTCGGAGAGCGCCGTGCGCACGGCGTGCTCCAGGATATGCTCCGGGTCCTGGTCGTCGCCAATGTGCGTGCGGTGCAGGGCCTCCACCACTTCGCGGTCAATGCCGCGCGGCATGACGCGCCGCTCTTCCCACAGCTTCTGGCGCTTCTTGGGCGCGCGAACGATCGGGGCCACTTTGCCTTTCTGCTGGCCGAACTGGGCAATGTAGAGGTCGGCCAGGTCGTTGGCGATCTCTTCTGGAGCGCGGCCCTCGATGGGAATGCCGTACTCCGCTGCGACGATGCGCAGCTTGGCCACATCGCGGATGACGTAGCCCTCGGTCTGGCCGTTGGCGACCGCCTTGAGCGTGAAGGCCATGTCGCGCCCGTGATCGGAGTGGGCGGCGGCGCCGGCGGCGATGGCGCGGATGAAGTTGCGCGCCTGGATCGTGTCCAGCGTCGCCCCGCACACGCCCGTCTGCCCTTCTTTGGTCAGCCGGCAGGGACCCATGCCGCACAGCTTGCAGCACATGCCCGCCCCGCCGATGTTGCAGGCGGCCATGTCGGCGGCGCGGGTGAAGGCTGTGCTGATGCCGAGCTGATCGGCGCGGATCAGCATCTGTTGGGCGGCAGGATCAATGCTCAGTTCTTCGGGGCTGCGTTTTTCTTTTGCCATGGTTAATCCCCTTCTTCATCCGTGATCTTCAATGGGCCCATGCCCGGACACGGCCAAAGCGGACGCCCAGCGTAGGCCACTCGCTGCGCAAACCCGACGGTCTGCCCGGTGTGGGCATAGGCGGCGGTGTGGCGGAAGTAGACGTTGGGATCGTCGGAGTGGTAAGCCGCTTTGTCCGACTCAGCCGGCACAGCGAGCGGCTCCAGGTAACCCGCTTCGCCCAAGCGCGCGCGAATGCGGTCGGCGTCAATCTGCGCGGGATCGAACGTGACTTCGACCACCTGAAACGCGCTGCTGGCGTAGATCGCCGTGACGCCCGGCAGCTCAGTGAGCATCTGCCGGACGGCCAGCACGTGGTGGTCTGCGTACAGGGCAGGGAGTTCCAGGGTGAGTTTTTCCATGTGACAGCTCTCTTCGACCTTCTACAACTTGCTAGGGACAATGGTAGGCAGTCTTGTAAGTGCGATTGAAGTGTCTGCGAATTATTTATAATAATATTCTTTATAACTAATCAATCGCTTAAAGCCACCCATAGACTTCATAATGGGCTAAAACCAAGTTAGTATGCAGTGAAGACCATCACCTATCTTTCTTGCGTTTGTCACAATCAGCGCCTCACGCGGGGGTGAGGGTGCGCAGAGGCGTCGCGGAGGCCAGACTTCCGAAGTTTTCGGAAACTTCGGAAGTCTCTTTCGCGCGCCCCTGCCCCGCGCCAGATTTTGCCCGCACCCTCGCCAGAATTGTTGTTGGCCTCCGTGATGGCTTGGTCTATAATGAGAATACGTTTGGTGAACGGGTTTGGTAAGCGCTGAGCCGGTACACCGTTGCCCATTATGTCTATGCAGGCTCAGCGTGGCATGGCAGCATCAGCGTCGAGGATGCTTTGTGGGCTGGTGGTGGTTGGATGCCGGCGGCAAGCCTGACATACCCAGGCAGGGGCGGCCCGCTGCTCGTTGAGCGACAGTGGAGGCTGCCCTGCGTATTAGGTAGGGCATGGGTCGCTGGGCTGGAATACCACACAATGGCGCAGAAAGGAGAACACATCGCACTGGCAGTTCAGCAAGATGACTGGCTGATCTGAGAGGAATTGGCACGTTGCTTTCCGTCTGCTCTCTCATCGTCCGCACATGTAGACTCTCATAGCACAACACACCTATTTGGAGGATACCATGAAAAAGCATTTGGCTCTGTTGTTGGTGATCGTGATGGTTGTTGGCGCTGTGCCGGCGCTGACCTCGGCCCAGGCTCCCAGCCTGCTCATCTGGACGGACGAGACCCGCTCCGCCGTGATCGAGGAACTGGGCGCGTCGTTCTCCGAAGAGTACGGCGTGGACCTGGTCGTCCAGCAGATGGGCTTCGGCGACATCCGCGACCAACTGCGCATCGCCGGCCCGGCGGGCGAAGGCCCGGATGTGATCATCGGCGCCCACGACTGGCTGGGCGAGCTGGTGACCAACGGCATGTTGGCCCCGGTCGACCTGGGCGACGCGGTGGAGGACTTTGCGCCGGCGGCCATCCAGGGCTTTACCTGGGATGGCGAGCTGTACGGCGTGCCATACGCCGTTGAGAACATCGGCTTCTTCTACAACACCGACCTGGTGCCCACCGCGCCCGAAACCTGGGACGAGGTGGTTGAGGTCTCCAAGGCGCTGATGGCCGAAGGCAAGTCGCAGTACGGCTACATCCGCCAGATCGGCGACCCGTACCACTTCTTCCCCATCCAGACGGCCTTTGGCGGTTACATCTTCGGCCTGGACGAGCTGGGCAACTATAACGCTGAGGACGTCGGCGTGGACAACGAAGGCTCGATCGCTGCGCTGCAGTGGTTGCAGGGCCTGATCAAGGACGGCCTGATGCCGGCCTCGCTCGAAGGCCCTGATGCCGAAGCGCTGTTCCAGGACGGCCAGGCGGCCATGTACATCACTGGCCCGTGGAACATCCAGCGCTTCCTGGACGCAGGCGTCAACTTCGCCATCGCTCCCCTCCCGGCTGGCCCGGAGGGCGACCCTGGCCGCCCCTTCCTGGGCGTGCAGGCCTTCATGGTCAGCGCCTTCAGCGAGAACCCGCTGCTGGCCCAGGCCTTCCTGACCGAGTGGGTGGCCGCTGAGGCGACACAGCTCGCCCTGTACGAGAAGGGCAACCGCGCCCCGGCGCTGCTCTCGGCCCAGGAACAGGTTGATGACCCGTACCTGGCAGCGCTGGCCGAGGCGGGTGCTGTGGGTCAGCCGATGCCCGCCATCCCGGCCATGTCGGCGGTGTGGACGGCCTGGACCGACGCCATCACCCTGGCCATGCAGAATCCGGATCAGGACGCGGCGGCGCTGGCGAAGGCGGCGGCGGAGACCATTCGCGCGGCGGCGGCTGGCGAGTAGTGCCCGCCTTGGGCCTGCTCCACAACCGCTCAGCCTAGACAGACTTGCCCAGGGGCCGGCAGTGCACTGCCGGCCCTTTTGGAAAGAACGGTCACTGAGCCGAAAGGAGAAGCGCGCCGCACCGGACCGAACAGCCACACGATGCGGCGCGGAGAAAGCGATGGCAACCGCGAAACCTGCTCCAGGTGCATCATCCCGCTTGCCTGCCGCGCTGTTTTCGTCACAATCGCTCCTGGTGACTATCCTGCGCCTGGTCGGGCTGGCGCTCATTGATGCTTTTGCCCTCTGGTTTGCTGCGCGCCTTGTCAACGGCGGCGAATATATCCTGGCGCTCTTCATCGCCGTGATCACGCTGGGGATCAACGTCGCCTTTCTGTTCGAGGGGATGTACCCCTACCGCTGGTTTACCCCTGGCCTGGCGCTGTTGATCCTGATGATTATTTATCCCACCATCTTTACCCTTTATGTGGCCTTCACCAACTATAAAGACGGCAACCTGCTGACGCGCGTCCAGGCGGAAGAAGTCCTGCTCAGCCGTACCTTCTTGCCCGAAGACGCCAAAACCTACGGTTGGACGGCGTTCCGCTCGCTTGAGGACGCCAACCGGTGGGCGCTGTGGCTGATCCCGACGGATGGCCAGGGTGAGGCCGTCTTCGCTGAGCCTGGGGACGCCACGCCAGCCAGTGAAATAGACCTCGGCGACAACACGCTGGACGAAGACGGCATCCCCACCGGCCTGCCCGGTTGGGAGCGCATCCCCTTCGCCAAGACAATCGCCATCCTCGATAGCGTGCTGTCCAAGATTCAGTTCGGCGGAGACGAAAACACCTTTATGCTCAACCCGAAGAACCCGACCAAACAGGCCGGGCGCTTCGAGGCCAAGTACGCGCTCAACGACGACGGCACGCTCTACGATAGAGAGCTTGGCGTGACCTACAGGGCCGTGCGGGGCACGTACACCCCGGTAGCCGGGCCGAACAAGAACGCGCAGGGCCAGGTGACCGATGCCGAGGGGCAGCCGCTGCCGGTGATCCGCCCCGGCTATTATGTGCCGATTGGCCTGGACAACTTCAAGCGCCTGATCGAGAATGAGAAGATTCGCGGGCCGTTCATCCGCGTCTTCCTGTGGACGTTCGCCCACGCCTTCTTCACGGTGTTTATCACCTTCTGGTTCGGGCTGTTCCTGGCGCTGCTGCTGAACGTCAAGTTCACGCCGGGGCGCGCTGTGCTGCGCACGCTGCTGCTGGTGCCCTATGCCATGCCCGCCTTCATCAGCGTGCTGGTGTGGAAGGGCCTGCTTAACGAGCAGCTTGGCGTGATCAACAAGGCCATCACCGATGTGCTCGGCCTTGACGCCGGCCCGCGCTGGACTTCCAGCGCCGGTTGGGTCAAGGTAGCCATCCTGCTCATCCAACTGTGGCTGGGCTTCCCTTACATGATGCTGATCACGACCGGCGCGCTGCAATCGCTGCCCGGCGACATCTACGAGGCGGCGCGCGTGGATGGGGCCAGTGCCTTCCAGCAGTTCCGCCACCTGACGCTGCCCATGCTGTTAGTGACGGTTGGCCCGCTGCTGATCGCTTCGTTCGCCTTCAACTTCAACAACTTCACCATCGTCGAGCTATTCAACAAAGGCGGCCCTCCCATTTCGCCCGACCAGCCCGCCGGGCACAGCGACATCCTGATCACCTACACTTACGAGCTGGCCTTCGGCAGCGGGCGTGGTGCCGACTACGGCTTTGCCTCGACGATCAGCCTGGTCATCTTCCTGATGGTCGCCCTGATCACCTTCTTCAACTTCCGCTTCACGCAGTCGTGGGAGGAGATCTCGGAAAATGTCTAGCCTCAGCTACGTCATGCAGAACAAGATGGTGCGCGACCGCTGGCTGAACTACCTGGGCCGGCTGGTCCTCATTGCTCTGGCGCTGTTCTTCGCCTTCTTCCCGATTGTGTGGATCGCGTCGGCGTCGTTCGACGAGACGGGCACGCTCAACACGCAGCGGCTCATCCCCCGTGCCTCCGGCGTGGGCAACTATGACAGGCTGCTGACCAGCGGCATCCACCCCTTCGGCACCTGGATGTGGAACTCGATCAAGGTCGCCTCGATCACGGCCCTCCTGACCGTGACCATCAGCGCGATCAGCGCCTACGCTTTCTCGCGCTTCCGCTTCCGGGGGCGGCGCAACCTGATGCTGACCGTCTTCATCGTCCAGGTCTTCCCCAACTCGCTGACTATCGTGGCCACCTTCCTGCTCATCCAGACCATCGGTCGCCACGTGTCCTGGCTGGGGCTGAACACGCACGGCGGCTTGATCCTGGTCTACCTGGGCGCGGCGCTGGGCATCAACACCTGGCTGATGAAGGGTTTCTTCGACTCGATCCCGCGCGATCTGGACGAGTCGGCGCGCATTGATGGGGCGTCGGACTGGCTGATCTTCTGGCGGATCATCCTGCCGCTGGTCCAGCCGGTGCTGGCCGTGGTCGGCATTCTGTCTTTCATCGGCACCTATGGCGACGTGATCATCTCGTTGACGCTGCTCAAGGACAAGGATATGCAGACGCTGGCCGTCGGCCTCAACCGCTTCATCAGCGACAACTTCAACCGCGAGTGGGGTGTTTTCTCGGCGGGCGCGCTGATCGGCGCCATCCCGATCGTCATCCTGATCCTCACTTTCCAGCGTTTCTTCGTGAGCGGCCTGACCGAGGGAGCGGTCAAGGGCTAGGCGCGACCGCATTTCGAATTGCGGATTGCGGATTGCGGATTGCGGAATGAATAATCCCAGGTAAGGAATTGAAGAAATGAGTTGCCATGCCCCGGTTTACCTCACTCCCACTCGGCGCTGACGCGCCTCATCGCCCCTCCAACGTGGAGAGGAGGCAAGCCGAGCGAAGCGAGGCCGGGGTGAGGTAAGCTGCTGGATTTCGCAAAGTCTTCCTGAGTTTGCCTGTCAAATTCGCAATTCGCAATCCGCACTCTCGTTAGCGGGCTAGACTCTGGCGGTCTTCTATGGAATTCATCTTCGGGACGTTCGCCAGCGACGAACTGAAGGTCGTCCATCACCGGACGGCGCGGCGGGGGGTGCAGCACGGGTTCGCGCTGTCCCCCCGCGATCCGCTACCCGGCCAGCCGGTCACGTTGACGGTGCAGATCGGCACCGACTTCACCGCAGATGCTGTCGCCTGCTACTACACGCTCGACGGCAGCCCTCCCGCCGGTTCGCACGGCGTGCCGACCAACGGTCAGGTCATCCGGCTGACGCAGACTGCCATCGAGTGGGATGCGGTCGCCTGGGGCTACGTGACGCGCTGGGAGGGGGCGCTACCCGCCCAGCCGGAGGGAACGGTCGTGCGCTACCGCATCGGCGCGTGGGCCGACGGCGGCGCGGAGGTCTTCGCCAACTGGCCGGACGTGCAGGACACCGCCGAGCGCGCTGCTGCCGCCTTCTTTCGCGGCGAGCCGGCCCCCGCCGATCCCCCCGGCGATCCGTCGCGCGGCCAGACCTTCAGCGTCCACATAGACCGCCTGGAGCCGCCCGACTGGGCGCGCCGGGCGATCATCTACCAGGTGTTCGTGGATCGCTTCTACCCCGGCAACGGGCGCGGCTGGCTTCAGCCGGACTCGCTGCGCGGCTTCTTCGGCGGGACGCTGTGGGGCGTGCGCGACAAGCTGGACTACATCGCCGAACTCGGCGCGACCTGCATCTGGCTCAGCCCCACCTGGGTCAGCCCGTCGCATCACGGCTACGACGTGGTGGATTTCGCACGGGTCGAGCCGCGTCTGGGCGGCGACGAGGCGCTGCACGCCCTGGTCGAGGCGGCGCACGCGCGCGGCCTCCGCGTGCTGCTCGACCTGGTCTGCAATCACCTCTCGCACCAGCACCCCATTTTTCAGGAAGCGCTGCACAACCCGGCCAGCCCCTACCGCGCCTGGTTCACCTTCGACGATTCGCCGGTTGGCTACCGCACCTTCTTCGGCGTGCGCTCCATGCCACAGCTCAATCTGGCCCATCCAGAGGCGCGCGCCTGGATGCTGGACATTGCCCGCTACTGGCTGCGCGAGTTCGACGTGGACGGTTACCGCCTGGACTACGCCAACGGCCCCGGCCCCGGCTTCTGGTCGGACTTCCGCGCCGCCTGCCGCGCCGTCAAGCCGGACTGCTTCTGCTTCGGCGAGATCGTGGACCAGCCCTCGGCCCTGCTGCCCTACATCGGGCGGTTGGACGGCTGCCTGGACTTTCACCTGGGCGAGGCGTTGCGCAAGACCTACGCCTACCGTACCTGGAGCGAAGCAGATTTCGAGCGGTTCGCCGCGCGCCACGAAGCGTACTTCGCCGGTCAGGGTGACTTCCTGCGCCCCACCTTCATTGACAACCACGACATGGATCGCTTCCTGTTCATCGCCGGGGGCGACAAAGCCGCGCTGCGCTGCGCCGCCGCCGTCCAGATGCGCCTGCCCGGCCCGCCGGTGATCTACTATGGCACAGAAGTGGGCCTGACGCAGCGTCAGGGCAAAGGGGGGACGCTGGGCCTGGAGTCCAGCCGCGAGCCGATGCCCTGGGGCGACCAGCAGGACGCCGATCTGCTGGCCTTCTACCGCGACCTGATCCGGCGACGCCAGCGAGAAGCCCCCTGGAAGTGAGAGGAAGCGCCGATCTCCGGCTATAATAGGCAGCGCTACTGCGGATGCACACGTGGCAGCGCTGTTTGCTGATGGCTGAGCGCTGTTCGCTGCACCCTGCCTGAGGAGGAGAGTTCGCAGATGACCAAGAAAGTCGTGACCTTCGGCGAGATTATGATGCGCCTGACGCCGCCGGGCTTCCTGCGCTTCGGCCAGGCGTCGTCGTTCGACGTGACCTACGGCGGCGGCGAGGCGAATGTCGCCGTGTCGCTGGCCAACTACGGCGTGGCGGTGGATTTCGTCACGCGGCTGCCCGCCAACGACCTGGGCGAGGCGTGCCTGCACTTCCTGCGCGGGCACGGCGTCGGCACGGATAAGATCGTGCGCGGCGGCGAGCGGCTGGGCATCTACTTCCTGGAGATGGGCGCCGCCCAGCGCGGCAGCAAGGTCGTCTACGACCGCGCGCACTCGGCCATCGCCACCATCGAGCCGGGCATGATTGACTGGCAGGCTGTCTTCGCCGATGCGGACTGGTTCCACTGGACGGGCATCACCCCGGCCATCACCGCCGGGACCGCCGCCGTCTGCCTGGAAGCGGCCCAGACCGCCCGCGCGATGGGCCTGACTGTCTCCTGCGACCTCAACTACCGCAAGAACCTGTGGCGCTGGGGCAAGAAGGCAGGCGAGGTCATGCCGGAACTGGTCAGCCTGTGCGATGTGGCCGTTGGCAACGAGGAAGACGCCGCCCAGGTCTTCGGTATTCACGCGCCGGACACCGACGTGCTCGCCGGTAAGGTCGAGGCGGAGAAGTATCGCGGCGTGTGCGAGCAGCTCAACGCGCGCTTCCCCGCGCTGAAGACCATCGCCATCACCCTGCGCGGCTCGATCTCGGCCAGCCACAACACCTGGTCGGGCGTGCTGTGGGACGGCGGGCGCTTCTACACCGGCGCGACGTATGACATCGCGCACATTGTGGATCGCGTGGGCGGCGGCGACTCGTTCGTGGGTGGGCTGATCTACGGGCTGCACGCCTACGACGACCGCCAGCGCGCGCTGGAATTCGCCATCGCCGCCTCGTGCCTCAAACACTCGATTTACGGCGACTTCAACCTGGTCACCGTGGCCGAGATCGAGAAGCTGATGGGCGGCGACGCCTCCGGGCGCGTGGCACGGTAGGGGATGCCCCTACGCCGGGCAGGGGCGGGGTCCACGAACAAGCTGTTAGGGCTGGGCACTTGGGCGCTGGGATTGCCCC
>DYGW01000241.1 GCA_020724485.1 Thermoflexus sp. | reverse complement strand
ACCTACAACCCTCCGGTTAACAGCCGGATGCTCTGCCGTTGAGCTACTGAGGAATGCGCTTGAAAGCTTACCAGAGTCGCCGGGGACTGTCAAGACGAAAACCGGCCCGTTTGCGCGCTTTTTCCATCTGCAATCTGGCGGGCGGAGTCCAGCCCCGATCACAGAGCGCCCCCGCCCTCGCCCGCTGGCAGCGCGTCGGTGTCCAGCCAGATCGTCACCGGACCGTCGTTGTGAATCTCGACCTGCATCCGCGCGCCGAAGACGCCCATCGCCACGCGCGGCACCCCCGCCTGGCGTAGCATCTCGGCGAAGCGCGCGATCAGCGGCTCGGCGACCTCCGGCGGGGCGGCGCCGGTGAAGCTGGGGCGGCGGCCCTTGCGCGCGTCGGCGTAGAGCGTGAACTGCGAGACGACCAGGCAGCCGCCGCCCACGTCCAGCAGCGACAGGTTGAACTTGCCGGCGGCGTCCTCGAAGACGCGCAGCCCGGCAATCTTGCGCGCCAGCCACTGGGCCTGGGTCTCGCCGTCGCTGTGGCCGACGCCGACCAGGATCACGAAGCCGTGCTCGATCGCGCCGACGATCTCCCCGTCAACGCGCACGGTCCCGCTCCGCACTCGCTGCAACACAGCGCGCATGGTCATCCCTCCCCGGTGAGCAGTCGTGGCTAACTGTGACAGCCGGCCCCCATTCTACGCCAGCGGCCCGCGCAAACAAAACGCCCGCCGATCCGGGCGGGCGGGTGTGGACCTGAAGGGATTCGAACCCTTGACCTCTACAGTGCGATTGTAGCGCTCTCCCAATTGAGCTACAGGCCCGCGACACCGGGACAAGCAGGGGGGTACTCGCCCCAGTGTGCCGGAATTGTAGCAGTGCGCTCCGGCAGTGTCAAGGTTGAGCAAGCGGCGGCGCGCTGCGCCTTGCCCCATGACAGAAGACCCCCGGCCCGGTACAATGGGAGCTGTTTCTGGTGCTGAAGGAAACAGGCAGTGCCACAGGAGTTCGTCAGCCGGGCCGATGGCTACGTCAAGTGGCTGCGCGAGCGCGTCGGCTCCCGGCTGATCTATCTCGTCTACGCCACCAACCTCGTCTTTGACGGGGCCGGACGCATCCTCGTCCAGCGCCGCTACGATTTCGACTGGCTGAGCGTGCCTGGTGGCGCGCTGGAACTGAATGAGAGCATCCGCGCCTGCGCCGAGCGCGAGTCGCTGGAAGAGACCGGCCTGCGCGTCGAGGTCGAGCGGCTGGTCGGCGTCTTCAGCCACCCCGACTACAACCTGCGCTACCCCAATGGCGACTGCGTCCAGCAGTGGACGGCGTGCGTCGTCTCGCGCCCGCTCGGGGGCCACATTCGCGCCGACGGCGCCGAGACGCTGGCCGTCACCTGGCTGGCGGTGGACGAAGCCCTGCCGCGCTTCCCGCCCGCCTATCGGGCGATGGTCCGCGCGGCCCTGGAGTCGCCGGGCGAGGCCGTGCTGGAGCCGGTCTATGCCGAGCCGGTGCTCACGCCCTATTACCCGCTGCTGCGCGCGGGCGTCGGGCACGCGCCGGTGATCCTGCCGGGGGCGATGGCCCTTGTGCCCAACGAGCGCGGGGAGTTACTGTGCACGCGGCGCACCGACGACGGGCTGTGGCACCCGCCGGGCGGTTACGCCGACCTGGGCGAGACGACCACCGCGACGATCATGCGCGAGGTGCGTGAAGAAACAGGGCTGATGGTGGAGCCGGCCCGGGTGGTGGGCCTCTACAGCGAGACGCCGCTGATGCTGGCCCGCTATCCCAACAGTGACGTGGTGCACAACGTCGGCATCGCTTTCGAGTGCCGCATCACCGGCGGGGCGCTCCGCGCTGACGGTGACGAAGCCAGTGCCGTCGCCTTCAAGCCGGTCGAGAAACTGCTGGCCCAGCCGTTCACGAGCCTGACCGATACGCCGCAGATTCTGCGCGACTACCTGCGCCGTGAAACGTGGCCGGTGCTGCGCTGAGGAGAGGGTAGCCGTGATGGATTTCGAGCGCGAGAGCGCCCTGACGCTGGAACGGCTGTTGCCGCGCGTGGCGCCCCTGCTGCCAGAAGGCGAGGCGCGGGACGAGTTCAGCGCGCGGCTGGCGCGGCACTTCCCGGCAGTCTTCCGCCTGCTGCACGCCCTCTACGGGGCGCGCTATGACTTCTTCTATCACCTGGAGCAGATTCTGCTGGCGGCGGCTCACCTGTACGGCGAGCGCCCCGCCGACCTCAAGGCGCTCGACCGGGCGCGCGAAGCCGATCCGCGCTGGTTTCACAGCGCGCAGATGGTCGGCGGCGTGTGCTATGTAGACCTGTTCGCCGGGAACCTGGCCGGCGTGCGCGCCAGAATCCCTTACTTCAAGGAACTGGGCCTGACCTACCTGCACCTGATGCCGCTCTTCCGCTGCCCAACGGACAATAGCGACGGCGGCTATGCCATCAGCAGCTACCGCGAGGTGGACCCACGCCTGGGCACGACCGGTGAGTTGCGCGACCTGGCCACTGCGCTGCGCGCCGAGGGGATCAGCCTGGCGCTCGATTTCGTCTTCAACCACACCTCCGACGAGCACGACTGGGCGCGCAAGGCCCTGGCCGGCGACCCAACTTACCAGGCGTACTACCTGATGTTCCCCGACCGGACGCTGCCCGACCAGTACGAGCGGCACCTGCGCGAGATCTTCCCGGAGCAGGCGCCGGGCAGCTTCACCTACCGCCCGGAAATTGACCGTTGGGTGTGGACGACCTTTCACAACTTCCAGTGGGACCTCAACTACGCCAATCCCGACGTGTTCCGCGCCATGCTCGGCGAGCTGCTCTTCATCGCCAACCTCGGCGTGGAAGTGCTGCGTCTGGACGCCGTCGCCTTCATCTGGAAGGAAATGGGCACTTCCTGCGAGGGGCTACCCCAGGTGCACACGGTCATCCAGGCGTTCAACGCCCTGGCCCGCATCGTCGCCCCGGCCCTGCTGTTCAAGTCCGAGGCCATCGTCCACCCCGCCGAAGTCGCCCGCTACATCAGCCCCGGCGAAGCGCCGATCTCCTACAACCCCACGCTGATGGCCCTGCTGTGGGAGTCACTGGCGACGCGCAGCGTGGCCCTGCTGCACCATTCGATGCAGAAACGCTTCGCCCTGCCGAAGGGTTGCACGTGGGTCAACTACGTGCGCTGCCACGACGACATCGGCTGGACGTTCGCCGACGAAGACGCCTGGGAACTGGGCATCAACGGCTTCGATCACCGCCAGTTCCTCAACGCTTTCTACACAGGCCGCTTCCCCGGCAGCTTTGCGCGGGGGGTGTCCTTCAACTACAACCCGCGCACGCAGGATATGCGCATCTCCGGCATGTGCGCGTCGCTGGCCGGGCTGGAGCACGCCCACGAGACGGGCAACGACCGCTACCGCGAGCTGGCCCTGCGCCGCATCACGCTGATCCACGCGATGATCCTCAGCGCGGGCGGCATCCCGCTGATCTACCTGGGCGACGAGATCGCCATGCTCAATGAGTACGGCTACGCCGACGATCCCAATAAGTCGGAAGATAGCCGCTGGGTGCACCGCCGCGCCTTCGACTGGGAGCGGGCCGCGCAACGCGACGACCCCAGCACCGACGCCGGGCGCATCTTTGGGACGCTGCGCGCGCTGATTGATCTTCGCCGCCGGACGCCCGCCCTGGCCAACGGCGACACGCGCTTCTTCGACACGCACAACGAGCACGTGCTCGGCTATGTGCGCGGCGGGCAGGTGCTCGTCCTGGCTAACTTCTCCGAGGAGGAGCAGTCCGTCCGGCTGGGCTGGACGCCGCCGGAGCCGACCGACCTGATCACGGGCACGGCCTACCCGCGCCACAAGCCGCTGACGCTGGACGCCTACCAGTTTGTCTGGCTGGCGGCGGGGGCGGGCGCTGGCGAGCCAGAAAGTGCGAACCGGTGAAAATCCTGGCCCTGGAAGTCGAGACGCCGGGCAGCACGGCGGAGCAGTTCCAGTCCCACCTGAGGGCCGAAGCGCGGCGCGTCTGGGAGCTTTACCAGGCGGGAACCCTGCGCGAGATCTACTTCCGCCAGGACTGGCCCGGCGCGGTGCTGATCCTCGAATGCGCGAACGCCGACGAAGCGCGCGACGCCCTGGCCACGCTGCCGCTGGTGCAGGCCGGGCTGATCGCCTTCGAGATCATTCCCCTGCAGCCCTACCCCGGTTTGGCCCGATTATTCAGCGAAGAACCGTAGAGAGGAGCTACTTCATGTCCCGTCAAGTGATCGCCACCCTCCATGCCCCCGCCGCGGTCGGCGCTTATTCGCAGGCCATCGCCGCCAACGGATTCGTCTTCGTCTCTGGCCAACTGGGCCTGCTGCCGGAGACCAAGCAGTTCGCCGGCAGCACTGTCGCTGCCCAGACAGAGCAGGCGCTCAAGAACGTAGCCGCCATTCTGGAGGCGGCGGGCACCGACCTGGCCCACGTGGTCAAGGCGACCGTGTTCCTGGCGGACATCGCCGCCTTCAAGGAGATGAACGACGTGTACAGCGCGTTCTTCCCCGCGCAGCCGCCCGCCCGCGCCGCCTTCGCCGTGCGCGACCTGCCGCTGGGCGCGCTGGTCGAGATCGAAGCCATCGCCGTCCTACCTGCCTGAACCGCCGAGAGAGGACTGAGCATCATGCCGCGTGAAGTGATCCACACCGACAAAGCGCCCGCCGCCATCGACCCCTACTCGCAGGGAATCATGACGGGCGACACCGTTTACGTGGCGGGCCAGGGCGGGCTGATCCCGGAGACGATGCAGGTCGCCGGGCCGACCGTCGCCGAGCAGACCGCCCAGACACTGCGCAACATCGCCGCCATTCTGGAGGCGGCGGGCACCGACCTGGCCCACGTGGTCAAGGTGACCGTGCTGCTAACCGACATCGC
>DYGW01000009.1 GCA_020724485.1 Thermoflexus sp. | reverse complement strand
GGGCAATCCCAGCGCCCAAGTGCCCAGCCCTAACAGCTTGTTCGTGGACCCCTGCCACGCCGCGCTCACTCAAGACCGTCGCGGCGGGCGTGCTCGGTACCCGGCTGATCCTGGGCGCGCTCGATCAACGACATGAGCAGCATCTGCGCCAGGCGGAAAAACTCCTGAAGCTGGCTCAAGCGATCCAGGTAATACTCGGCAAGCTGGCGATCCTCCGGCTCCATGTCCGGGATCGCTTCCTGCAGGCGCTCTGCGCTGTCGCCCAGGACGTGCAGCGCCTGGTTGACATCGCGTAGCTCGCGGCTGCGCAGGATATTGGTCAGAATCTGCCAGAAGTCGCTTTCAGCCCGGTAGTACTTGCGCCGGTCATCCCTGACCCACACTTCGCGGACGATGCCCATGTGCTCCATCGTGCGCATTGTCGTGCTGACGCCCGCCTTGGAGATGCCCAGGCGCTCCATCAAGTCGTCCAAGCTGAGTGGTTCGGGGCTGAGCATGAGCACCCCGAACAACTGGCCCATGACCTTTGAGAAGCCGAAATAGCCCGCAAGCTGGCCCAGCCCTTCGATGATACTGGCGTTGACGGCCTGGAACGTGGCGTTCAGTGGCGGTCTGTTTGCTGGAGCGCCCATACGTGTGCTCACTTGTGCTGATCGGTGAATCTCCGCTAGCGCGGCGGGCTGTGAGTCTGGCCGGGCTTGCCGCCGGAAACCCAGCCGCCGCGTTGGACAAATGGTAACAGGCCGCGCCGGACGTGACAAGGGTTGGGGCTGACCAACCGACGGTTTGCCACCTGCCCGCACACGGCTTTTACAGACGGCGGCGAAGGGGGTATAATAACAAGTGAGGAGCCGATCTTCACCATCTGAGGGGGATCATGTGCAGATTACTGGCGCTGGCGGGCGTGATGCTTCTGGCGCTGTGGCTCACCGGGGGAACAAGCGTGTGGGCGGCGGGGGCTGCCCCGTGTGCGTCTGGACAGCAAGGCGCTCCCCTGACCGGTGCGCTGGGCCTTGCGTGGCAGATGCGCGATGCCGGCTTCCAGGGGACGCTGACGGTCGCTGCTGAGCTGGCGGACGGGGCGTTGGGGCTGCCGGGCGAGGCGGTGACCTGGGTCATCACGCTGACCAATACCGGGGCTTCCGCTGGCACGGACCTGTTGGTGACCAACACGCTGCGCGAGGAGTTGCGCATTGACAACGCCGATACAGATTACGGAGAAGTCGCCATCAGTGACCGCGCGGTGATTTTTACCGTGCCGGAACTGCGTCCAGGCCAGACCGTCGCCATGCGCGTGCATACGACGGTGATGCGCGGCCCGGCGAACGGCGTGCTGGTTAACCAGGTGATCCTGGCGGGAGCCGGGCCAGCGGGGCCGTTCACTCAGAGCGCGGTCGGTGAGGTGTTTGTGCCGACGGGCCTGCCAGCGACCGGGTACCCGCCCGCCGACGACCTGCCGGGCCAGGGCGAGCCTTCGGTGCTGGCGGTCGGAGCGGCGGCGCTGCTGGTGGTGATGGCGGCGGCGGCCTTCGTGTGGTATCGCGGACGCCGTGAATTCGTGTGAGCGCGGGCCAGACTGACAGCGCGCCCCTTTGCCGGGGCGCTATTTGATTCCGGGCGCGCGGCGGATCAGGTCTGCTCAGATACATAGCCACCCGTGCCCAGCGCCAGCCCTGCGGATTGGGCCAGCGCGCTCAGCACTTCGCGCAGATGCTGGCCGGGGCAGTCGGTGTCGCTGTTGAAGTCGCTGTGACCGGTCAGGTGGGTCAGCTCCAGGCGCAGGGCCAGCCAGTCAATTAGCCGCCGACCGGCCTCGATCTGGGCCGGGGTGGGGACGCTCAGGCTGAAATCGCCGAGGAAGACGACTCCGACGCTGCCGGTGTTGAAGCCCTCGACGTGCGTGCCGCGCACGTTCAGCAGGCGTCCGGCGAAGACCTGCGCGTTCTGCCCGACGCCGAAATGGTAGGCGATGTCGGCCCAGCCGCGTAGCTCCATGTGCTGCTGCTGGATGGCGCGCATGGTGCCGGGATCGTCGGTCTCGTAGAGCACGGAATGGTGCACAACGACGGTGCGGTACACGGCGCGCAGATCGCCCTCATAGACGCGCCAGCCTTCGCGGTTGTCCGGTCCGTAGAAGCCGCGCTCGTTCTCGGCGTCGTGATCCGGCGCGTGCGCGCCCCAGTCCTGGCGTTCCAGGATGCCGGGGCGGTCAATTTGCTTGGAGTAGGCGGGGAGCGCGACGGGTGTCTGTGTGGGGAGCGGTGTCCGCCGGGCGCGGCTGAGACGGTCAACGGCCAGGTAGCCGAGTGACGCGCCCACGCAGGTCAGCGCGCCGCCGATGGCGGCCATGCCGGTCAGGCCGAGGAAGTCGCGGCGCGAGAGACGGCGGACGGACGGCGGTGAAGGTGGCATAGACGGTTGCGCCCCGTACTCAAGCAGCGTTGGCGCGGATCATAGCAGCGGCGGCGGGGCGGGGCAACCAGGTTTGCGAATTTTTCTGAAACATTATTGTTTTTATGAATGAAGCGTGCTACGATTGTTATGCTCTTCACATTTTCCCCTATTTCTATCACTATTATCGGCCTGGTACGTGACCAGGGCCACCAATCGAGAAAGGAGCCGCAGCCAGATGGGTATCAGAGCCAGCATTCCAGACATCGTCATTGGGCGGTTACCGATTTACCTGCGCGCTTTAGGCCGGATGATCCAGGAAGAGAAAGAGTACACGTCCTCGCACGAACTGGGCGAGCGGCTGGGGATCAGCTCGGCGCAGATTCGCAAAGACCTGTCGCACTTCGGCGAGTTCGGCAAGCAGGGCACAGGTTACAACGTCCAGTATCTCTACGAGCAGATTCGCCACATTCTCAAGGTAGACCGCGAGTGGCTGATGGCAGTCGTCGGCGTGGGCGATCTGGGGCACGCCATTGCTCACTATCGCGGCTTTCAGGCGCGCGGGTTCCGCGTCGCGGTGCTGTTCGACGCCGACCCGAAGCTGGTCGGCGAGCGCATCGGCGACCTGACCATCCTGCCGATGGAGCAGCTTGCCGCCGAAATTCAGCGCCTGGGTATCCGCATCGCCATGATCGCGGTGCCCGCCGCAGAAGCGCAGGCTGTCGCCGACCGGCTGATCGAGGCGGGCGTGACCGCGCTGCTCAACTACGCGCCGATCACGCTGGCAGTGCCGCCGGGCGTGCGCGTGCAGTATATTGATCCGGCGGCGCACCTCCAGCACATGACCTACTACCTGACGCCCTGACGCAGGGCACGCCGGATTTCAGCATCGCGGTTATGCCGCGCAGGGGACGATTGCGCCGATCATAGGGCGGCCCCGCATCGCTTGTGTTGATCGGGCCGTTCTTGCGGTAAGATGGTGGCTCGTTGGCGGAGGGCACACACGGCGCATATGCCCCCGCTCTTGTGGCTGCGCCAATTGGCTTGAGCGAGGACCTGACGGGATGTTTGGAGACCTGACCATCGCCTTCATCGGCAGCGGCAACATGGGCGAGGCCATGATTCAAGGGCTGCTCAAGCAGCGTATGGTGCTGCCACAGCAGATCATCGCTGTTGACCCGCGTCCAGAGCGGCTCGAGGAGCTGGCCGCAGCTTACGGGGTGCGCACCACGACCGATAACCTGGAGGGGGCGACCAAGGCCGACATCCTGGTGCTTTCGGTCAAGCCGCAGGTGCTCGACCGCGTGCTGCCTGAAGTGCGCGGAGGGGCGCGCACGTGCTCGCTGGTGGTCAGCATTGTCGCTGGCGCGCCGATCAAGATGATCGCCGACGGGCTGGCTAACGCCTGCGTGGTGCGCGTGATGCCCAACACGCCAGCGCGCATCGGCCAGGGTATCAGCGTGTGGACGGCCACCGACGAAGTTCCCGAAGCGCAGCGCGAGCAGGCGCGGATGCTGCTCAAGGCGTTTGGCGAAGAGATTTTCGTGCAGGACGAAGACTATCTGGACATGGCGACGGCGCTGAGCGGCACCGGCCCGGCCTACGTGTTCCTGTTCATGGAGGCGATGGTTGACGCCGGGGTGCATCTCGGCTTCTCGCGCCACATCGCTGAGAAGCTGGTCTTGCAGACGATGCGCGGGTCGGTCGAGTACGCGGCGCAGTCGGGCGATCACCTGGCGATGCTGCGCAACGAGGTTACCAGCCCTGGTGGCACGTCGGCGGAGGCGCTCTACCAACTGGAGAAGGGCGGGCTGCGCACGGTCATCTCGCGGGCGATCTGGGCGGCGTACCAGCGCAGCGTGGGACTGGGCGGCGGGCGCAAAGTCTCACGGCTGGCCGGGCGAGACCCTGACAATAACCACGATCAGGATGAAGGGTGAAAGAGATAGGGCGGCGGAATGCCGGGGAGAAAGTATCATATATTTTTGATTATTTGCTTCAATTGATCTATATTTAACAATGTTTACGGGCGCGAGAGATTGACCCTGATCGCCAGTCTGTTCCTTGCCGCTCGCAACCTCACCCCCTGACCCCCTCTCCGCCGGCGGAGAGGGGGAAGTTGAGCGAAGCGAAACGGGGGTGAGGTGGATAACTGGCGATCAGGGCCGAGAGATTGTCGCGCACGATCTGTGGCGGGGACACTGCTCGCGGGCGCAGGAAAGCGGTCTGGCTCGCGAGTTGATCAGGTAGAGGGCATCGTCTTCCCAGGCTGCGAGGAGAAACTCTTATATGGCGGAGCTGACGAACACAATCACCCAGGGGCTGTTGGAGCGGATCAAGAGCTTTGAGCGTGAGCTTAAGGCAGTGGACGTGGGCACAGTGGACGAGGTCGGCGACGGCATCGCCCGCGTCACCGGCCTGGACAAGGTGCGCGCCCAGGAACTGGTGCAATTCGCCAACGGCGTCATGGGCATCGCCTTCAACCTTGAAGAGGACAACGTCGGTGTGATCATCATGGGTGATTACATTGACATCAAAGAAGGCGACGAAGTGCGCGGCACGGGGCGCATTGTGTCGGTGCCGGTGGGCGACAGCCTGATCGGGCGCGTGGTGGACGTGCTGGGCAACCCGATTGATGGCAAAGGCCCAATCTCCGCGTCGGAATACCTGCCCATCGAGCGCATCGCGCCGGGCGTGATCGAGCGGCAGAACGTGTACCGCCCGGTGCAGACCGGCGTGCGCGCCATTGACGCCATGATCCCGATCGGGCGCGGCCAGCGTGAGCTGATCATCGGCGACCGCCAGACTGGCAAAACGGCCATCGCCATTGACACGATCATTAACCAAAAGGGCGAAGACCTGATCTGCATTTACGTGGCGATTGGGCAGAAGCGCGCCCAGGTCGCCGGGGTGGTGGCTACGCTCGAAGAGTACGGCGCGATGGATCACACCATCGTCGTTGTGGCGTCGGCGTCGGATCCGGCGGCGCTGCAATACATCGCGCCTTACGCAGGCTGCGCGATGGGCGAGTATTTCATGGAGCATGGCCGCGACGCGCTGGTCATCTACGACGACCTCTCCAAGCACGCCTGGGCTTACCGCCAGGTGTCGCTGCTGCTGCGCCGTCCGCCCGGACGCGAAGCCTATCCCGGCGACGTGTTCTACCTGCACAGCCGCCTGTTGGAGCGCGCCGCCCAGCTTTCGGACGAGCGCGGCGGCGGCAGCCTGACCGCGCTGCCGATCATCGAGACGCTGCTCGGCGACGTGTCGGCTTACATTCCCACCAACGTGATCTCGATCACTGACGGGCAGATTTACCTGGAAAACGACCTGTTCTATTCCGGCGTGCGCCCGGCGGTGAACACGGGCCTGAGCGTCAGCCGCGTGGGTGGCGACGCGCAGCGCAAGATCATGAAGAGCGTGGCGGGCCGGCTGCGCCTGGACATGGCTCAGTTCCGCAGCCTGGCGGCCTTCGCCCAGTTCGGCTCCGACCTGGACAAGGCGACGCAGCAGCAGCTTGATCGCGGGATGCGCCTGCAGGAGATTCTCAAGCAACCGCAGTACCGGCCCACGCCGCTGCTCGACCAGGTGGCGCTCATTTTCGCCGGCACGCGCGGCAAGATTGACCACGTGCCGGTCGCTCAGGTCAAGCAGTGGGAAGAGGAATTCCTGAACTACCTGCATAGCAACTACCCGGACTTGCCGGAACAGCTCAAGGCGGACGACTACCAGCTGAGCGACGAGATCGCCGCGCTGCTGACGAAGGCGGCGGACGGTTTCAACGAGACGTGGGCCGAGCTTCACGCTGCCGACTAGGGGCGGGCCCCCGCGCAGAAGGGAATGAGATAAGCCATGCCCTCAACACGCGAGATCAGGCGGCGCATCCGGTCGGTGAAGAACATCAACCAGGTGACGCGCGCCCTGGAGGCGGTGTCGGCGTCGTCGGTGCGCAAGGCGCAGGCCGCCGTGCTCGCCAGCCGCCCGTATGCGCAGCACGCCTACGACGTGCTGGTGAATGTGGCCGCGCAGAGCACGGGCGTGCCGTTGCATCCGTTGCTGGAAGTGCGCCTGGATATCACCCGCATCTCCGTCGTGCTGATCACTGGCGACCGGGGGTTGGCCGGGGCCTACAACGCCAACATCGTGCGCCGGGCGATTCGCTTCGTCGAGCAGTACGAGCGGCCCGTGCACTGGATCACGGTCGGACGCAAGGGGCGCGACCTGATTCGCCGCTACATCGCGGCCAGGGAACACGACGAGAACGCGCCCGCCTTCCTGAAGGATCAAAAGATCGTGGCCGAGTTCTCACATCTGCCGGCAGACCCCGACTTGGGCGACATTGCGCAGATCGCGCAGATCGTCTTCGACGAGTTTCTGCAGGTGCCGGTGGACGAGGTGTTCATCGCCTACACCAACTTCATCAACACGATGACGCAGCAGCCGCGCGTGCTGCCGCTGCTGCCGCTGCGTCCGTTTGAGGCGCGCAGCCGCGAGATCATGGAACTGATCGCGCCAGAGCCAGAAGTGAAGCGCCGCAACCGCGACTACATCTACGAGCCGAGCGCCGCCGCGATCCTCAACGAAGTGATCCCGCGCTTCACTGAGTTGCAGATTCTGCAAGCCGTGCGCGAGAGCCTCTCCAGCGAGCACAGCGCGCGGATGGTAGCCATGCGCAATGCGTCCGAAAGCGCGGAATCGCTGGGCGATGTGCTCCAGCTTGAATACAACAAGGCGCGCCAGCTTTCGATCACCAGCGAAATTCTGGACATTGTCGGCGGCGTGGAAGCCCTGAAACAGTCTGATGCGGGATAGCCGCCCGGAGTGCAGCGAGGAGACGAAGACAAGTGATGGGTGCGAGAGTCAAGCAAGAAGTCGAAGGAACCATTGCGCAAATCCTGGGCGGCGTGGTGGACGTGGCGTTCCCGGTTGGCGCCGATCTGCCCGAAATCTACGATGCCATTCGCGTCCCGCGCAGCGGGCAGGAGCCGCTGATCCTCGAAGTGCAGCAGCATCTCGGCGGCAGCCGCGTGCGCTGCGTGGCGATGGACGCCACCGACGGTCTGCAACGCGGCGTCCCGGCCTTCGCCACTGGCGCGCCGATTATGGTGCCGGTGGGCGAGGCGGCGCTGGGGCGCATCTTCAACGTGCTGGGTCGCCCGATTGACGGCAAGGGTGAGGTGCACGCCGACACGTACTATCCGATCCACCGCCCGGCCCCGCCGTTTGACGAGCAGGTGACGCGCATCGAGCTTTTTGAGACGGGCATCAAGGTCATTGACCTGATCGCGCCGTTCCGCAAGGGTGGCAAGGCGGGCATCTTCGGCGGCGCGGGCACCGGCAAGACGGTGATCATCATGGAGCTGATCCGCTCCATCGCCACCGAGCATGAAGGCTTCTCGGTCTTCGCCGGCGTGGGCGAGCGCACCCGCGAGGGTACGCAGCTTTACGGCGAGATGACCGAGAGCGGCGTGATCAGCCAGACGGCGATGTCGTTCGGGCAGATGAACGAGCCGCCAGGGGTGCGCCTGCGTGTGGCGCTGACCGGCCTGGCCATGGCCGAGTATTTCCGCGACCAGGGCCGCGACGTGCTGCTGTTCATTGACAACATCTTCCGCTTCTCGATGAGCGGCTCAGAAGTGTCGGCGCTGCTGGGGCGTATGCCCTCGGCGGTGGGCTACCAGCCGACGCTGGCCCAGGAAATGGGCGACCTGCAGGAGCGCATCACCAGCACTAAGACCGGCTCGATCACGTCCTTGCAGGCGGTCTACGTCCCGGCGGACGACTACTCGGACCCGGCTCCGGTGGCCGTGTTTGCTCACCTGGACGGGACGGTGGCGCTCGACCGGGCGATTGTCGAGCAGGGCATCTACCCGGCGGTAGATCCGCTGGCCAGCACCAGTCGTATCCTCGATCCGCTGATCGTCGGCGAGGAGCATTACCGCACGGCCCGCGAAGTTCAGCAGGTGTTGCAGCGTTACAAGGATTTGCAGGACATCATTGCCATCCTGGGCGTGGACGAGCTTTCGGAAGATGACAAGGCGATTGTGGCCCGCGCGCGGCGCATCCAGTTCTTCCTCAGCCAGCCGTTTCACGTGGCCACGCAGTTCACCGGACGCGAGGGGCGCTACGTGCCGGTCAAGGATACAGTGCGCGGCTTCCGCATGATCCTGGACGGGGAGCTTGATCACATCCCGGAGCAGATGTTCATGATGGCCGGCCCCATTGAGGATGTGCTGGAGCGTTACCGCGAGGCGCAGACCGAGAGCTAACGGCGCGGACGCCGAAGGGTGGGGGCAGGTGCCCTCGCCCGAAGGAGGAGGACAGGATGCCGCTTGAGGTGGAAGTCGTATCGCGCGTGCGCCGGCTCTACCACACCGAACGCGCCGACATGGTGATCATCCCCGGCAGCGAGGGCGAGATGGGCGTGCTGCCCAACCACACGCCGCTGCTGACGACGCTGGCCTTTGGCGAACTGCGCATTGTCGAGGGCGAAGACGTGGTCAGCTTCGTCGTGTATGGCGGCGTGGTGGAAGTGCGCCCGGACAAGGTGACCGTGCTGGCCGATGACGCAGAGTCGGTCTACGAGCTGGACATGGCGCAGATCGAAGACGCGCGCAACCGCGCCCGCGATCTGATGGCGGCCAGCCCCAATGCGGAACGGCGGGCGGAGATCGCCCAGGAGTTGCGCCGGGTCGAGATCGCTGCCAAAGTTCACGGGCGGGTGCAGGGGCGCGGACAGCGCGTGCGCAGCCTGGAAGACGAAAACTGACCGGGCTGCGGCGCTCCGCACACAGAGCCAGAGGCATCGCGCAGAGGAACGCCCGGCGCGATGCTTTTTGGGGTCCACGAACAACCTGTTAGGGCTGGGCACTTGGGCGCTGGGATCGCCCCCCATTCCCCAACCCCTTCCCCCACGCTGCGCGGAGGGAAGGGGAGCCGGCCCGCCGCTTTGCTCCCTTCCCCCCTCGTGGGAGAAGGGCCGGGGATGGGGGGGCAAACACGTTCACGACTTGTTCGTGGCCCCCTTTTTTCGCGTGTTGGGGCGGCTTGCGGTATATCTTGTGATGCGGCGTGCAGACGAACACCGCGAGAAAGCGATTCTCCCATGGGCATGTTCTCACGAAAACTGGGCGTAGACCTCGGCACGAACAACGTCATGATCTATGCCGACGGGCAGATCGTGCTGCAAGAGCCGGCGATGGTCGCGCTGACAATCGAAGAGGAGCGAGTTGTGGCGGTGGGCCAGGAGGCGCGCGACATGTACGGGCGCCATCCTGAGCACATCGAGGTGCTGCGCCCGCTGCGCGACGGCGTGATCGCTGACTACGAAGTGACCGAGGCGATGCTGCGCTATTTCTTCCGCAAGGTGAGCGGGCGGATGCAGTTTCGCGGCCCGGAGGTGATGCTTAGCGTGCCCTATGGCGTGACGAGCGTCGAGAAGCGCGCCGTCCACGAGGCGGCGGTGCGCGCCGGTGCGCGCGCAGCGTACCTGCTGCCGGAGCCGCTGCTGGCGGCGCTGGGGGCCGGATTGCCGATCAGCACACCAGCGGGCAACATGGTCTTCAACTTGGGCGGCGGGGCCAGCGAAGCGGCGGTGCTGGCGATGAACGGCATTGTGGTGGCGGACAGCGTGCGCATGGGCGGTATGCGCCTGGACGAGGCGATCATTAACTACGTCCGGCGCAAGTACAGCCTGGTCATCGGTGAGCCGACCGCCGAGTCGATCAAGATTCAGATCGGCGCTGCGGTGGACATCGGCCAGGAGATGAGCATGGAGATTCAGGGGCGCGACCAGGTGGGTGGTCTGCCGCGCACGATCACCGTCACGACGAGCGAGGTGGTGGAGGCCATCGCTGAGCCGCTGGCGACGATTGTCGGGGCGGCCCAGGCCGTGCTGGAAAAGACTCCCCCAGAGCTGGCGTCAGACATCATAGACCGGGGCATTGTGCTGACGGGCGGCGGCGCGCTGCTGCGCGGCATTGACCAGTACATCACGCGCAAGGTCGGCGTGCCAGCCTACCGCGCCGAAAACCCCATTGTCGCCACAGCCGTCGGTGCCGGGCGCGCGCTGGAAGACCTGGCTTTCCTGCGCCGGACGCTGGTGGGGTTGTAGCGCGGGCCTGAACTGATCTCCCCATGAGTATGGCGGCCATTCATACACGAATCTTGTGGTCGCCTCCCACGTAGCTTCTCTATAATCTGCTCTGATTGAGCGCGCTGGCGCGGAGCTACTATCAGAGGCCATTTGATAAGTATCTTTACCCCCATCCCCGGCCCTTCCCCCGCAAGCGAGAGAAGGGAGAAAGGCCTGCTCTTGAAGTCCCTCCCCGCAGGCGGGGAGGGACTTAGGGTGGGGTTGCTGGTCTTTTCAAATGGTCTCTCACCTGCAGGGCGTGTGCGGGGGCCGCCTGCCGCCCTGCCTGACCGAATTTCACGAATTGATGGAGGGAAACATCTCATGGCTAGGAAATATGAACTACCCCCGCTGCCTTATGACTACAACGCCCTGGAACCCTATATTGACGAGCAGACCATGCGCCTGCACCACGACAAGCATCACCTGGCCTATGTCAATGGGCTGAATGTGGCGCTGGAGAAGCTGGAAGCGGCGCGCGCCGCCGGTGATTTCGCCCTGACCAAGCACTGGTCGCGCGAGGCCGCTTTTCATGGGTCAGGCCATCTGCTGCACACGATCTTCTGGCCGAACATGGCGCCGGTGGGCAATGGCGGCGGCGAGCCGTCCGGCGAGCTGGCCGCGCAGATCGTCAAGGATTTCGGCAGCTTCGCCGCGTTCAAGGCGCACTTCAGCGCGGCGGCCAACCAGGTAGAGGGTAACGGCTGGGCGCTGTTGGTATGGGAGTCGGTCGCCGGGCAGTTGGAAGTCCTGCAGTCGGAGAAGCACCAGAACCTGACGCAGTGGGGCGTGCGCCCGCTGCTGGTGCTCGACGTGTGGGAGCACGCCTACTACCTGAAGTACCAGAACAACCGCCCTGCCTATGTCGAGGCGTGGTGGAATGTCGTGAACTGGTCGGACGTGGCCGAGCGCTTCAAGGCCGCTCTGGGCGGTTAGGACGCACGGTTAAGGCGATGAAATCGGACCGGGAGAGCAGGCGCTCCCGGTCTTTTCGTTTGGGGTAGGGACCTGTCGCGGCAAAGCTGTGCCTAACGTCATATGTTCTGTCTGTGTTTTTTCACATGACAGAACCGTGAGGAGCGGTATAGTGATGCATGAGAGTTGTTGCGGCTTGTACCGCCCAGAGGAGAAATCAGCATGACGCATGTTGTAACCAGCCTGTGCCTGCGCGACGGTGTCTGCGCGGACGTGTGCCCATCCGAGGCGATTGTCGCTGGGATGCCGGAGAGCGAATGGCCCTGGTACTACATTGACCCCGATTCGTGCATTGACTGCGCCGCGTGCGCGAGCGAATGCCCGTTCGAGGCGATCTTTGTCGAGGAAGAAGTGCCGGATGCCTACGAGATGGCCCCCGGCCAGGAGCGCGTGCCGCACGGCGGGAAACGCTACGCTGCGCAGGGCGGCGAGATCGTAGACCTGACCGAAGACATCAAGTGGAACTACGAGTTCTTCCGCAACGGGCCAGGCCACGACGCTTCGTAGCCAGATGAACAACCAGGAGGGAGCGTATGGTAACGCTCCCTCTTCATTACCTGTACTTATCATTGTGCAAACCTTGCGCGATTGGGCGTCCGTTTGCTATAGTGGGGCTGGCGTATGGCGCGGCACACAGGACGGCGCTGGTTGAAGCAGGGCGCGTGTGCCGCTGGGTTCAATTGGCACGGTTCAGCGAGAGATTGCTGGACGGACGTTATTAGTCGTCTAGACCCAATAAGGAGCGGGAACACATGACCCATATCATTACCAGCCTGTGCTTGCGCGACGGGGCGTGCGTAGAGGTGTGCCCGGTTGACTGCATCATACCCGGCTTCCCGGAGAATGAATGGCCGTGGTACTTCATTGACCCGGACACCTGCATTGACTGTGGCGCGTGCGTGCCAGAATGCCCATTCGAGGCGATCTTCGTCGAAGAGGAAGTGCCGGATGCCTACGAGATGGCTGCCGGCCAGGAGCGCATCCCCTGGGAGTCGAAGAAGCGCGAGGCGGCGGCGGGCGGCGAAGTCGTTGACCTGACCGGCGACATTAAGTGGAACTACGAGTTCTTCAAGAACGGCCCTGGCTACGACTCCGCGCCGTAGTTCGCCGCGCTCTGATTGCGCAGAACAAAGACCGCCACACGGCGGTCTTTGTGATCTATAGGTGCGGGTGGAGGAGGTGTGTGCAAAATCTGTCAGATCGTTTGCCCGCGTCCGGTTTACCTCACCCCCGCTCGGCGCTGACGCGCCTCGCCTCCCCCTCTCCACCACGTGGAGAGGGGGCCGGGGGGTGAGGCTAAACGTGAGACGTTCGCCTGCTTTCACGTTCGCTCAACACCTGTCCGCCCCTGAACTCCGCAGCGGAGAGGGGGAAAAGGCGAGCGCAGCGAGGCCAGGGGGTGAGGTCAGCCAGACGCCATTTTCCGAGAGAGACTTCCGAAGTCTGCGCAGACTTCGGAAGTCTGGTTTTGGGCCGGGCGTTACTCCGGCTTTGGCTCGCCCTCCGGTTTGGCGTTCATGATGCCCGGAAGCTGGCTGATCGACTCGCTGAGATTCAGGCCGGTGAGCGCCTCGACGGTAGCTGGCACCTGGGCGATGATGTTGGTGATGTCGCCGCTGATCTTCGAGGCGCCGGCGCTGGCACCGTCCCCGCTGCTGATGATCACGATGCGGTCGGTCTGGGCGAGCGGCTGGGCGATGGCGGCAGCGACCTGCGGCAGCGCCTCGACGATCTGCTGGATGATCGCGGCCTGGTTGTACTGCTGCCAGGCGGCGGCTTTCTTCTCCATTGCCTGCGCTTCGGCCAACCCTTTTTGCAGCGTGATCTCGGCTTCGGCCAGACCGCGCGCGCGGATGGCGTCCGCTTCGGCCTCACCGCGCTGGCGGATGGCGGCGGCTTCACCGCCAGCCCGCGCCTCCAACTCATATTTCTGGGCGTTAGCCAGCGTTTCGATGCGGAACTGCTCGGCGGCGGCTGGCTTGCGGACCGTCGCCTCCAGTTCCTTTTCCATGCGCAGGGCTTCCTGCTCCTGTACCTCGATCCGCTTCTGCTTCTCGATCAGCTCGATCTGCACTTCCTCGGCGCGGATCGTCTGGTTGGTGATGCGCTCCTGGAGCGTCCCGGCCAGGTTGGCCTCGGTTTGCTTGCGGGCCACTTCGCTGTCGTAGCTGGCCTGCTGCAGGTTATAGTCGCGGCGGGCCTCGGCCTCGCGGGTGAGGGCAAGCTGCTCGGCGATGGTCGCGTCGCGCTTGACTTCGGCCACGCGCGGGCGGCCCAGCGCGTCGAGGTAGCCCTCTTTATCGCGCACGTCTTTGATCACGAAGGTGTCAATGCCCAGGCCCATGTTGGCCAGGTCGCTGGCCGAGACATCCTGGACTTCCTGGGCGAACCTGTCGCGCTCGCGGTAAATCTCCTCGACGGTCATGTTGCCGATGATGGCGCGCAGGTGCCCGGCCAGCGTCTCGTGGGCGACGTTGGTGATCTCGGCGCGGGTCTTGGACAGGAAACGCTCGGCGGCGGTGCGGATGGACACATCGTCGCTGGCAATCTTGATCTGGGCGACGCCTTCCAGCGTGACCGGCACGCCCTGGCGCGTATACACGTCGTCGGTGATGATTTCGATGGTCATGATCTCCAGCGAGAGCGTATCCACGCGCTCCAGAATAGGCCAGATGAAAGCCCGCCCGCCCTTGACAATGCGGTACGGCTCGATCTCGCCTGTCTCGGCGTTGCGCGTGCGGCGGCCTGAGATGATCAGGACTTCGTTGGGGCCAACTTTCCTCACGCGGCTGGCATAGACTGCGACCAGCGTGAAGAGGATGAAGAGGAACAACAGGATGACGATTGCGCCTACGGCTACCATGAGTGGTTGTCCTTTCTGGGTTCACAAGCTAAACGACTGGCGTCAATTGTGCGAAGCCGGTGCATCGCACAAGCAGGCAGCGTCCGGCCTGTGACTGAGGTGTGAGCGGTGGGTGCCGAACGCCGCGCAGTGGTAGATGTCTCAGTCAATCGCGCTCACATAGGCCATGCCGCCGACGATGCGCTCAATGCGCACCGGCGTGCCGCGCTCGAAGCTGCGCTGCTCGTCGGTGGCGCGGGCCGAGTAGGTGACCCGGCTGCCCTGGGCGACGAAAGCGATCTGGCCTACGCCGTTGATCGGGATGGGCGTGGTGATCTCGGCGACCTGGCCGATCAGCCGGGCCTGGTGTACTTCGCTGCTGATCGTCGGCGACAGGATGTACAGGAAGAATCCCTGGGCCGCGATGCCCACCAACACGCCCCCGGCCAGGGCGACGATCAGGCTGATGACCGTGCCCGCCCCGAACAGCGTCGCCGAGATCAGGCCGAACGCGCCGAACGACGAGATGAAGCTGGCCACGGCCAACATGCTAACGCCGGTGGCTTCTGTTGCGCCGTCGGTGTCAATGAGGCTGATGTCGCCCATGTCGGCATCCACGCCGGGGGCGAAGTTGAGGTCGCCCAGCGCGTCGCCGATGCCCTGGAAGAACAGCAGGAAGATGGCATAGACCAACCCGATCAGGAGGGCGGCGGCATAGACGATGTGGATCGGGTTGTCTCCGAAGATGTCGCTGAGAACGCTTGCTGTGAGGATGGTCATGATGGTGTGCCCCTGGACGCTTTGCGGGGGTATTACCCGCGCTAGACCCTCATAAGTGAATTATAGGGCGGAGTGGGGCGGGGGGCAATCGAAATCGCTGACATACGGCTGACTTTGGCGCGCGGATGCTGACATCCGCTGCGCGGGCGTTTCTGGTATAATGCGGGGGGCGCGGGTGACGGAGACGCCGTTAGCGAAATGACATTCGTAGGGGCGTATCGCAATACGCCCCTACGACACCGGCGGGCAGCGAATTCGCCGACAGTGAGGACGGGGAAGGCGAGCGTATGCGACACGGCGCGCACAACGGGCGCATCATCCTTTTGGGCGTGATGATTGCAGTGCTCACGGCAGTGGTGCTGGTCAGCACGCTGGCCCTGTTGCCGCCCCCGCCGCCAGGCCCGCCGACGCCGACTCTGCCCTATTTCCTGGGGCCACCGGACGCACGGCCTCACCTGGACTATTGAGAGCAGCACCCTTTGCGCGCAGGAGACAGACGCGAATGGAACTAGTCGTCGCTGGGGTGGCCGGGCTGGGCGGGCTGTTGGTGGGGGGCGTGCTCAACATCCTGGCCGATGATCTGCCGACCCGCGCGCGCGTCCGCCTGCCGCATTACCCGGACGGCAGCCCGCGCCCGCCGAAGGCGTGGCTGGGACTCAGCGCGTTCGCGCTCGGCAAACGTGAGGGTCCCCCGGCAGTCCCGGTGAATCCGGCTGATGAGGCGTCTCCATCCCCCCCGCACTCCAACCGGCTGAGTTGGCGCCATCCCCTGCTGGAATTGGCGACCGGGCTGGCGTTTGCCGGGCTGACCCTGGCTTTCGCCGATGAGCCGGCGCTGTGGGCGTGGTACGTCTACGTGGCGATCCTGCTGCTGATCACCGTGATTGACATCGAGCACCGCCTGATCCTGTTCGCGGTCATTTTGCCCTCATGCGTGTTCGCAGTGGTTGTAGCCGCGATCGCGCCTACAGACGGCAGGACTTTCGAGGAGTATCTCTTGGGCGGCGCGGTCGGGTTTCTGCTCTTTTTCGCCATGTTCCTGGGCGGAGTGGCCTTTTCCACGCTGACCCGGAACGAGGAGATCGCGTTCGGCTTCGGCGATGTGATGTTGGCTGCGCTCAGCGGCTTGATGTTGGGCTGGCGCGGGTTCATCTTCGCCGCGCTGATCACGGTCTTCGCCGGGGCGGTGGGGGCAGTGCTGTACATGGTGGGTCGGGCGATCATCGGGCGCTACCGGCGTTTCACGCCGTTGCCCTACGGCCCGTACATGGTCCTGGGGACGCTGGTGATGCTGCTCTTCCGCGAGGAAGTGCAGGACTTGCTGCGCTCGAACTACTACTGACCCCTGGTGATAATGCCCCCGCCCAGGCACTCCTCACCCGCATAAAAGACGACGCCCTGGCCGGGCGTGATGTCGCGCTGCGGCTCCGCGAAATTCACCTGCACGCTCCCATCTGGGAGCACGGTCACTGTCCCCGGCACAAGGCGCGCCTTGTAGCGAATCTTGATCTCCGCCGTGAAGCGGCTGGCGGGTGGCCCCCCGGCAATCCAGTTGATGCGCCCGGCGGTGAGCGACCTGCTGCCAAGCTCATCCGCCGTGCCGACGATCAGAGCATTGCGCATGGGGTCGGTCGCCAGGACGTAGAGCGGCTCGCTGTGGCTGATGCCCAGGCCCTTGCGCTGGCCGATAGTGTAGTCAAGCAGGCCGCTGTGCGTGCCAAGCTGGCGACCGTCGCGGGTGAGGATGGGGCCGGGGCGGGCCGCGCCGGGGGCGTGCGCGCGCAGGAAGCGGCGATAGTCACCGTCGGCGAGGAAGCACAAGTCCTGGCTGTCGTGCTTGGCGGCGACGGCCAGGCCGCGTGCCGCCGCCATCGCGCGAATCTCCGCCTTCGTATAGTCACCAACAGGGAATAGGGCGTGGCGCAGCTTGTCCTGCGTCAACACGCTGAGGACGTAGCTCTGGTCTTTGGCCGGGTCGCGCCCCTTGAGCAGGCGAGCGGTGCCGTCCGGCGCATGTTCGACGCGGGCGTAGTGGCCGGTCGCCAGGTAATCCGCACCGCTGGCTAGGGCGTGGCTGAGCAGCCACTCGAAGCGGATGTAGCGGTTGCATTCCAGGCACGGGTTGGGAGTGTCTCCGGCGGTGTAGCGGTCAATGAAGAATTGGACGATGGTGCGGCGAAAGACTTCCTGTGTGTCTATGACATAGAAGGGGATGCCAAGCTGCCCGGCGATGCGGCGGGCGTCGGCCATCTGGCTGGGCGTGCAGCAGCGGTTGGCGCCGCCTTCGCCGCAGTCTTCCGACCACAGGCGCATCATCATGCCAACCACGTCGTAGCCCTGCTCAACCAGCAGAGCGGCAGCGACGGAGCTATCCACTCCGCCGCTCATGGCGACGACGACGCGAGGCCGGGCGGTCATGGGATGGGCTAGGGCGTGGCGGTCATGGCGGCGATGCGCCGCACGGCAGCCACGGCGTCCGGCAGGGCGGCGAGGACGGTGGCGATGTCGTCGCTGGTCGTGCTGCGCCCAAGCGAGAGACGCAGCCCGCCGCGCGTCCATTGCGGGCCGAAGCCGAGCGTCTCCAGAATGGCCGAGGGCTGCTCGTTGCCGGATTTGCAGGCGCTGCCCGATGAGGCGGCGATGCCGCGCTGGTCGAGGTGCATGAGCAGCGTGCTGCTGAGCACATCCTTGAAGGCGAAGCTGGCGTGGCCCGGCAGGCGATCCAGCGGGTCGCCGGTCAATTCCGCGTCGGGGATGGTGCTCAGCACGCCCGCAACCAGGCGTTGGCGAAGGTTACTCAGGCGGGCGGCGCTCTCCACGCGCTCGGCGCAGGCGATTTCCAGCGCCGCCGCCGTGCCAACAATGCCCGGCGTGTTGTGCGTGCCAGCGCGCCGGTGATCCTCGTGGCTGGCGCCGGTCTGCGCGGAGAGGTAGGGCACGTTCTGGCGCAGCACGAGCACCCCGGCACCCTTCGGCCCGTAGAACTTGTGCGACGAGAGCGATAGCAGGTCAATGCCCATGCCCTCGACCTCGAGGGCGAGATGGCCCGGCGACTGCACGGCGTCCGTGTGGAAAAGCGCGCCGTGCTCGTGGGCGATGGCCGCATATTCGGCGATGGGGCTGACCGTGCCGATCTCGTTGTTGGCGTGGATCAGGCTGACCAGCGCGATCCCGTTGGCGGGCAGGCTGT
The DNA here is from genome assembly GCA_020724485.1 of Thermoflexus sp. GTDB lineage: Bacteria > Chloroflexota > Anaerolineae > Aggregatilineales > Aggregatilineaceae > UBA2029. The sequence goes on along the minus strand of DYGW01000009.1, from coordinate 17,506 downwards.
GCAAGGCGGCACGCAGATCGGCGGGGTCCACGCGGCCCGCGCGGTCTACTGGGACGACGCGCAGCGCCGCGCCAAGCGTGTCGCGAATCTGGCGGGCGGTGACGGCGACCGCTGCGTGCTCCACCGGGCCAGTGATGAAGGTGAAGGGGCGGTCGTGGACGCGGGCGTACTGCGCCGGCCCGCGCAGAGCGAGGTTGTCGCTCTCGGTGCCGCCGCTGGTGAAGACGACATCGGCGGGCGAGCAGCCCAGGCAGCGGGCGACGGTCTCGCGCGCGTGCTCGATGGCCGTCTCTGCGTCGTGGCCGAAGCGGTGGATGGCCTTGGAATTGCCGAACTGCTCCGCAAAATAGGGCTGCATGGCGGCCAGGACGCGCGGATCGAGCGGGGTGGTGGCGCTGTAGTCAAGGTAGATGCTCTGCATGGTCTGGGCCTCGTCATGGAGTCGGAGATGTTCTCTGGGCAGATTGTAGCGCGTGCGGGGCAAAACGCCATGCAGGGGTCAAGCCTGGGGTCCACGAACAAGCTGTTAGGGCTGGGCACTTGGGCGCTGGGATTGCCCCCCATTCCCCACCCCCTTCCCCCACGCTGCGCGCAGGGAAGGGGCGCCGGCCCGCCGCTTTTCTCCCTTCCCCCCTCGTGGGGGAAGGGCCGGGGAGGGGGGGACAAACACGTTCACGACTTGTTCGTGGCCCCTCAAGCCTGCCTTCTCCGCAAAGGCCCTGTGACAGAGACTTCCGAAGTCTCCAAAAGACCTCGGAAGTCGCGCGCGGGATGCCCGTGCCCCACCATCGCAGCGCCCGTGCAATTCGGCAGGCTGGGCAGTGACTTATCTCTGTGGCGGGGGCGAAGGGCGGCGTTATAATGGCCCCTGGCTTGGCGACACCGTCGTTTCGCGTATTTCCACTGCCACAGTCATGCCATGATGGACTGTACCGACGGCGGCGAGACACGCTGCCCCTGCCCAGGGGCAGGAGAGACGCCCTGTGCAGTTACCCGCACTGATGCCGCCGGTCTGCCTGGCGTGTCACCCGGCTGGACTTTGCGATGCTGTGCTGGAAGGTGTTTCGCTTTAGTGTTCAATCCTGGGAGTATCTATGCTTGAGGGATTCTTCAAACCAAACGCAGTAGCGATCATTGGCGCGAGCACGAAGCCTGGCAAGCTCGGCTATTCTGTGTTGGCTAATGTCATTGAGTCCGGCTTCAGGGGCAACATCTACCCGATCAACCCCGGCGCAACGCAGATTGCCAGGTACAAGGCGTATGACTCGGTGCTGAGCCTGCCCGAAACGCCCGACCTGGCTGTGATCGTAATCCCCTACAACGCAGTGCCGGCGGCGCTGCGCGAGTGTGGGGAGAAGGGCATCAAGGCGGTGGTGGTCATCAGCGCCGGGTTCCGTGAAGCCAGCGTGGAAGGGGCCGAGCGCGAGCAGGAAGTCATCGAGATCGCCAAGAAGTACGGCATGCGCATCATCGGGCCGAACTGCCTGGGCATCATTGACACGTATACGCCGCTGAATGCGACCTTCGCCGCCGGGACGCCGCCGCAAGGCAACATCTCGTTTATGTCGCAGTCCGGCGCGTTGCAGACGGCCATCCTGGATTGGTCGTTGGCCTCGCAAGACCTGGGCTTCAGTCGCTTCGTCAGCCTGGGCAATAAGGCCGACATCAGCGAGACCGACCTGATGCTCGACTGGGCGGACGACCCGCAGACGCGCGTGATGCTGGCCTACATTGAGGGCGTGCCCAACGGGCCGGAGTTCATGCGCGTGGCGCGCGAAGTCAGCCGCAAGAAGCCGATCCTGGTCTTGAAAAGCGGCGCGACCGAGTCCGGCTCGCGGGCGGTTTCCAGCCACACAGGATCGCTGGCCGGCGCAGAGGCGGCCTATGACGCGGCCTTCTACCAGGCAGGTGTGCTGCGCATGAACAGCCTGGAAGAGCTTTTCGGTAACGCGCGCGCCTTCGCCAACCAGCCGCTGCCCAACGGCAGCCGCATCGCTATCATCACCAACGCGGGCGGCCCCGGCATTCTGGCGACGGACACGCTGGAGCGGCGTGGGATGCAGCTTGCCCGGCTCCAACGCGAGACCGTGCAGAAGTTGGAGGAGTTCTTGCCCGACGCAGCCAGCGCCGCCAACCCGGTGGACGTGCTCGGAGACGCGCGCCACGACCGCTACGCCCAGGCAATGGAACTGGTCGCGCTCGATCCCAATGTAGACGGGCTACTGTGCATCGTCACCCCGCAGGCCATGACCGACATCGTTGAGACGGCCAACGCGGTGGGCAAGCTCAGCCAACGTACAGACAAGCCGATTCTGGCGGCCTTCATGGGTGAGGAACGGGCCAAAGCCGGCGAGGACGTACTGGCGAGCTACAACGTGCCCAACTATATGTTCCCCGAACAGGCGGCGCGCGCCTTTGCTGCCATGCGCGACTACATCATCGCCCGCGACCGCCCGGAGCCGGAATTTGTCACCTACGACGTTGACCGGGACGCCGTGCGCAAGGTGTTCGACCAGGCATACGCCGAGGGGCGGGTGAGCGTCGGCGAGGCCGAGGCGCGCGCTGTGGCCGAGGCCTATGGGCTGCACCTGCCCAAGAGCCAGCTCGCGGCGACGGCGGACGAGGCGGTGCGCATTGCCGGCGAGATCGGCTACCCGGTGGTGCTCAAGATCGCCAGCCCGGATATTCTGCACAAGACAGATGTGGGCGGCGTGAAGGTAGGGCTGCAGAACGCCAACGACGTGCGCGATGCCTTTGACCTGATCGTTTACCGGGCGACGCGCTACGTGCCAGACGCGCGCATCTGGGGCTGCCTGGTGCAGCAAATGGTGCCCATGAACGGCATCGAAGTGCTGGTCGGCATGAGCAAAGACCCACAGTTCGGGCCGTTGGTGACTTTCGGTTTAGGTGGTATCCTGGTAGAAGCATTGAAGGATGTCACTTTCCGCGTTGCGCCGTTTGGCCGCCAGGACGCCGAGGAGATGCTCGACGAGATTCGCGCGCACTCGCTGTTGGCGGGCGTGCGCGGGCGGCCCCCGGCGGACCGCGCAGCCATGATTGACACCCTGCTGCGCATCAACCAGCTGGTGACCGATTTCCCGGAGGTCGTCGAAATGGACATCAACCCGCTGATGGTCTACGAGGCCGGGCAGGGCGCGATCACGCTGGACATGCGTCTGGTGCTCAAGAGCAAATGAGACGTCCGATAGGGCATTCAGCTAGCTGAGAAGGACAGACAAACATGACGAGTTTGTACATCACTTCGGTCAACACCTATTCCGGCAAGACGGCGATTGCGCTGGGCCTGGGGCTGCGTATGCAGGCGGCGGGGCTGAAGGTGGGCTACCTCAAGCCCGTCAGCACGCAGCCGTACAAGGCCGGGGGCCGCGTGCTGGACGAGGATGCCGATTTCGTGCGCCGGACGCTGGGGCTGGAAACGCCGCCCTGGGAGCTTTCGCCGGTGATCATCACTAATGAGTTGCTCGAAGAGGCGATGAACAGCACGATGGAGCGCGACCTGCTGGCCGAGATCGAGAATGCGTGCAAGCAGGCCAGCGAAGACAACGACGTGGTGATCATGGAGGGTGGCGCGAGTATGCGCGAGGGGTACGCGGTGGGCGTCAACACGCTCAGCGTGGTCGAGCGCCTGAAAGCGCCCACCCTGAGCGTGGTGAGCTATGGCGAGCAATGCCGCGCGGCCATGTGCGTGCTGGACGACGCGCTGGCGTCGCTGCGCCGCCTGGGTGATCATCTCATCGGAGTGGTGCTCAACAGTGTGCCACGTGAGGATATGGTCTATATCCGCGAGCGGGTGGTGCCGTTCCTGGAGAAACAGGGCATCAAGGTACTGGGTGTGCTGCCTTATGATCCTTATCTGCAGGCGCTGAGCGTCGGCGAGATCATTGACTCGCTGAAGGCCAAAGTGCTCACCGGCTCGCACCTGCGCGAGCGTCTGGTCGAGCACCTAAGCGTGGGCGCGATGTCGGTTGAGTCGGCGCTACCGCGCTTCCGCCGCCAGCTTAACAAGGCTGTGTTCACCGGCGGCGACCGCACCGACATTCAGGCGGCGGCCCTGGAGACTTCGACCACCTGCCTGGTGCTGACGGGCAATTTGCAACCGACCTCCACCATCCTGCGCCGTGCGGATGAACTGAACGTCGCCGTCTTGCTGGTGCCAGATAACACGCTCGAAGCGGTCGAGAAGGTGGAGAGCATGTTCGGGCGGACAAGCCTGGGCCAGCCGGAGAAGCTCAGCCGCTTCCAGGCGATTGTGGCCGAGCACCTGAAGTACGACGAATTGATGCAGCTCTTGAAGCTGTAGTCTCGCTTAGCAATCCCAACCTGGGGCGTAGCGCGCTACGCCCCTTGATTTGTCATTCGCTGCCCCCGACGCCGGGCGTCTTGTGGGTGCTGCCCGGCCTGGCGAGGCAAAAGCACAGCAAAAGCACAGGAGAGATGACCCATGACGTACAGCCAGATTGAGTCCATTGTCGGGCGCGAGGTGCTCGATTCGCGCGGCAACCCGACGGTCGAAGTGGAAGTGACGCTGGTGGACGAGAGCTTCGGGCGGGCGATCGTGCCCAGCGGGGCCAGCACCGGCGAGCATGAAGCGGTCGAGCTACGCGACGGTGACAAGAAGCGGTACGGCGGCAAAGGCGTGCTGCAGGCCGTTGAGAACGTCAACGGCGAGATCGCCGACGAACTGCTCGGCTGGGATGCCACCGACCAGAAGGGCATTGACGAGCTATTGATTGGGCTTGACGGGACGCCCAACAAGGAACGGCTTGGCGCGAACGCCATCCTCGGCGTGTCGCTGGCCGTGGCTAAGGCGGCGGCGGCAAGCGTCGGCCTGCCGCTCTACCGCTACCTGGGCGGGACGTTCGCCCATGTGCTGCCCGTGCCAATGATGAACATCCTCAACGGCGGCAAGCACGCGGCGGACAGCACGGACTTCCAGGAGTTCATGGTCATGCCCGTCGGCGCGGAGAGCTTCCGCGAGGCGCTGCGCTGGAGCGCGGAGATTTACCAGAGTCTCAAGAAGGTGCTCTCTGGCAAGGGCTACCGCACGACGGTGGGCGATGAGGGCGGTTTCGCGCCAAGCCTGCCCAGCAACGAGGGCGCGATTGAGGTCATCCTGGAAGCCATCGAGAAAGCGGGCTATGTCGCCGGCGAACAGGTCTACATTGCTCTTGACCCGGCGGTGAGCGAGATCTACCAGGACGGCAAGTACGTGCTGGCCAAAGAAGGGCGCAGCCTGAGCGGCGAAGAAATGGTCGCTTTCTGGGCCGACTGGGTGGAGCGCTACCCGATCATCTCGCTGGAAGACGGCCTGGACCAGAATGACTGGGATCACTGGGTGATGCTGCGCGAAGCGGTGGGCGACAAAGTGCAGCTTGTCGGCGACGACCTGCTGGTGACTAACCCTCAGCGCGTGCAGAAGGCGATTGAGCTAGGCGCGTGTAACTCACTGCTGTGCAAGGTCAACCAGATTGGCACCTTGACTGAGGCGATGGCCGCCAGCCGCCTGAGCCAGATTCACAACTGGACGGTGGTGGTGAGCCATCGCAGCGGCGAGACCGAAGACGCGACCATCGCCGACCTGGTGGTGGCGCTGAATGCCGGGCAGATCAAGACCGGCGCACCGGCGCGGTCGGATCGCATCGCCAAGTACAACCAGCTTCTGCGCATTGAGGAGCAGCTTGGCGACGCGGCGGAATACGCGGGCAAGAACGCCTTCCCGAACATCAAGCGCCGTCTCTAAGCGGGGCGCGAGTCCTACTGTCATGACCTGCGAATGCCTGGACTGGGCGCGCCAGCACAGCCCAGGCATTCGCTTTGCTGGCCAAGCGGCGGGAGAGAGGCGAGTATGGAACCGATGCCACAGTACCGCAAGCGCACCAAGATCGTGGCGACCATCGGCCCCGCGTCGCAGGATATTGGGATGCTGCGGGCGATGGTTCACGCGGGGATGGACGTGGCGCGCATCAATTTCAGTCATGGCAACCACGAGACGCACGCGCGCAATATCGAGAATGTGCGCCGCGTGGCCGAGGAAGAAGACAAAGTCGTGGCTATCCTGGCCGACATCCCCGGCCCCAAGCTGCGCCTCGGCGCTCTGGTTCAAGACCCGCTGGAACTGACCGCCGGCGACCTGGTGACGCTCACGGCATCTACCGTGCTTGACCCGGAGAAGCCGTTCTTCATCCCACTGCCACACCAGGCACTGCTGGACGATCTGAACGTGGGCGAGCGGCTGCTGCTGGACGACGGGCAGCTTGAATTCGTGGTGGAGGCACGGCAGGGCGCGGACGTGCGCTGCGAAGTGGTTTCCGGCGGGCTGCTCTCCTCCCACAAAGGGGTGAGCGTGCCGGACTCAGCGCTGCGCATCTCGTCCATCACCGACGAAGACCGCGAGCACATCCGTTTCGCGCTGGAGCAGGACGTGGACTACCTGGCCATGTCCTTCGTGCGCACGGCAGACGATCTGCGCGAATTGCGCTGGTTGGTGCGCCACCTGAAGGGTGAGGTCGCGCTGATCGCCAAGATCGAGAAGGCTGAGGCTCTCGCTAATTTTGACGCGATCCTCGAGCAGTCCGATGGGATTATGGTGGCGCGCGGCGACCTGGGCGTTGAGACGCCGGCGGAGCGCGTGCCCGTCCACCAGAAAAACATCATCAAACGCTGCAACGAAGTGGGCAAGCCGGTCATCACGGCGACGCAGATGTTGCAGAGCATGATTGACAGCCCACGCCCGACGCGCGCCGAGTCCACTGATGTGGCTAACGCCATCTTTGACGGGACGGACGCGGTGATGCTCTCCGGCGAGACGGCGGTCGGCAAGTACCCGTTGCAGGCGGTGGAGACGATGGTGCGCATCGCTCAGATTGCCGAGCAGTACCTGGGCGAGCACGGCGAGCTGCATCGCGCCGAACTGAACCTCGGCACGCTGCATCTTGACCGGCAGCGCGCCATCGCAGCGGCGATCAGCCACGTGACCAGCCGCATCGCCGACATGCTCGACGCCAAGTTGATCGTCGCCAGCACGTGGTCGGGCTATACCGCCCAGCGCGTGGCCCGCGTGCGCCCCAAGACGCCCATCCTGGCGGCGACGCCCAACAAGCGAACCTATCGCCGGTTGGCGTTGGTGTGGGGCGTGCTGCCCATTCTGGTCAACGAGTTCGAGACGATTGACGAGATGATTGATGTCGTTGTGGAGACGGCCTGCAGCGCCGGCCTGGTCGCCAACGGCGATCTGATGGTCATCATCGGCGGCGTCCCGTTCGGGATCGGCAGCCAGACCAATTTCCTTAGAGTGCTGACAGTGGGCGAAAACGATAGCCCATGCTGACCGGACTGTGCTGACCTGACCATGGCCACGCTGGGCGAGATTCTCTACAACATCATCGGCCCGATCTTGCTTGTGGTCGCCATCTCTTTCGCTGCTGACCGCAAACTCGAGCTTGATTCGCGGGCGCTGTCGCGCCTGTTGGTCTATGTCTTCACGCCTTTCCTTATCTTCAAAGGCGTGGCCTACTCTGACCTGAGCGGCGACGAGGCGGGGCAACTCATTGCCGTGGCTGCGCTGATGTCGGTGGCGGTGGCCCTGGCGGCGTGGCTGGTGGCGCGCCAGGCCCGCTTCGACCGGCAACTGGCGGCGGCGTTCACCCTCAGCGCGACGCTGATCAACGCGGGAAATTACGGCCTGCCGCTGAACCGCTTCGCCTTTGGCACTGCCGGCGAGGAGCGAGCGATTGTCTTCTTCATGACGACTCTGATCGTGTCGTACACGCTGGGGGTCTTCCTGGCGTCGTTCGGGCGGTTGTCGGCGCGGGGGGCGCTGCGTAACGTCTTCACCGTGCCGCTGCCCTACGCGGCGGTGCTGGGGCTGGCGGTGAATCTGGGGGACGTGGCCCTGCCGCTGCCGGTGGAGCGGTCGGTGCTCCTGATGGCCGATGCGACGATCCCGATCATGCTCGTCGTGCTCGGCGCGCAGCTTTCGCGCGCTTCGGTGCGCGGGCGCATCCAGCCGATCCTGCTGGCATCCGGGCTGCGTCTACTGCTCGGCCCGCTGATCGCGGTGGGGCTGGTGGCGCTGCTAGGTCTTTCGGGGCTGACGCGGCAGGTGGCGATTGTGCAGTCGGCCATGCCGACAGCGGTCGTCACCGGCGTGCTGGCGACTGAGTTCGGGGCGGACGCCGAGTTCGTGACGGCGACGATCCTGGTCAGCACGGTCGCCAGCGTGGCGACGCTGACTGTCCTGCTGTCGCTGATCATGTAGCGGCGGGGCGGGGTGACGCAGCGGCAGAGATAGACGAAAGCGGGGCACTCCCAAGCGCCCCGTTTCTTATTTGGCAGTGTGAGGCATCGCCGGACGCGCGATCAGTAGGAGTCCTCTTCGACGAACTCGACGGCTTCGCCCGTCGCCTCGCTGGGCGGCTCTGCCGGGTAAGCGGGCGGGGGCGCAGCGGAGGACTGGCGCGGCTGAGCAGGAGCCACAGGGACCTGACTCATGGCGCAGTAGGGGCAAAGGTTCCAGGGTAGCTCCAGCAGTTCGCCGCAGTGCACGCACGGCTTTTTGAGCTTGGTGTGGCAGTAGGGGCACACCTGCCACCCATCCTTGACCGGGCGGCCACAGCCGGGGCAGATGGGCCGTTCTTCGATGTTTTGCAGCAGGGCTTCTTCTTCGAGCGAGCGCTCATACGCCTCGGTGAGCGTTTCCTGCGGACGCAGCAACACGTAGATGATGATGCCGAACAGGCCGAGTACGGCGACCATCAGGCTGGCGGCGATGGGAGCCAACGGGTCGCGCGAACGCTGGCGGATGTCGCGCCACGTCCACAGGATCAGTCCCAGCCAGGTGGCAGCAATGACTGCGCCAGCAGCGGTGATGGCGTAGAGCAGGATGGTGTTGAGCACTTCGCGGTCCAGTGACATGTCGTTGCTCCGCTGGCAGTGCCGCAGGCGGGAGTCTTGTCGCCGAGCGGCCCCGGACGCGGTCAGTATAGCATGGCCGGGCGATTGCCGCGATGGGCGCGAGGATCATCCCTCTGCCGGGGCGCTGGCCCCCGCTGGCAGCGTTGCCACCAGCGAGACTTCGCTGAGCATCACCTCGTATTCGTGCCCCGAAGCGTAGAACTCGACTTGCTGGATGACACCGGGACGCTCGCCTTCTGGCCAGTCGGTGAACAGGTTGCCGGACTCGTAAGTGTACCAGGCCCCCTTGTTGATCTGCTCGTGTGGCTCCCAGCACGAATCGCAGATGCGCCGTCCGCCTGACGCGGGCTGGTACTCGGTGTAGAAGCCGTGATACCACACGCGGGCGTTGCCATCTTGATCCAGGTAGGTCAGCTTGAGCATGACCGGGCACTCCGATCCAGCGATGCCGCAGGCGCTCAGACTTTGGTGCTGGACGCGCATAGTCACGCGCAGGCGCAGACTGTTGTACTGGCGCACGTCGAGTCCCTGCACTCCCTCGCCGAGCACCTGGATACAGCCGGTTTTGGCCGGGCCGGGGTTGGGCTGCAGACGCTTGATATGGATAGAGGGACGCCCGTCCACCGTGGGGAAGTCATACGTGCCGCTGGGGGCGTTCGGGAAGCCGGGGTCGGGGGTGTGGGCGCACACCCACTCGGTCGGCCACTCCTGATTCTGCCCAAACATACTGTTGGGCAGCAGGTCAATAGGCGCGGAGCCGACCAGGATTTCGGCGCTACCGGCCACGATCTCCCCTTCGGTGCCAGGAGCCAGGTGTTGGGCGGTGGCGTCGTGGCTCACCAGCATGGCACTGCCGTCGCGCGAGGTCACGCGCAAGTAGGCGGTGGTGCTCTCGATCAGGAAGTTACCCTGCTCGTCAATGCGCGTGGTGCCCAGGGGACTCTCGATCTCGATGCGGAGCTGGCGATCCAGGCCGTCGCTGACCCACACTTCCAGGCGGCCAAGGACCCCGGACAGGCGCACCACGTAGGGGTTGTCGCTGAGGCTGAAGCGCGGGCGAACGGCGCTGCGCAGCGTCGCCAGGCTATCGTTGCGCAGCGTCACAGTGGCGATGATCTCGCCGGAGTAGGGGTCGGAGAAGGCGATATAGCCCTGCGAGAGGTTGTCGGTCGTGAGCGTGTTGTTGTGGTTGACGCTGGCGCTGCTGCGCACGGCTTTTTCGTCGGCGGCGTCCGGCGCAGCCAGGGCGACCGTGCCCTGACCGACGTGCAGCGTAGCGTTGAGGCGCGTTGGAGACTCAAAGACCAGCCAGCGCGCGAAGACCACCGTGCCAGTGCACATCAGGGCAAAGACCACCAGACCGCCGATCATGGTGATCCACGCCATGCGCTGAGGGTTGAACTTGAACATGGCCCTTCGACCTTAAGCTATCTATCCGCAAGTCTGCCCGCGCGGGGACGCTGCTCTGCCGCGCCCGCGATTCACGGATAGGTGGTTATTAGCGGACGTGGAACCCGTTGAATTCCCCGGTTGCTGCGCTGTAAGTAATCTCGACGTGGGTGACCTGCGCGCTCGGCGGCCCCTGGTGCAGGAAGACCTCGAACGATTCGAGCGCCGGGCGCTGGCCCTCGGCGACAACCTCGACGCTGCCATCCCAGCGGTTGCGCACCCAACCAGAGAGGCCACGCGCGACCGCCTCGCGCTGGGTCGTCGCGCGGAAGTAGACGCCCTGCACGCGGCCTATCACCACCGCATGTAACCTGGCGAAGTCATCCCCTGGCGTCTGCGTCACCGCTCGCGTCTCCTGCGTCTGGCTGTTCTGGCGCTGCCATTATAGCAAGCCCCCCGACGCCTCACAATCGCGCGTCAGGGGGCCGCAACACATGCGCCGGTTGGGGAGTCAGTTGGCTGACGGCGATGCATCGGGGCGGGCGCGCAATTGCTCGACCCGCTGGCGCATCGCGTGGGCGTCTTCGTCGTGAGGATTCGACTCGATGGCGAGGGTGAAGGCCGTGTAAGCGGCGTCCCAGTCGCGCCGGTCAATGTAGATCAGCCCCATGTTGTAGTGCGCGTTTGGATAAGCAGCGTCCAACTCGATCACGCGCCGGTACGCCGCCAGCGCCCGATCCTGCTTGGCGCGCGTCGAGAGGATGATCTGCCCCAGGTAGGCGGCGGCCAGGTTCGACCACACGGCAGGGTTGTCCGGGGCTAGCTCGCTGGCGCGTTCGAGCAGCGGCACGGCCAGGCGGTGCCTGCCAGCGAGGATATACGCGCCGCCCAGGTTGATCAGCACGTCTATGTCGTCCGAGTACAGGTCATGGCAACGCTTGAGCAGCGGGATCGCGTCCTCGCCCTGTCCGTTGCTGAGCAGGTGAGCCGCCTGGCGCATCTGGCGGCGGAATTGTTCCTCGGACAGTCGCTCAAGGTGCGCGTCGTACTCGGCGCGGTCGGCGGGCGAATCGTGAGCGGAATCCGTCATCAGGTCTCGTCTCCGTGCTGTCTGCCTGGTCGGGCGGGTGTGGGCAGGCCGGTGTGACGCAGGACGGCCTAGAAGAGGTCGTCGTCCTCGTCTTCTTCGAGGACGACGAAGAAGTCTCCGTCGTCGCGCTCGTCGTCTTCGTCGTCCAGGTAGGAGAAGTGGCGGCGATTCAGCCTGCCGTCCTCGTTGAGCAGGTCTTCGTCTTCGAGCAGATCGTCCTCGAAGTCGCTGAAGTCGAAGAGCGGCAGGAGATCTTCACCGGCCAGCGAGGAGGCAGACTGCGCCTCGGCGATGGCATCGGCCAGTTCGTCGTCTTCCTGAGAAGCGGCCAGGGTAGCCAACTGGTCGAGGGCGCGGTTGGCCTGCTTGCCGCCGATCTCGCCCAGCGCCCAGATCGCCATCTCCTGAATCTCGCGGTCGTCTTCGTAGGCCAGCTCGATCAGGCGGGCCACAGCCGGGCGCAATTCCAACTCGCCAGCAGCGCGGGCCGCTTCATAGCGCATCTCCGGGCGCTCGCTGGATAGCTCGTCCATGATGCGCGAAGCCCAACGCTCGTCGCACGAGCGGCCCATCGCGAATACAGCGCTGATGCGCATGGGCAGCTCGTCGGCGTAGTACGCTTCGCGGATGAGTTCGGCCACGCCTTCGCGCCCGCAGTTGCCAATAGCTTCCAGGGCGCGGCGGCGAACGTCGAGGTCTTCGCTGAAGTCGCCATACAGGGCGAAGAGGAGGTCTTGCAGGCGCGCGCTCAGCGTTTCGGGGAGCTTGCCCAACTCGCCCTGAAGCACGAACTGGCCCAGCGCCTTGACGGCGGCGGCGCGCACTGCTATGAATGGGTCGCCCTGGGCGATGTGCATCAGGCGCTCGATGACGCGGCGGGGGCTGTCCTCAAGGATGCCCTCAATCGCTGCCGCGCGCACATCGGCGTCCGGGTCGTCGAGTGCGGGATGGACGATGGCGCTGAAGTCAAGCTCGAAGTTCATCTCGGCAGTCTCGACCAGGCGCGCGATCAGCGTCCGGCGGCGCGCGACCGGCATCTCGCCCCACAGCGCGCGGAATTGGGCGAGCTGCGCGCCACCGAGGTCGGACAGCGTGTAGATCGCTTCGGCGGTGAAAGATGCGTCGGGATCGCGCAGCAGGGCGACTGTGTGCTGGAAGCGGACGCTGCGCTCCTCTTCGTTGATGGCCCCGTGAATCATGCTTGCTAGTTCGCTTTCTGTTGCTTGTGGAGAAACCAATTCAAATCCGCACCGTATGGGTTGTGAGCCTTGAGTTGTGAGTCGTGAGATTGCCCCAGGTTCTTGACTCAAGACTCCTGACTCAAGACTCGCTGCCCAGAGCAGTTGTGCGACATTGCTTTGGTACCTCCATTATCTGATACTGTCAATGTTGATCGGGTTGAAGATGTCGTTCAGGACGGTGAGGAAGATGAGACCGAGCAGCAGCATCACGCCGATCAGGTGGATCAGCCCTTCGCGCTCCGGCCTCATCGGCTTGCCGCGAATGATCTCAATGACCACGAAGAGGATGCGCCCGCCATCTAGCCCAGGGATGGGCAGCAGGTTGGTGATGCCCAGGGCCACGCTGATCATCGCGGCGAAGAGCACGATCGGGTACATCTCCCCTTCGTCGAGACTCTGCTCGAAGATGGGCGCGCCAAGCTGGCCGATGCCCACCGGGCTGACCGGTCGGGCGGCCTCCGGCGCGATGTCGCCCTGGACCAAGTCCTCCACGAACTGGGCCATCAGGCGATGCAGGTCTACGAACTCATCTACGCCGGTGCTGATGGCCTCACCCAGGGGCAGGGCGCGCGTGTAGGTGTGCGCGTTGCGGTTGACCGCCGTCAGGCCGATGGCCGACGGCTCGACTCCGGCGATGCCGATGCCGATGCGCACCACGCCGTTGTCGTCGGGGCGCGGGGTGACGGGCAGATCGAGGCGCTCGCTGCCGCGCAGAACGGTGATCACGATCTCTTCGCGATCGTGCGCCTGGGTGTAGTCCTGAAGCTGCTCGATGCTGGTGATCTCGATGCCGTCCACGGCGACGATCAGGTCTTCGGGCAGGAACCCGGCGTCGTAGGCGGGCATGTTGCGCTCGACCGAGTCAATGTAGACGCGCTCGACAGTCCGGCTGGTCTGGCTGGTCGTGACCAGCGTGGTCTCGAACGTTTCGGCGTCGCGCTTGATCTGCAGAGTGACCGCCTGGTCGAGATTGCTGGCAATCAGACGGTTGAACGCATCGGCAGACTCGATCTCCTGCCCGTTGACGGCGGTGATGATGTCGCCCGGCTGCAAGCCGGCCTCTGCTGCCGCCGAAGCGGGCTGCACGTCGTAGACAGTGACATCGGCGCGGGCGAAGGGCTGGCCGACTAGGGCGACGAAAATGAACAGCAGCAGCGCCGCCACAAAGTTGATCCCCGGCCCGCCGACGAGGAAGAGCATTCGCTCCCAGGGCGACGCCTGGAAGACGCTCTTGGGGTTCTTGATGCCCCGCTCTTCGATCTCGCGGCGGTCGGCGCTCAGCTCGTCGGGGCTTTTCTGGCGGACGAAGTCCTCACCATAGGGACGCACGAAGCCGCCGACGGGCAGCCAGTTGAGCGTGTAAATCGTGTCCCCTTTGGTGAAGAGCGTCTTGGCGCGCGGCGGGAATCCGATGCCGAACTCCAGCACGGTGACGCCGACCAGCTTCGCACCGATGAAATGCCCCAGCTCATGGATGATCACCAGGGGGACCAGGACCAGCACAAACGAGGCCAGCCCCAGCAGGAAGTTATCCATCCACCTACCTCAGTCTGCTGCCACCCAAGTAAACGGGGCGTCAAGCAAGGACGCCCCCGGTTGGGTCTGTCAGGACGCGCACAGCGGGATTGACTTACCTTGTGCTAAGATTATAGCTTTCGGGCGGGGCGGTAGCAAGACTGGTTGCGGCGGGCAGGTCTACGAACAAGTCGTGAGCGTGTTTGTCCTCCCATCCCCGGCCCTTCCACTACAGGGGGAGAAGGGAGAAAAGCGGCTGGCCTGCTCCCCCGCGGCGTGGGGAAAGGGGTTAGGGGATAGGGGGCAATCCCAGCGCCCAGTAGACCCGCTAGGGCACGGGACAACTGAGAGGCCATGTGGAAAGGAACTCGTTAAGCAATCTAACCCTAAAACCCCTTCCTCTGGCCAGGCTAGAGAAGTCGCTGGCAGGGGAGGTCGGTTCCCCATAAGAACAATTAGCATTCATGTTTCCACATGGTCTCTGAGTCGGAACTCGCTGCGCTGCTGCTGGCTGGCCCATCAGACGCGGGTGATGCGCTGGCGGCGGGGCGCGGGCGGTTTATGGAAGCCGAACACGTTGATGCGCTTGTGCATCCGCTCTGCCTGGGCGAGCACATGCGCGGCGAAGTCCACCGCGTCGGCGCGGTCGTCAGTGGGGATGGGGATGGTCATGGTGTTGCCCTGGAGGGGGACGATGATCAGGGCGAAGGTGTAGGAGGTGGTGGTCTGGCGGTCGGTTGAGCCGTCGCGGTCGTAGTCGGCGAAGCTGAAGCCGGGCTGCATGCGCACGCCCACCCCGCCGATGTCCGCCCAACGCAGCGTGGCAGTGGCGCTTGGGGGGGCTAGAGCGCGCCGGCGCTCCACGCCCGCCGTGCTCAGCGTGTAGATGTGGCCGGACGGCGACTTCCAGGCCAGGGTGCTCGCACCGAGCGTGAGCGGCGCGATCTCATGGTAGCGTTGCACGATGCGCTGCAGCGTGGTTTGACAGCGCAGGTAATCCGGCGGCGTCTCGCTGGTGACCAGTTCTGGGTGCTGGTGAACGTAGCTGAGGGCGCGCAGCAGCACGGCGGTGGTCGCAGCGAGCAGGATCAGCGCGGTGATGAGTGCGACGACCAGCATAGCGCGCTCCGCAGCTAGGGACTCGGCTGGATGCGGGTTGACAGTACGCGCACCGCGCCCGCCTGGCGCAGGGCAGCGGTCACCGGGGCGGCGTCCGGCTCGTCCACCAGGGCGATGATGGTACCACCCCGCCCACCGCCAGACAGCTTGGCACCCCGCGCGCCCGCGTCGCGCGCCGTCTGGCACAGCCGGTCCAAGAGGTCGGAGGAGACGGTTAGCTCGCGTAGCAGGGCATGGTTCTCGTCCATGAGCGGGCCGAGCGAGTCCAGAGTGCCCGCCTCGATGGCCCGGCGAGCAGCACGCGCAATCTCACCGATGCGCGCGAAGAGGGCGTCCAGGCGGGGCGGGTCGGCGTCGTGCAGGCGGCGCACATCGGCGACGGTCAGGCGGGTGGGGCTGCTCTGGCCGCTATCGGCGACGAGCAGGGTGAAGGGCCGGGCGACGGAGAAGGTCTGCGGCGCAGTCCCGCGCACGAAATAGACGGGGCGGGCGTAGACGATCACCGTGTTGTCAATGCCGCTGGGCGTGCCGTGATGGCGTTTCTCCACTTCATAGACCAGCGGGTTGAGCGCCTCGTCGGACAGGGGAGCGCCCAGGGCAGCGGCCAGGGCGCGCATGATGGCTGCCGCGAGGGCGGCCCCGCTGCCCAGCCCGCTGGCGACCGGAATCGTCGAGCGCACGGTCAGGCGCAGGTCTGGCATGGGCGCGCGCAGGTGCTCCAAAACCAGTTGGGCGGGATGGACCAGCGCATCGAAGAAAGGGTCGTCTGGCGCGGCCTGGGCGGCGACGACGGTCTGGCCGAGGTCGGCGGCGTGGATGACGAGTCCGCTACCCGGCGGGCCTGGCTCGGCAGCGGCGGTCACCTGGACGGTGGTCAGCGGCGCGGCGATGGCGGGCTGCCCGTAGACGACGGCGTGCTCACCGAAGAGGATGATCTTGCCCGGCGCTGAGGCGCTGATGGCAACCATAGGCGTGCGCGCCCCCTTACAGGACGTACAAGACCAGGCCGGCGGTGCCCACCCAGAGGACAACGGCCAGCAGCAGCGGCATATCCTCGAACAGCAATTCGTCCGGGGCGCTGCCCTGCCCGCGCACGTGGATCAGGTACAGGTAGCGGAAAATGCCGTAGACGACGAAGGGGATGGTCAGCATCATGCTGTAGCCGTTGACGCGGATGGTGGTCGCTTCGACGGTGTAGAGCATGTAGGTGAGCACGCTGCCGGTGGTGACCATGCGTAGCATGTCGTCGAGCAGCGGCATGTTGTAGTCCCTATACGCCGCGCGCACGTTTTCAGCGTCTTCGGCCAGCAGGATCAGTTCCTGGCGACGCTTGCCAATGGCCAGGAAGAGCGCCAACAGCCCCGCGCACAGGTACAGCCAGGGCGAGAAATGGGTCACGTCTATGACCACGATGCCGGCGACCACGCGCAGCACAAACCCGCCAGCGATGGCAAATACATCGAGCAGCACAATGTTCTTGAGGAAGAACGAGTAGGCGATATGCAGGGCGAGATACGCGAGCAGGACGGCAGTCAACTTCCAGGTCAGCAGCAGGCTGGCGGCAAGCGCGATCACCGGCATCACGGCAGCGGCAGCGACCGCCCAGCCGACGGGCAATTGCCCAGAAGGCAGGGGGCGGTGGCGCTTGCGCGGGTGGAGGCGGTCGCGTTCGATGTCCACCAAGTCGTTGATCAGATAGATGGTGCTGGCTGCCAGGCAGAGCAGGATGAAGGCGGTCACCACGCGCGCCAGCGGCTCAGCCTGCGTAAGCTGGCGGTCGAACAGGATGGCGGCGAAGACGAAGCCGTTCTTCGACCACTGGATGGGGCGCATGGTCACGATCAGGCCGCGCAAGGGGACTGGCAGCGTGTTCCACAGGGGACGCAACGTGGTCTTCACCGAGTACACGCGATTTCCTCCACTCCAACAACGTTCACTGTGGGCGCATTATACCAGGGTTGTGCGCCCGCCCATAGTTCGGGGCGGGGCAAGCGCATCTAGCGCGCGCCGCCTTACCTCACCTCCTGGCCTCGCTACGCTCGGCCTGTCCTCCTCTCCGCGTGTGGAGAGGGGGCGGTGAGGCGCGTTAGCGCCGAGCGGGGGTGAGGTCAGGTAGGGGCGTATCGCCATACGCCTCTCCTGCCTGACAGGTTTTGCGCACACCGGGTCCACGAACAAGTCGTGAACGTGTTTGTCCCCCCCCCCCCCCCCCCCCCCC
>DYGW01000008.1:7214-35887 GCA_020724485.1 Thermoflexus sp. | reverse complement strand
GGGGGGGGGGGGGGGGGGGGGGACAAACACGTTCACGACTTGTTCGTGGACCCAGGAAATGGAGCACTGCTGTGCCAGGTCCCCTGCCCCCGCCTATAACTGCTCCAGCGCCTTGCGATAGGAATACAGAGCTTCCTTGAGCCGTCCCCGGCGCAGGTAAGCATCGCCCAGCAGCCGCTGAATGCGTGCCTCCGCCGGATGATCCTCGACGAACGCGGACAGATCGTTGACCACATCTGGCAGGTACTGGCCGGCCTCGATCAGTGCCTCGTACTGCGCGAAACTGTCTGGTACCTCATCGAGCGCCCACAGCGCGCGAGCCAACGCCATTCTGTTGGCGTGATCGTCAGGGGCCTCAGCCAGCCGCTGGCGATACGCGGCAAGCTGTTCGCTGTCCGGCGGCGGGAATAGCACCCGCCCAGGACGCGCGACTGCACTCTGCTCCTCCCGCGCCGGTAACACGTCGCGCGGGGGCGCAGCCTCCTCCCAGCGCAGCTCAGCGACCGCCGACCTGTCAAACGCTCCCAGCCAATCCGCGTCTGCTTCTGCCTCGTGCGCATCCACCTGTAAAGACGGCTCCAGCCAGGCATGATCATCAGCGGCGGGCGCTTCGCGGTCAGCCACATCGCGTAACCAGGCCGGCACATCGGCATCCTGGAAGGCCGGCATTTCTGTCTCTTCTTCGTCCAGCAACCAGGCCGGCATATCCACCGGCACCGCCTGCTGGAGTACCGGCTCGCCCTCTTCGCCCTCAGCAACTGGCTCAGTCCCCTCCACATCCACTGCGGGAACTTCCTCGTAAGCGTCCCACGAGGCTTGTTCTACGCCTGCATAAGACTCGTCCACCGCCTCGCTGAGCATATCCAACGCCGGCAAGTCGAGATCGCTCTCCTCAGCCACAGCGGCCTTGGCAGCTTCAAGCTCCTGCTCTGCCGTCACCGGGCCACCCTCTGGCCCTGCCAACTCCCTGGCCTCACCATCTTCGGCCATGTCTGCCAACCAGCCGGACAATTCCGGCTCAGCGGACTCTAGATCGAGCAGCGCAGCCGCCTCTGTTTCAGAAATCTCCTCCACTGGGCGCATCTCGGCGATCCAGGGGGGCAAGTCGGCGCTGGGACTCGCTGGCTCAGCTTCCACGATACCGGCGGAGTCGACCCCTTCCCCGGCCTCGCGCGCTGCGGCCAGCCTGGAAGCCTGCAGCTTGAGCCAGGCCAACTCCTGTTCTCCGCTTAGTTCTCCACGCGCCAACGCCCCCTCGATCTCCTCGTCGGTCATGCCTGCCAACGGGTCGGCATGTGCCAGACTCGGCTGCCGGGCCGCTTGCGCGTCGCCTTCATCAACAGCCAGATATTCTGACAGATCAGAGTCCGGCTCGGTCGCCAGGTCTTCTAGCCAGAGCAGAGCGTCGGGCACGGGCTGGTCATCGCCAAGAATCACGTCCCGATCCGGGCCAGCTTCCG
The DNA here is from genome assembly GCA_020724485.1 of Thermoflexus sp. Lineage (GTDB taxonomy): Bacteria > Chloroflexota > Anaerolineae > Aggregatilineales > Aggregatilineaceae > UBA2029. The sequence continues at coordinate 34,427 of DYGW01000008.1, read as the reverse complement.
GCACGCCCAGCAAATCCCAACGCTCACCCGGCCAGCCGGAGAGATCATCCTCTGCCGCCGACGAGACCAGCCCTGCAACATCCCCAGGTGCAGCGCCAAGCGCGGCCAGTTCATCCGGCTCGGCTTCAGGGCGACGGTCGAGGCTTTCCAGCCAGTCGAACGTACCGCTGCCGTCCAACGGTGCCGCACCCTCGTCGCCCGCCGCCAACTCCTGCGGTTCCAGGGTGTCGTAGGCTGCGCCCGCTGGCTCCTCCCACAAGACATCCTTCTCGCCAGCGGAGACCTCACTTCCTTCGTCCCAGTCGGCCAACCCTGGCACAAGCGCTTCCTCGTCCACCGAGCCGCGTGACCGCCCCAACGAGATGCGGCTGGCCTCAAACGGGACATAGCCTGGCTCGTCAACGACCGTGTCTTCCGGCGGCTGCTCAATCGAAAGATCGGCAGCCGTCACAAGCTCCTCTGACTTAGCGCCTTGACGCGCTGCCAGACTCTCCAGCCAGAGCATAGGGTCTACGCCGTCCAAGAAATCTTGGCCTTCGCTGCCGAGAACGCCATCCGCAATGGGAATCTCTGGCTCACGGTCGGCGGGAATGCCGGCTTCTTCTAGCTCATCGGTACTTATCTCACCGGCCCCGAAATCCTCCTCTGCGAGCGAGAGGGCCGGCTCGACGGCGACTTCTTCTTCAGGCTCGGACCAACTGAAGCTATCGTCCTCTTCGGCCCGCACATGGACAACCGTATCTTCGTCCGGCTGGACTGACAAGCCTTGCAGCCAGCGCATAGGATCGGCGGCAGCAGGAGCAACAGGCTCCTCCTGCTCATCCTCTATTGGCACGGCCTGGAGTTCAGGCTCGCTGGGGCCAGCAGACCAAAGCTCCTCTTCGTCCCTGGGCACTTCCTCAAACTCATCCCGGCTCGCGTCACGACGCTGCGTCGCCTCTTCCGGCACGGGGACGCGCCCATCGTGCAGGATTGAATACGGCACATAGCCTGGCTCGTCAATCTCCGTGTTTTCGGGGATGGGAATATCGAGATCAGCCGCCGTGATCAGTTCGTCCTCGCTGGCGCCCTGCCGCTTCGCCAGACTCTCCAGCCAGGCCAACTGCTCTTCGGGGGTCATCTGCTCGAAGTCAAATTCGTCGCCCGGTTCAGCAGGGGGCAGTACCATGACGGCATCCTCCTCAGCGTCGTCACGCGCCACAATCGCGCCGGATCACAGCGCGGCCTACGCTATTGCTCGTCTTCATTAACGTCACGGAGCCATTCAGGGGGTTCCGACACCTCGTCGCGGCTGATGCCCAGCGACCTGTCCAGCCCCCCTTCGAGCGGCTTGCGCAGCCAGATGGGCAGCCAGTCGCCGAACGAAAAGTCGTCAGGCACCGGCTCGTCATCATACTCCTCTTGCGGAGCGCCCGCTGGCTTGGTCGCCACATCAGCGGCCCTAGTATCCGGCCAATCCGCTCCTGACGCAACCGCCTCCTCAATAACCAACGACTCCTCGCTCTCCGCCCAGGCTATCTCAGCCTCGGCGTCGCCGGGCAGGGTCTCCTCCGCCACATCCCACTGGTCAGCGACCTCTATCTCGCCAGCCGCCTCTAGAGACTCAGGCATGGCGAGATCAGACTCTTCCAGGTCTTGGACATCAAGGGCAGACTTCTGCACCTCAGGAACTCCCTCGTCAGCGAATACCTCGTCCAGCTTGTGCGCTTCGGAGTCGGCAATGGCCAGCAGCCAGCCCGGTATATCCCCCTCCTCCGCCGGTGCGTCCAGATCGAAAGGGAATTCCGCGTCATGTGCTGGTAACGGCTCGCCGCGCTCGTAGTCACTGTCCATGCCAGGAGCGAAGTCGTCCGCACGGACGCCACCCTCCATGCCCACTGCGCGGGGCAGAACCTCGCGGTCGGCGATCTCTGACTCGCCGCTCAGCAGCGCATCAACTTCTTCGCCCAGTTCCGGAGACACTTCTTCGCCGGTGAATGCTGCCATCCAGTCCGGCTGCTCATCGGGCTGAAGGATGCCCGTATCGCGCGCGGAGTCATAACGCGGCACATTGTCCGGGCTGCCCCCTTCAAACGGATCGTAGGGCCGGTCGAGCAGCGCAGCGAGGTCTTCCAGCGCGGCTTCGGCGGGCACTTCCGTCTCACCCCGATCAGACAACCCTTCCAACCAGGTCGGGCTTGCCTCGTCCGCCGCCAATTCGTCTGTCTCTGGGCCACCCTCAGACTCGGCCTGGCCCGGCATGTCCTGAGGCTCGGCACTCGCCCGCAACGCAGCCTCCAGCGCGGCAGCTTCATCCAGCAGCGCCGTCTTGTCACCGACCTCAGCAAGAGAAGTCTCTTCTGGGGCAGGCCCACTCTCGGCGCGGGCAAACGAACCGAGCCAGTCCTCGTCACTGGCACCAGACTCAAACGGCTCCCCCCCCTCGCCAACCGGCGCAGCGGATTCCTGGGCAGCTTCCCAGGTTTCCCACTCGGCCAGTAACGCCGATTCCTGGTCAGGTATCTCGTCTTCAGGCGCGCCAGGCGATTCGCTGGCAGCCATCGTCTCAAATATCTGTGTCTCTACCGGCAACTGCGCGTCTTCATCTGCCGGTCGCTCAGACAGCGGCGCAGCCTCTTGAATCCAGGCCGGGAGATCGACGGCGGGCTGAGCAGCGCCCTCATCACCCAACGGGAGATCCATCTCCGTCTCGCCAGCGGCGGCGATTGCCGCCAGCAGCTCAGCGTCAGCCGCATCCGCCGCGTCAGTGGAGTCTCCCAGCCAGGCCATCGGCTCTCCAAACTCGACTAGATCGCCCTCTTCTTCCTCGGCAAGCGTCTCCGGCTGTGGCACGCCCTCGTCTGGCAGGGTCTCGCCCAGCCAGGGTGCCCTCTCCTCCGTTGCCACCTCATCGGGTCTGAGTGTCTCGGACTCTTCGGCGGGGATGTCAGGCATGTCGCTCGCAGCCATATCCGCTTCCCAAGCGGGCAGCCATTCCGGCGCGGAGATCGCCTCTGTGTCTGCCGGCTCGCCGAGCGACTGCTCATCAGCCGATAGAAACTCCTGAAAGGCGGCATCAATCTCGTCGCGTAGACGCTCGTCTTCGCCCGCTTCTGGCCCGCTGCCAGCGGGAGCGAGTTCGTCAAGGAAGCGCAATTCGTCTGTGGTGATGAACTGCACGCCCTCGGCCTCCGGCGGCGCAGACGCAGCGATCTCGCTCTCTGGCTCGCCTGGCTCCTCTGCCTCTAGCGCGTCCTGGAAAACCGACCAGTCGAGGTCATCAACCCCAAACTGCTCGAAATCGGGCATCTCGCCGAGACGGTCAATGAAACCAGTGTCAGCCGCAGGAGTCATGTCAGACGGCGCTCCGCCGAGAGCACCTTCCTCCGGCATGAGGGGCTGCTCGCCCGCACCAGCCCCGCCAGGCTGCGCCGGCTCAACGTCCCATTCAAACGAGAATCCGGCGGGCTGCTGGCCAGCATCGCCAGACGCCGAGGGGATCGCCTCGTCGCCAGCCGCCGTCCCCCACACCGTGTCGAAAATGCCCAGTGTAGTGAGGATGTCATCCGCCTCTGCCAGGTCGCCGGGCCCTTCTTCAGCAGAGATCACCGTTTCGGGCAGCGTTAGTCCGTCCTCGCCGCCAGCGGCGGCGCGAAGCTCGTCCCACACATCTGGCTCGCCTGGCAGTCCCTCGTCCAGCAACCAGCCTTCGTCCGCGTGGGGCGGTGCTGGGGCTTCAGGCGCAACAGCCTGAGCCGGGGCTGGCTCTTCCATCTCCTCCGCCTCAAATAGCCAATCGGCCTCAATTGCCGCGTCATCAGGCTCGCCCACGCCCATTTCAGCGGGTGGCATCTCAGCGAAACGGCCCGGCCCGGCAGCCCTTGCAGCCTCATCACCCGCCAGTTCGTCGCGCTCAATAGGCTCTGGCTCGGCAAACCAGTCCGGCGGCATTTCGGCTTGCCAATCGTCCAGCACACCCACGTCTCCCTGCTCGGCCTGAGAAGCTGCCCCAAAGAGCGCCGCCATGTCAATGCGGTCAGGGCCAGAAGCCGCCGCTGTCTCAGCGGGCTTCGCCGCCGACTCTGGAGCCATCCAGAGTTCGCCCGTCCCCATATCTACATCCAGCTCATGAACCCAGCCAGGGGTCTGAGCCGACAGTTCAGCCTGGCTCTGGCGGTAGTAGTCGAGGCGCTCCAATTCGACGTAATCGGCATTCTCCACGCCGGGCTGAAGGATGTACGCCGCCGTATAAGGATCGAGCGCCTCTACGCGATCCAGGAACGGCCTGGCATCCGTCGGGCGCTCATTGTCAAGCCACAACTGCGCCAGAATACGGTTGGCCGCCAGGCAATTGGGCAGGCGCTTGAGCACGCGCACCGCCATTTCGCCCGCCTCCACTTCATGCCAGCCGCTCCACAGGGCTTCGGCCAGCATCACCTGAAGATCAACGCGTCCTGGGTGTTGGGCGAGCGCCGCCTGCAGCTCGGCAGCAGCCTGATCGTATAACTGGCCGTTCATGTACTGCCGCGCCAGTGCCCCGCGCGTCAACTGGATGCGCGCCGGTGCCTGCTCTTCGCCGTCGCGCTTGACATATAGCTCGCGCAGCGCATCCTGCAACATGGCATTGCTGGGCATCTGCTCGTAGGCGCGCTCCAGGTGCCAGATCGCCTGATCTAGCTCCCCATTGCGGTCGTGAGTTTCGCTGAGACCCAAGAGAGCTACGTAGTCGTTAGGCACCACACCGAGCACTCGCCGGAACACTTCCGCCGCTTCGGTGAAGTACTCGTCGAGATTCTCCTGATGCCCCTTCTGCAACAGCGCCTTCCCCAGCAGGCGATACGTATCCACGTTCTGCGGGAAGTGCTGGAGAATGTACCGGCAATGGCTGATGACTTCTGTCGGAGCTTCTTGTTCGAGCATCCGGCCTAGCTCGTCAAGATATGCCCGGAGCGTAATCATTTCGGCCATGGTCCACTCGCTTCCAATATCGGGTCACCCTGCCCCAGCCTTTCAACTCATTATGCAATGGCGATTCCAAAAGCGCAAGGCAGGCGAGAGATATTAGGGCAGCCCGTGAATTTGTCTTAACTCTTCTATAATCGGCCCCGCATCTGGCGACCAGCCGTCTACAAAACCTAACGGATCAGCGGCGTCCTTGTCACCCAGCAAGGCGCGGGTAATGTTCGCCCAACCGCAGCTCAGCACTTCCGGGTCGTACCCGCCCTCCATCACAAACACGATCCGCCCCGCGCACCACGACTCCGCCCCCTCGATCAGGCAACGCGCCAGCCGGTCGTAGCCGGTCAGCGAGAGAGCCAGATTCGCCAGCGGATCGGCCCAGTGCGCATCGAAGCCCACTGAGACCAGCACCAGTTCGGGCCGGAACCGGTCGAGCGCAGGCAGCACAACGCCGGTGAACACCTGCCAGAAGCCATCATCGCCCACGCCGGGCGGCAGAGGCACATTGAGCGTGTATCCTCGGCCAGCGCCGCGCCCCGTCTCGGCCATGTTTCCCGTCCCAGGGTATAGCGGCGATTGGTGCGTAGACACATACAGGACAGAGGGGTCGTCGTAGAAGATGTCCTGCGTCCCGTTGCCGTGATGTACGTCATAGTCCACAATGGCCACGCGCTCGACGCCCTGATCGCGCCGGGCATAGCGCGCGGCCACGGCGACATTGTTGATCAGGCAGAAGCCCATCGCCCGCGACCGTGTGGCGTGGTGCCCAGGAGGGCGAATCAGAGCGGCGGCGTTGTGGGCTTCGCCAGTCAGCACAGCCTCCGTCGCGCGGACCGTCCCGCCCGCCGCCAGGCAAGCGATCGCGTAGGAACGGGGCGTGACATAGGTATCCGGCTCCAGCAGGCGCGGGCCAGGCAGTCTCGCCGTCGCCTGAAGCTGGCCCAGGTATTGCGTTGTGTGCACGGCGCTCAACAGCGCTGGGTCTGCGAGTCGCAGTGTCTCGCTTCGCACGCGCTCCATCAGGCCGTCTGCCGCCAGCCGGTGGCGCACCGCCTGCAACCGCCCGGCATGTTCGGGGTGGCCCGGCAGGTCATGCGCGTCCGGCTGGGAGTCTGTCACCACGAGAGTGGTCAAGGTGTATCTGTCCTCTCCGCCCGTACTCCGCCCGTATCCGATCCGATTCTACAGCCAAACCGAAAAAGACGGCGACTCGCGGTGGAACGTACCACCGCGAGTCGCCGCATTCGTGCATTGACTATCAGGGCACCGGCGCGAGCCTCAAGGCCCACGCTGCCCGCCGACCTGAGCAGATGGTCAGTCCGCCGCCACCATGTCAGCGGTCACGCGCTCGGCCACTTCTTCGGCCAGCAACGTGTCCTCCCGGTCACTGCGCCGCACCGCCCAGACAATGAGCGCGATTGCCACCGCCACCCCAATCAGGATGCCGGGGCTATACCCGTCGTACTCCACCACCAGCGGAGCCACAATCAGCGCCACCAGGTTCATCACCTTAATCATGGGGTTGAGCGCAGGGCCAGCCGTGTCCTTGAGCGGATCGCCGACCGTGTCGCCGACGACGCTCGCCTTGTGGTTCTCGCTGCCCTTGCCGCCGTAGTATCCATCTTCCACGTACTTCTTCGCGTTATCCCACGCGCCACCAGCGTTGGACATGAACACAGCCAGCAACTGCCCGACCAGGATCACGCCCGCCAGGAACCCCCCCAACGCCTCCTCTTTCAGAAGGAAACCCACCGCAATCGGCGCCAGCACCGCGATCAGACCGAGCGGAATTAGCTCAACCTGCGCCGAATGCGTAGAGATGGTCACGGCATTGGCATAGTCGGGAGTCTTGGCCCCGCTGGCGATCTCCGGGTCGCGGAGCTGACGGCGCACTTCCGCCATGATCAGACCAGACGCACGGTTGACCGCCTTGATCAGCAGGCCACTGAAGAGCAGCGGCAACGAGCCGCCGATGAGCAGCCCCACGAAGACCACCGGGTTAGCCAGGTTGACGATTTCCTCGAAGTTGGGGTCTACGCGCTGAATGTCGGAGAAGAAGCTGCCGAACAGCGACACCGCCGCGATCACCGCCGAGCCAATCGCCACGCCCTTGGTGATTGCTTTCGTCGTGTTACCCGCAGCGTCAAGGTCGGCCATGATCTGGCGCGCAGTAGGACTCATCCCCGCCAGTTCGCCGATGCCGTTCGCGTTGTCAGAGATTGGCCCAAACGTGTCCATGCTTACGTTGTTGCCCGTATGCGAGAGCATCCCCACGCCGATCAGGGTCACGCCGAAGAGGATGTACTTGTAGCTGTGCACATCCGGCACTTCGTGCATGCTGACCAGGAACAACGCAAAGACCATGATCCACATCGCCGAGAAAAAGCCCTCGACAAGATGGCCGCGCATCCGCCCCCGCACAATCTGGATGGCTGCCAGCGCCAACCCGATCAGCACCGCTGGCAGCTTGAGATCGTTGGGGAACTCGAAGCTGTAAACCAGGATTGCCGCCGACAGGCTGCCAACAATGACGAACAGCGCCCATACACTGGACAGGTAACCCAGCGACAACCCTTCAAGGATGACCGAGGCCGGCCCGAAGCGCGTGGATGATGCGATTGTCTGCACGCGCTTGCTCTTGGCGCTCGTGGCATACGACGTGAGCGGGTTAAAAGTCACGGCCAGCCCTACTCCCACTGCCACCAGCGTCGCCAGCGACAGTTGCCCGGCATAGAGCCACGCCAACAGGAACGTCGAGCCGATAGTGATGCCGCTCGATACTTCGTAACTCTTGAACATGGCTTCTTCGGCGTCATCCACGCGCCACAGCGACACGGCATACGTGCCGACGATGGAACTCACCACCCCGATGCCGCGCACCAACAGCGGCAGAACGATCCAGTACAACTCGCCATTGAGCGCAGTCAGCGCCAGGCCGAGGATTAGGCTGGATACGATGGTCACTTCATAGGACTCGAAGATGTCCGCAGCCATGCCCGCACAGTCGCCGACGTTGTCGCCAACTAGATCGGCCACCACTGCCGCATTGCGCGGATCATCCTCTTCCATCCCGGCCTCGACCTTGCCCACCAGGTCAGCACCCACGTCTGCCGCCTTGGTGTAGATGCCGCCGCCCACACGCATGAAGAGCGCCAACAGCGTGCCGCCAAAACCGAAGCCCAGCAGAACGTCCGGTGACGCCTTGCCAAAGATGATGAAGATGATCGTGCCACCGAACAAACCCAGCCCGTCGGTCAGCATCCCAGTGATCGTGCCGGAGCGGTAGGCGATCTTCAACGCTTCCTGGTACCCGCCGCGCTCTGCCGCCGCGGCAACGCGCACATTGCCTTGCACGGCCATGTTCATGCCGAAGAAGCCAACCATCGCCGAGAATGAAGACCCCATCACAAAGGCCAGCGCGCGCGCTATCGCGATGACCAGACGGGCCGTGTCCTTATCCCCGTCAAAGTACTCGTTGGCTTCTGGGGTTGGGCTGACCACGAACACGCTCAGGAACATGGCTACGGTCAGCAAGGCAATCATCACGACCACAGTCTTAAGCTGCGTGCGCAGGTAAGCGTTCGCCCCGTCACGAATGTGGCCCCAGTGACGCTGCATCTCCGCATTGCCCTTGTCAGCGGCCATGATATAGTTCCGCAGCCAAAGCGCATAGCCGAGCGCTACGCCGGCTATAGCAAGGACGATGAAGATCATCACTTGCTCGAATACCTCGATATCCATTTGGAACATGTTGCGGTACCCCTCCTGATGGGCAGCGGCCCAAAGTGTCACTCGATGCAGGTAGCTCCAGTTGATTTAGTGCAGGCTGCCATTGCCGTAGTTCGACGCTTTGGGGCATCGAAAAGACAACGGGCCGCATTGTACCGCGAAGCCGCACACAGGGCCAATACATTTTGCCAAGCGACTGTGTTGTAGGGGACAATTGTCAGAATAGGCGCGCAATCTCATCCACCAGGGGGCGGGCCAGCACGCCGCGCGCCGTGTCGCACACAGTGATCGGCCCGGCGGCCATTTGCCCCAGGTGAAAGACAGGGATGCCCGCCAGCGCATAGGCGTCCAGCATGGCGGGGAAGCGCGCAGGAGAGACTGTGAGCAGCAGCGCGCCAGAAGCGATGGCGCAGGCCGGATCCAATCCAAAGAAGCGGCACAGCGCCGCCGCCTCTGGCAGCCATAGCTCGGCGTCGCCATACAGCGACACCTCCACGCGACACCGGCTCGCTTCAGCCAGTTCCCACAGCGCCGTCACGACCCCGCCCTCGGTCGGGTCGTGCATACTGGTCACGCCGCCCACCCCCATCGCCACCGCCGCGTCGCGAACAACGCTGATGCCGGGCGTGCGCAGAAAAGCGGCGGCGCGATCGAGAAAGGCTTCAGGGAAATGAGCCGATAGCTCCCGGCGCTTTTCGCGCGCGACGATCGCGGCGGCCTCAACCGGCGCGCCTTTAGTGAGCAGGATCGCATCGCCAGGCTGCGCGCCCCCCGTGCGCACCAACCGTTCCGGGGCGACTTCGCCCAACATGCACCCCACCACAATCGGGCGGTCGAGACCATAGGTCACCTCGGTGTGCCCGCCGACTACCGCCACGCCGAGATCGCGACACGCGGCGCCAATCTGCGTGAAGATAACTCGCGCCAGGTCTGCCGTCGCGTGTTCGTCAGGGAGCAGCAGGGTCGCCAGGAACCACAGCGGCGCGGCCCCGGTTGTGGCGATGTCATTCGCGCACACCTGAACCGCGTACCAGCCGATCTCGTCGGTCGCAAAGGTGATCGGGTCGGTCTTGGCGACCAGGTAACGGTCTGGCAGCGCGATCACCGCCGCGTCCTCGCCCACCTGCGGCCCCAGCACCACACGGGGATCGGCTGGCGGCAGCCCGGCCAACATCTCGGCCAACAGATCATGGGGAATCTTGCCCACCGGCAGCCGCGTCATGGCTCGCCCCTCACCTCACATCTCCCGTAAAAGGCAGGTCCCCGAAACAAGTTCGGGGACCCCGGTCTTGAGCGCTGTGACACCGGCTACTTCGGCGGAAGGAGGGGTGTCACAGCGCCCCACTGCAAACTACCATCGTGCATGGACACCACCTCCTTCTGTTTGAGATGGCATTTTCAGCGGCGGGCCTTGCCACGCCTTGCAACGAGGCCATACCGTGATGGCTAGATTATCGCACAAGCGACCAAGCCATGTCAAACAAGAATCGAGGCCAATCAGAGCAATCGCGACACCCGAGATACGTTGGCGCACCCCAAGGCGTATACCCTAACCACCCACCCCCAGCCGCCCAGGACAAGTGTAGACGCGCATACTACCCTGGCGCAGATACCCCACCACGCAGATATTCCAGGCGGCGGCCATCTGCACGGAGATGCTCGTCGGGGCTGTCCGGCTGGCTACCAGCGGCACGCCCATCCGCCGCGCCTTGAGCAGCATCTCCGAGCTGATGCGCCCGCTGGTGACCAGCATCCGGTCGCGCGGGCTGATCCCGGCCAGCAACGCCTTGCCCATCAGCTTGTCAATCGTGTTGTGCCGCCCCACGTCCTCAGCCGTGAAAAGCACAGAGTCGCTGTCCGCGAGGACGGAGGTGTGAATGCCGCGCACCTGCCGGTACAGTCGGGCAGTGGCGTTAAGGTCGCGCATCCGGTCAAGGAGCGTCTGCGGCGTCGTGGTGAATCCCGTCTCCAACGGGGGGTGGTCGTCGGTGACAGTCTGGAAACTGACCCCTCCCCCGCAACCGGAAGTCAGCACGAGGCGGCGCGGTGTAGTGAAGTCGCCGGTCTTCAGGAATACATCCACCGTCGTCCCGCTCACGTTGCGCCGGACGAGGCCCACGTCGGCATAAGACTGGATCACGCCCTCGTTGAACAAGAAGCCCAGCGCCAACGCCTCTTGCTCAACCGGGCTGCACATGAGCGTCGCCAGGTCACGCCCGTTGACATACAGCCCCAGGTGAATCTCCTGCGGCACGCCGCCTGCAACAAGCTCAGCGGTTTCGCCGGACACAGACCAGTAGGTCGCTGGCAGCGCCCCAGGCTCAAAGATAGCGTCGGTAGGGGGAATGGCTGTCACCAGGTATCTCCGCGCTGGCGCCGGCATGGCCGCGCGCGCACTGATTGTCATCTCAGCCGGACTTACGCCGGTTCTTCTTCAGGAAGCGCGTGTTCTCCCAAATCTGCTCCAGCGTCCAGCCCTGCTCCAGCCCGAACTCGATCTTCGGCTTCAGCGCACCGGTCGGGCAGACGCTGACGCACTGCCCGCAGAACACGCACGACGAATCCAGCATGGGCACGCCAAAGGCTGTGGATACGTGCGTCTCGAACCCCCGGTGATCCAGCGTCAGGGCGTAGGTGTACTGGGCATCCTCGGCACACACCTGCACACAGCGCCAGCACAGCACGCACTGGCTGTAATCGCGCACGTAGAAGGGGTTGTCATCAATGAGCGCGTGATCGCGCTTTTCCGCCGCCGGGAACCGGTCAGGCTGCGCCCCGTAGTCGTCCAGCAGCGCCTGGATTGCCGGCGCTTCGGCCAGGTTCACCGCCGAGTTCAGCATTTCCAGGATGGTGCGCCGGCTGCGCTCCACGCGCTCGTTGCGCGTCTCAACCACCATTCCCGCCCGGCACGGGACGATACACGCCGGCTGCAAGAGCCGTCCCCCGTCCGCGTCCACCACGCAGACACGGCACAGCCCGTTGGCCGTCGTCGCCTCGTGGTAACAGATGACCGGCACATCAATGCCCACCGACCGGGCCGCCTCCAGGATGGTTGTGCCCGCCGCAACCGCCACCTGCTGGCCGTCAATCGTCAGCGTGATCATCTCACTGGCATCACTCATCGTCAGCCCCTTTGCGCTCGCCGTGCTCCTCACTATGCCGCGTCACGATCCCGCCGCGAACAGCGCCGGCCACTTGCGCAGCGCGCTCAGTACCGCCGCCGCCGCCGTCTGCCCCAGCCCGCACAGCGACGCCTCGCTCATCGTCAGGCCGATGTCGCGCAGGCGCTCGGCGTCGCCGGGTAGCGGCTGCGCCAGGCGGTCGAGAATCTCCATCTGCCGCCGCGTGCCAAGCTGGCAGGGGAAGCATTTCCCACAGCTTTCGTGGGCGAAGAAATGCCCCAGCCGCCGCAGAACGTCGCGCAGGTCAACTTCCGTGTTGAAGACCATCACCGCCCCGGAGCCAAGCGTCGTCCCCGCCGCCTGCAAGCCCTCAAAGGTGAGCGGCACGTCAATCTCGTCCGCCCGCAGGAACGTCCCCGCCGCGCCGCCCGTCAGCACCGCCTGCGGCTCACCCACGAAGCCCGCGCAATGCCCTTCCAGCAACTCGCGCAATGTCAGCCCAAAGGAAATCTCGTACACGCCCGGACGGCGGACGTGCCCGCTCACCGAGACGAGCTTGGTGCCTGTGCTCTTCTCGGTGCCCCACTGCCGGAACCACCCCGCCCCGTTGCTGATGATGGCGGGCACGGCGCAAAGCGTCTCGACGTTGTTGATGGACGTGGGCCGGTCGAACAGACCGTGCGTAGTCGGGTACGGCGGCTTGATGCGCGGAAAGCCGCGCTTGCCCTCAATCGCCTCAAAGAGCGCCGTCTCTTCCCCGCAGATGTACGCTCCTCCCCCGCGCCGGATCTCGACCGAGCAGGAGAAATCCGTGCCCATGATCCGCTCGCCAAGCAGCCCCGCGCTCTGCGCCTCGCGGATGGCCGTTTCCATGATGGCCGCAGCTTCCGGGTACTCCCCGCGAATGAACACGAACGCATAGCGGGCCTGGATCGCGTAGGCGCAGAGCAGCAGCCCTTCGAGCAGCAGATGGGGCCGGTGTTCCATCAACACGCGATCCTTGAACGTGCCCGGCTCGCTCTCGTCGGCATTGCAGACAGCGTAATGGGGCTGCCCCCCTGCGCCGCGCGTGAAGCGCCACTTCATGCCGGTCGGGAACCCGGCCCCGCCGCGCCCGACCAGACCTGCCGCCTCCACTTCCGCGCTGACCTGCTCTGGCGTCAGGGCAAGCAGCGCGTGGCGCAGCGCCGCATAATCGCCGTACTGTGCCAGCGATTCTGTGTGATTCGGCTCGACGCCAGGGAAGAAAACATGCCAGTCGCCGCCCACGACCGCCGCCCGCGCCGGGCGACTGCCATTGAGCAGCGTCTCGCTGTCGGTCACGGGGGCGTGCGAATGCTCCCCCTCGCCCCGGCGGCAGACAAGCGCCGCTGGCGCGTGCTCGCACAGGCCCAGGCACGTGCTGCGCTTGATCGTGTAACGCCCGTCGGCGGTGGTTTCGCCGGGCCGGACGCCCAGCTGCGCGCATAGCCCGTCCAGAACAGAATCGACCCCCGCCAGCCCGCATGACGGGTCGGTGCACACGTGGATGACCGTCTCGCCCTCTGGCTCGTCGGAAAAGAGCGAGTAGAAGCCGATCACGCCATAGATGTCCGCGATGGGGACGTGCAAGGTACGCGAGACGCTCAGCGCCGTCTCCGCGTCAACAAAGCCCGCCTCGCGCTGCACTTCCCACAGCACGGGCAGCAATGCGTCGCGCCCGCGCCCTGTGTAGCGGGCCACAATCTCACCTAAGCGTGTCATCTCGGCCATCAGCGAAGCCTTTCTGGATCGGCGGTGCGCCAGGAGTCGGCTGTGCGCCCGTAAGTAGACTATAATCAACGCAATAATGCAAACAGATACCTGACAAAATCAGTGCCAATTGGAGTTGACCACGATGCAACCTGCCGCGCCCCTCGCACCCGACCGCATCGTTCGCACCACCTGCCCGTACTGCGGCGTGGGTTGCCAGATGGAATTATATCTCAAAGACGGGATAACCTACCGCGTCGGCGCGCCGTTCGACGCCGCGCCCAATTACGGCAAGCTGTGCGTCAAGGGGCGCTTCGGCACGGACTTCACCATGCACCCCCGCCGGCTGACCACGCCTCTGGTCCGGGTTGGCGCGCCCGGTGAGTTCCGCCCCGCTACCTGGGACGAGGCGCTGGCCCTGGTCAGCGAGCGGCTGGCGAGCATCGTCCGCGACAGCGGCGGCGACAGCATCGCCACCTACGCCTCGGCCAAAGCCACCAACGAGGATAACTACGTTTTCCAGAAGTGGGTGCGCGCCGTGCTCAAGACCAACAACATTGACCACTGCGCCCGGCTCTGCCACGCGGGGAGCGTCACCGGCCTGCAACTGGCCATCGGCTCCAGCGCCATGAGCAACAGTATCGCCGAGATGGAACACCTGGACACGTTCATCATCACCGGCAGCAACACTAGCGAAACCCACCCGGTGATCAGCCTCTTCCTCAAGCGCGCCGTCCGCCAGAACGGTGCCCGGTTGATCGTCATTGACCCGCGCCAGATCGAGATGACCGATTTCGCTACCTTGTGGTTGCGCCAGAAACCGGGCACAGATGTGGCCGTCTTTCAGGCGATGGCGCACGTCATCATGGCCGAGGAGCTGTACAACGAGGAGTTCATCGGCCAGCGCACCGAGGGTTTCGCCGAGTACGCGCGCTCGTTGGCCGCGTTCACGCCGCAGTGGGCGGAGAGCGTCAGCGGCGTCCCAGCGGACGACATCCGCGCCGCCGCGCGCATGTACGCCACTGCCCAGCGCGCCGCCATCTACTGGGGCATGGGCATCTCGCAGAGCACGCACGGCACCGACAACGCCCTCACCCTGACCAATCTCGCCCTGCTGACCGGGCACATCGGCAAGCCCGGCACCGGCCTGAACCCTCTGCGCGGGCAGAACAACGTCCAGGGCTGCTCGGACAGCGGCGGCCTGCCCAACGTCTTCACGGCCTACCAGCGCGTGGACGACGACGCGATCCGCGCCCGTTTCGAGCGCGCCTGGCAGACGGCGCTCTCCCCGCAGCCCGGCCTCACCGTGACCGAGATGGTGGACGGCGCGCTGCTGGGTAAAGTGCGCGCGATGGTCGTCATGGGCGAGAATCCGCTGATGAGCGAGCCGAACCTCGCCCACGCCCGCCACGCGCTGGAAGCGCTCGATTTCCTCGTCTGCATTGACATCTTCCCCAACGAGACCACTGAGTACGCGCACGTGATCCTGCCGGCGGCTAGCTTCGCCGAGAAGGATGGCACCTTCACCAATAGCGACCGGCGCGTGCAGCGCGTGCGCCAGGCGCTGCCGCCAACCGGCGACTCGCGCCAGGACTGGCAGATCGTCTGTGAATTGGCCCGGCGCATAGAGCGGCTGCTTGGCACGACGACCAGCGCGGGCTTCGACTACCGCAGCGCCGAGGACATCTGGGAGGAGATGCGCCAGGTGACGCCCGACTTCTACGGCATCACCTACGAGCGTCTGGAGCGCGAAGGCGGCGTGCACTGGCCGTGCCCGTCGCTCGACCATGCTGGCACGCCCATCCTCTTCGCCGACGACTTCCCGCGCGGCAAGGGCAAGTTCTGGGCGCTCGACTTCGGCACGGAGAGCGAACTGCCCGACAACGAGTACCCCTTCCACCTGACGACGGGCCGCGTGCTTTACCACTGGCACGGCGGCACGCTCACGCGGCAGTCGCGGCTGGATGACATCTTCCCCGAAGCCGTGCTCGAAGTCCACCCCGACGATGCTGCCGCGCTTGGCCTCACCTCCGGCGACTGGGTTGAGGTCACGTCGCGGCGAGACAGCATCACCTGCCGGGCGCTGGTCACCGGGCGGTCGCCCCAGGGCACGGTTTTCCTGCCGTTCCACTTCGCCGAGGCCGCGGCGAACAAGCTGACTCTGAACAAGGTCGACCCACGCGCCAAGATTCCCGATTTCAAGATGGCGGCGGTCGCGCTGCGCAAGACCGCCCCACCCGGCGACCGTCCGGGTGCTGACCAGGCGCTGACCGATCGTGGGGCGATCAAGGACCCACTCGAACACGTCCACTGACACGCCCGGTCCTGCGTCCCTGCCCGGTTCTGTCGTCTGCCTACCAGCCGCTCATTGATCCCTCCGCCAGGCCCTGATCTGATTTGCGCGTTCAGATCGGGGTTGTTAGACTCGCAAGGTTGGCTTGCGCGGAGATCGAGTCCCAGGGAGTGGGGATGAAACACAGACACCGGCTGGGCGTCTTCCTGGCTGCGGTAGCGGCTGCCGCATGTCTGTGGACAACCGCACCCGCAGGCGTGGCGGCCCAGACACCCGATCAGATACTCAGCGCGATCACCTTCCCCACAGATGGCGCGCAGTTGTTCGGGCTGGTCAATATCCTGGGCAGCGCCGCATACCCGACAGGGTTCGCCCGCTACACGCTCGAATACGACGACCTGAGCGATCCCAATGCGCTGTGGCTGCTGGTGCAGCCGCCCGTTCAGCAGCAGGTGCGCGACGGTGTTCTGGGCACCTGGAACACGAACCTCGTGCCCGACGGCTTCTACCGGCTGCGGCTGCGTGTGTTCCTGGATGACGAGCGGACCGGCGAGTACATCGCGTCGAACCTGCGCGTCGCCAACAGCCTGCCGACGCCCGTCCCAACACTCCCCGCCATCAACGTGGCGCCGGACAGCCCGGTGCCCTCGCCCGGCCCGTCGCCCACATCGCCGGTCTTCCAGCCGCCCGGCAATACCCCGGCGTCCGACGAATTGCCGGGCTTCGTCCAGCCGCTGGCGTCCGACTCATTCGTAGGCGCTGGCTCGTCAGGTGAGAAGCAGACGACCACGCGCGTCAACACAGGGCGCGTCAGCAACGCATTCTGTACGGGGTTCTATCTGGCTGTTGTGGGATTTGTGCTCATGCTTGGCTACGTCTTGCTGCGCCGCTGTGCCCGCTCGTCCCCGCACTCTATGGGTTGGCAGCCGCCGGATCGCTGGCAGGACGGAGGGTGACCTAAGCCAGGGATAATCAACGGACGGCGTTTCTTGAAGTCAAGGCAGATGTCCGTCATGTTTCTCATCGTGGGGCTGGGCAATCCTGGCCGGGAGTACGCGAATACCCGGCACAATATCGGCTTCCGCTGCGTGGACGCGCTCGCGGCGCGCCATAGCCTTGCCTTCGACGACAAGAAGAAGTCGAAGGCGAAAATCGCGTTGGGGAGCATCCAGGGTCATCGTGTGCTGCTGGCCAAGCCGCAAACGTACATGAACCTCAGCGGCAGCGCCGTGCAGGGCCTGGCGGCGTTCTACCAAATCCCGCCCGCCCAGATCATGATCATCTTTGACGACCTCGACCTGCCCGTAGGCACGCTGCGCATCCGCCCCAAAGGCGGCTCCGGCGGGCACAAAGGCGTTACCGACATCATCCAGCGGCTGGGCACGCAGGACTTCCCGCGCATTCGCGTCGGTATTGGCCGCCCGGATACGCCGATGGACCCCGCCAGCTATGTCCTGCGCCCTTTTGACGGGCCGGACGAAGCGGAGGTAGCAAGGGCTGTTGAGCGCGTGATCCTGGCCGTTGAGACCTGGCTGACTGACAGCATTGACCTGGCGATGAACCGCTACAACGGCTCGCCCGAAGACATCGCCCAGCGCGCCGCCAGGCCAGCCCCACCAACCGCGCCCACCTCTCTGACTGCTGAAAATGACCATGACTCTTGAGACAGAACGACAGCGTGCCAGCGAGCACAGCAGTATGAGCCTGGCCGGCCTGCTCGGCCACCTGCGCCAGACTCGCGCCTACCAGTCCGTGCTCGCCGGGCTGCGCGCCGGGCAACCCGTGCCAGATCAGCACTTGCTCCGCGCGGCGCGGTCATTCGCCGTCGCGGGCCTCGCCCAGGACATGCAGCGCCCAATCCTGATTCTCACCGGGCGCGTTGACCGCGCGCACAACCTGGCCGAGCAGCTTCCGGTCTGGTCGCCCGACCTGCCCATCCTGCGCTACGCCGAACCCTCGTCGCTCTTCTACGAGCGCGCCCCCTGGACGACACGCACCATCCAGACTCGCCTACAGACGCTGGCCGCGCTCACCAGGCCCATCGGGGAGCGCGGGGACGAGCTTCCGCCGCCGATCGTCATTACATCGGCCCATGCCCTGCTGCAGAAGACTCTGCCGGTGCGCGAGTTCCGCGCCGGGACTCGCGTCTTGTGCGCGGGCGCGCAGAGCCAGCCAGAAGCCCTGCTGCGCACCTGGCTCCATTTCGGCTACACGCCTGCCAGTGTCGTGGTCGAGCCGGGTACGTTCAGCCGCCGGGGAGGAATCATAGATATCTTTCCCATGTCGGCGGCGCTGCCCGTGCGCATTGAGTTCTTCGGCGACGAAATCGAGAGCCTGCGCACCTTCAGCCCACAGACTCAACGCTCAGCGGAGAGCATCGCCCAGGTGACGATCATCCCGGCCCGCGAAGCCTTGCCGCGCTACGCGCCCCGCGTCGCCGAGCAGCTAACGGCCTGGTTCGCCGCCCAGCCTGAAGCGAGCGCCGACGCTGCGTCGTCGCGCCCAGACCGTGAACTGCTGGCCGATGGTGTCGCCTTCCCGCACCTAGAGTTCTACACACCGTACCTCTACAGCCATCCAGCGAGCCTTTTCGACTACATCCCCGACAACGCCCTCATCATCGTAGACGACTGGGGTGAGCTAGAGGACAGCGTCAACGAACTGGAAGAGCAGGCCGTTGCCACGCGCTATGACCGCGAGCGCGCCGGACAGCTTCCCCCTGACTGCCCGCTGCCCTACCTCACCTGGGCCGAGATTCAGGACGAATTGTCCACCCGCCAGGTGCTCCATCTGGGCGCGCCCGCCGAAAACATGCTCGGCGACTCGCCAGCCCTCGGCGACAGCTTCGCGCCAGGCCAGCGTTATGGCGGCCAGCTGCGCAGCGTGCTGGACGACATAGCCCGCGCGCTAGATCGGGGCGAACAGGTCATCGTCGTGACCCAGCAGGCGCAGCGAGTCGCCGAGTTATGGGGCGAACAGCATGACTACGTGCCGCCCAAGAGCCACATCACAGCAGCGGACTCGTCCACGTCGCTGGCCTTCGTCGAAGGCACGCTCGCCGAGGGCTGGACTCTGACGCGCGCGGAGAGGCGGTTGCTGCTGTTCAGCGACGCCGAGATCTTTGGCTGGCGCCGCCCGGAACCGCGCCGCCGCAAGCAGCCGCGCGCCCTGCCCCCCGAAGCCAGCTTCGCCGATCTCGCCATTGGCGATTACGTCGTTCACGTCGAGCACGGCATCGGGCGCTTCGCTGGCCTGCAAAAGCGGGTGATGGACGAGAGCGAGCGCGAATACCTCGTGCTCGAATACGCGGGCAGCGATCTCCTCTATGTGCCCATCCACCAGGCCGATCGCATCTCGCGCTATGTCGGCGCGGACGCCCGCCCGCCCGCGCTCAATCGCCTGGGCACACAAGACTGGCACCGGACAAAGGAAGGTACGCGCCGCGCCGTCGAGGAAATCGCGCGCGTGTTGCTGGAGCTGTACGCCGCCCGGTCGGAGGTGCAGGGTCACGCCTTTAGCCCGGATACGCCCTGGCAGCACGAGCTGGAAGCGTCGTTCCCCTACGTGGAGACGAACGACCAACTGCGCGCGCTCTCCGAAGTCAAGACGGACATGGAGCGCCCGCAGCCAATGGATCGCCTGATCTGCGGCGACGTGGGTTATGGCAAGACCGAAGTCGCGCTCAGGGCGGCCTTCAAGGCAGTGATGGACGGCAAGCAGGTGGCGCTGCTTGTCCCCACGACCGTGCTCGCCCAGCAGCACCTCACCACGTTCTCGCGCCGCTTGCTGCCCTTCCCCGTCAACGTGGAGATGCTCTCTCGCTTCCGCAGCCCCGCCGAGCAACGGCAAATTCTCTACGCGCTGGCCCAGGGCCAGGTGGACATCGTCATCGGGACGCACCGACTGCTTCAGCCGGATGTGGGATTCAAAGACCTGGGCCTGCTGATCATTGACGAGGAACAACACTTCGGCGTCACTCACAAAGAGCACCTCAAGGGCCTGCGCACCGAGGTTGACGTGCTGACTCTCACCGCGACGCCCATCCCGCGCACGCTGTACATGAGCCTGGCCGGTATCCGCGACATCAGCATGATCCAGACCCCGCCAGAGGAGCGGCTGCCAATCGTCACCCACGTCGGCACGTATAATCCCAAGTTGGCGCGCCAGGCCATCCTGCGCGAGCTAGATCGCGGCGGGCAGGTCTATTTTGTTCACAACCGCACCCAGACCATTGACACCATCGCCGCCCGTCTGCGCGATCTGGTGCCGGAGGCCGAGATCGTCGTCGGGCACGGCCAGATGGACGAGCAACGCCTGGAAGTGGTAATGAACGCCTTCGCGCGCGGTGATTTCGACGTGCTGGTGTCTACGTCCATCATCGAGAGCGGCCTGGACATCCCCAACGCCAACACGCTCATCGTGGATCGCGCTGACTGGTTTGGCCTGGCCCAGCTTTACCAACTGCGCGGGCGGGTCGGACGCGGCGCGCACCAGGCCTACGCCTACTTCTTCCACCCGCGCACCAGCCGCCTGACGCCCGAAGCCCGCGCGCGCTTGGAGACGATCAGCGAGCAGACCGAGCTAGGCGCGGGCATGTCCATCGCCATGCGCGACCTGGAGATACGCGGCGCGGGCGATTTGCTGGGCACGCGGCAGAGCGGCCACATCGCCGCTGTGGGATTTCACCTGTATACCCAACTGCTGGCCCAGGCTGTGCGCCATCTCAAGGGCGAGAGTCCCCCGCCCCAACTGCCCATCGCCACGTCCACAGTGACCATTGATCTGCCCATTCCCGCCTATATCCCAACGACGTTCGTGGACGACCCAGCCCTGCGCATCCAGCTTTACCGGCGCATGGCCGAGATTGACCGGTTGCGCGCCGTTGACGAAATGCGCGACGAGCTGACCGATCGCTTCGGCCCGCTGCCCCGCGCCGTCAACGGCCTGCTGTTCCAGATACAGATCAAGCTGCTCGCTCAGCAGGCGGACGCAACAGCCATCTCCAGCGAGAACGGGCAGATTGGGATTCGCCTGCCATACCTGGCTACCATTGACCGCGCCGCTCTGCAAGAAAGCCTCGGCGCTGATACGCGCGTCAGCCGCGTGGCGGTGTGGTTGCCCTACGAATCCCTGGAGGACGGCGTCTGGCAGGCGCGGCTGCTGCAAGTCCTGGAGCGTCTGGGCGAGTTCGCCCGGCAGACAGCGTGAATCCCGCATATCCCACGCCGTGTGGGATAACCTCAGCCGGGCAGTTGCGACAGTCAGCGCATTGACACGTTGAATCCCACATATCCCACGCCTTGTGGGATAGCGTTTGGGATAATGTGGGATAGTTGGGATAACTGGGATAGGCTGTGGGATACGGTGTGGGTAATGCGGGATATGTGGGAAAGCCTGTGGGATTACGCCGACCACTCAGCGATGATGCCCAGCGCCCCAGGCCCCACATGCACGCCCAACACCGCCGTCGCAAACGAGACATAGACCTCGCTGGGGTTGTAGCGCGCCACAGCCGCATCGCGCAGCGCCAACGCTTCGCCCTCCACGTCGCCGTGAATGATCCCCAGCCGCACGATTGGCTGCCCGCCCGCGATCTGCCCAATGTGCGTCAGGATGTGTTCGGTGGCCCGCTTGCGCGTGCGCACCTTGTCCACCGGGTTAACGACTCCGTCACGCAGTTCAAGCACGGGCTTGATATTCAGCGCAGTCCCCAGCAGACGGCTGGCGCCGCCGATTCTGCCGCCTCGGTGCAGGTAGTCGAGACTTTCGACGATGAACAGGAGGTGCGTGCGCGTGGCCGTCTCCCGAATCGTCTCCGCAATTGCCTCTGCGCTTTGCCCGGCGTCACGCGCCTGCGCCGCCGCCAACACAGCGAAGCCGAGCGCCCACGAAACCTGCCGGGTGTCTACCACGTGCACGGGGAAATCCACCATCTCGCGCGCCTGAATCGCGGAGGCATAGGTGCCGCTGATGCTGCTGGAAATCACGCCGCAGACCACCGCCTCTGCGTTCTCCGCCGCCTGTGCGCGGCGGTACAGGTCAGCGAAGTCCTGCGGCGAGACCTGCGAGGTCTTGGGCAATTCGCGCGCTACAGCCAGGCGGCGGAAGAGTTCCGGCTCCGTGATATCAATCCCGTCGCGGTAACTCTCGTCACCCCATAGGACATAGAGGGGTGCCACATAGATGTGGCGCTCAGCAGCAAGATCGGGAGGGATATTGCACGTGCTGTCCGTCACAAGAGCGACTGGCGAACTCATGGGCTTTGATCCTCCTTAGGGGGTTGCTAATCGCTGGCTGCTTTCCCCACCCAGCCCAATAGCCGGACTTCGCCCTTCAGACGGCTGGTGAGGTTGTGCGAGTTATACCCACTGGGGTTGGCGATGAATAAGTCCAGGCGGCCATCAGCAGCCCCGGCGCGTGTCTGGAATCCCGCGTAGGCCAGCCA
This sequence comes from Thermoflexus sp., assembly GCA_020724485.1. Lineage (GTDB taxonomy): Bacteria > Chloroflexota > Anaerolineae > Aggregatilineales > Aggregatilineaceae > UBA2029. The sequence continues at coordinate 12,169 of DYGW01000008.1, read as the reverse complement.
CAGCCCGTCAGGGGAATAACGCGGATCACAAGCGCCAGGCGTAGACGCCGTCGAGACAATGTCCAGGTTGCTGCGGGCAACGACCAGTCCATACGGGCACTGCCCGTTGCGCCCGCCGAACGCAACCCATTCGCCCCCCGGCGACCAGGCCGCCGAGAAGCCAAAGCGCGGGAAGAGAAACCGGTCTGTGCTCCCGATCAATCCCCCGTTGGCGTCGCGCAGCACAACAGATGGCGGGTCGGTCATCTCATGGTAAATGACCTGCTGTCCGCCCGGCGCCCAGGCCGCGCCAAGATTTAGCACCCCAGCCGCACCCGACACTCTGCGCACTGTCCCCGCCCGGACGTTGGTGATCCAGATCGCGGACTCGGCGGCAAACGGATCGGACAGCCCGGTAGTGAACGCCACTTGCAGATTGCTCACCCAGACCGGCGGGCCGTCAATGGTCATGTCGGACACCTGCTGCACGCTGCCGGTTTCCACATCGAGCACGAACAGGTTGCCGCCGGTCGGCGGAGCGGCATCCAGGGCAGAACATGAGCCAGGCTCATCGGGCACCCAAGACGGGCACTGCAAGCGATCTGAGACGAACGCCAACATGCGCCCATCGGGCGACCAGGCCGGCCACAGATCGTAAGCGCCGTGCCGGGTGATGTTCTCGAAGCTCGACCCGTCCGCCGAGATCGCGAAAATATCCACATCATAGGCGGTGGGCAGTGCCAGGGCCAATCGCGTCCCGTCTGGCGACCATACCGGCTGGTGATTGGGAATGCCGCGCGGCGCCAGCGACGGGATGTTGACCAGGCGCAGGCTGATGCCCAGGCTGAGGTCTAGCAGGTAGAGTCCGCCCGCCCGCGTATTGTCCGCCAACAGAGTCGGCTCCATGAAATACACGAGCCTGCTGCCGTCGGGCGACCAGTAGATACGGTCGTCCGTCGTCACCGGCAGATCGAGCACCTCAATAAGCTCGCCGCTCGACGGGTTGAGCAGGAACAGGGTCTCAACTTCCGTATCAGGCACCGGTGTGTTCGGGTTCGAGGTACCGCCCGTGCGCTCGTTCAGGCTCACCACAGCGAAGTACGGGCGATCCAGTCCGCCGCGTAGCTCTTGCGGGATATCCACTGGCGTCCACTGGTCATAGGCCAGGCCGGCTGCCGGGTAGGGTGTGGCTGTAGGCGTGAACGTCGCCGTCGGCAAGGGTGTCGCCGAGGGGCGTGGAGTCGGCGAAGGCCGCAGCGTCGCCGTGTGCGTGGCCGCCGGGGTCGGAGTCAGCGTCGCCGTCGCGGTCGCCGAAGGCGTGGCGGTGAGCGTGGCCGTCGGTGTGGCGGTAGGCGTGACCGTCGGCGACTGCACCGCGAAATTGCAGCCGGTCAAGATGAGCGCGCATCCCGCCAGCGTCAGTATTCCCAGTCGTATCACGCGAACAAACCCACTCTCATCCCATCAACCAGGCTGTCGCCACGCGCCCCACCGCGTGCACACAGCACAGCAAGCCGTGATCCTAACCGATCCTGTTCGTGACGCACAGCCCTATTTTGGCGGCGGAGCCTGCGTCTTCTTGAGCACATAGTAAGAGCCGCGCTTCTCACCCATCTTGATCAGAATGCCCCGGCTCACCAGGTCGGCGAGATCGCGCCGGATCGTCTCCGAGTGAACTTCTGGGCAAAGCTCCTGCAAGTCCTTGTTGGTGATGCGCGCATTCTTGCGGTTGATCAAGAAATCGAGAGCGAATTCCTGGCGGCGATTGATAGGTTGGCCGCGAAAGACTCCGCCGAATAGCTCCGGCTCAGTGCTCGCCGTCTCAGCGACGGGATTGTTCGCCAGGATCACGCGGAAGCCGCCAGCCGTCTCAGCGAACTTGGGATCGGGCAGGTTCACCTCGCGCATGAGCGCGATCACGCGATCCACGCCATAGCCAAGCCGCTCGATGAAGCCCATGTCAGACAACACCTGGACAATCGCCGAGTTGCGCGAGAACCGCTCGTCCACAATGTTATCCACGGTGACTGGTCCCGGCAGCCCACCAGGGCTGGTGATCTCCAAGCGGTCGAAGAACAGGTACAGGCGGATGCCGTCGCCCTGAATGCTATAGTCGCGGTGAGCGACGGCATTGACGACCAACTCGCGCACCGCCTTGAGCGGATACTCCATCTGCTCGGTGCGCGCCATGCGGTCGCCAAGCTGAACTCCTTTGCGCAGGTTGTCCACCAGAAACGTCTCGGCGCGGCGAATCTGCTGCGGGAGCGTGCCACCGATGTCCTGGCGCGTGAACACGTCGCCCATCTCGCTGCCGGCGAAGCGGGCCGCCGTGATGTCTGCCCCGCGCAAGAACTGTTGCGGGTCGCGGCCAAAGAGCAGAATGCCTGCGTTGGTGGGCACCAGGGCGTCATCGCGCCGAGTCAGGCAGCCGCGCTTGAGCAGCACCTGTTCCGGCGAGACGCCGCCCATGCCGCTCAGCCCCGCCGCGTAAGCCTCCACCTGCTCCCAGTCCAGATCAGTCCGGCGCGCGTTGCGGGCGGGTTCGGCCTCGAACGACACATCGCCCCGCTCCAGCATCAGCCGGCGCAGATCGGCGGGCGTCATGGCGGTGTTCACCGTTCCCACGCGCCGCAAGAAGCGCCCCGCCAGCGCATAGACATAGGGCATCCCGCGCGGCACCTGAATCACCACCATCGGCGACCCGTGCACCTGGACCAACTGCGGCATGGGGATGATCAGCGGCGGCTCGATGGACAGCGCCGCCTCCAGCACGCAGTTGATGGCGTTGTCGGCATCATCCACGCCCGCTGGCCGGTCAGAGCGCGGCGCCACGCCCAGTAGCAGCGTCCCGCCGCGCGCATTGGCCATAGCCACCAACATGGCGGCAATATCGCTCACCGGCGCTCGGCCAGGCAGCCAGTCCACCATTTCGCCCCGACCAGCAGCCAGCAGGTCCAGAATCCCCTGCTGCGTGAATTTCTCCTCGGTCTCGAAGAAGCGCCCCTTGTGTGCCACCTGACCGCTGCTAGGCTGCATGGTCGCCCCCTGCCGAAATCTCGTCATGGGCACTGGTCGCTGCCGGGCGCGAATCCGGGCCGCCTTGCGGCGGGAGCAGCGCCCATCCCAACACCTCGTCCATGCGCGTCACGAGCTTGAGATCGAGGTCGCGCAGCACGTGCTTGGGAATCTCAGTCAAATCCTTCTCGTTGCGCTTGGGCAGCAGCACTTGCTGGACGCCTGCCCGGTGCGCCGTCAGAATTTTCTCGCGGACGCCCCCCACCGGCAGGACGCGCCCGCGCAGCGTGATCTCGCCCGTCATCGCCACGTCGCGGCGCACTTTGCGCTGCGTCAGCGCCGAGATCAGCGCCGTCGCCAGCGTGATCCCCGCTGACGGGCCGTCTTTGGGGATGGCGCCCTCCGGCAGGTGAACGTGAATATCCAGCCGGTCGAACTCGTCTGGCTCAATCCCCAACTGCCGCGCCCGCGAGCGCGTGTAGCTCAGCGCGGCCTGCGCCGACTCCTGCATCACGTCACCAAGCTGCCCGGTGAGCAGAAGCGCCCCCTTGCCCGGCATCAGCGTCACCTCGATGGCCATGATGTCACCGCCGGCCTCAGTCCAGGCCAGCCCAGTTGCCACGCCGACTTCATCCGTCTCCTCGGCCAACATGGGCAAGAAGGGCGGCGGGCCGAGGTATGCGGGCAGCTTCGCGGCGGTGATCCGCCGCGTCACGCGCTTGCCCTCGGCCACGCGCCGCGCCAGCTTGCGGCACACCTTGGCGATCTCGCGCTCCAGGTTGCGCACGCCAGCCTCATACGTGTATTCGCGGCAGATCAGGCGCAGCGCGGACTCATCGAAGTGCACCCCGCGACCTTCCAGGCCGTGCTGCTTAAGTTGGCGCGGGATGAGGAAATGGCGGGCGATGCTGACCTTCTCATCCTCCACGTAGCCGGGGAATTCGATCACTTCCATGCGATCCAGCAGCGCAGGCGGGATGGGATCCAGGTAGTTTGCCGTCGTGATGAAGAACACGCGCGACAGGTCGTAGCTGACATCGAGATAGTGATCAGAGAAGGCATGGTTCTGCTCTGGGTCGAGCACTTCCAGCAGCGCCGCCGCCGGATCGCCGCGAAAATCGGCGCCGAGCTTGTCAATCTCGTCGAGCATGAACACCGGGTTGATCGTCCCAACGCGACGCATCGTCTGGATGATCCGCCCTGGCAGCGCGCCGATGTACGTCCGGCGGTGCCCGCGTATCTCGGCTTCGTCGTGCACACCTCCCAGGCTAACGCGCACGAACTCGCGCCCCAGGGCGCTGGCGATGCTCTTGCCGAGCGAAGTCTTGCCGGTGCCGGGCGGCCCCACGAAGCACAGGATGGGCGTCTTCATCTGCTCGCCGGCCAACTGGTGCACCGCCATGTACTCCAGAATCCGCTCCTTTGCTTTGGGCAGGCCATAGTGTTCTGCATCTAGCACGCGCGCCGCATGAGCTAGATCGAGGTTATCTTCGGACTGCGCCAGCCAGGGCAGATCGAGCAGCCAGTCGAGATAGGTGCGGATGATGCCCACCTCCGGCGCCATCGGCGGGATCATCAGCAGCCTGCCCAGTTCTTTGAGCGCCTTGTCCTTCGCTTCAGCGGTCATCTCCTTCTGCTCGATGCGCTCGCGCAATTCGCCAAGCTCCTGCTGGAAGATGTCCGCCTCGCCTAGCTCGTGCTGGATCACGCGCATCTGCTCGCGCAGGAACATCTCGCGCTGGCCCCGGTCAACTTCGCGGCGCACCTGCGACTGGATGCTCTCCTCAAGCTCCAGCACTTCTAGCTCGCGCCCCAGCAGAACGCTCACCTTGCGCAGGCGCTCGGAGGGATCGGCCATTGCCAGCAGAGCCTGTCTTTCTTCCAGGCTCAGATCGAGCGTGGACGCGATCATGTCCGCCAGCCAGCCCGGCTCGTCTATGTTCAGCGCATAGACGTACACC